>JBILKO010000178.1:0-6475 GCA_044376615.1 Caulobacteraceae bacterium
TTGCCCTCGAATTATAGCTTAAAACCCACTTTTTGCAAAATTAAGCTTGCGCACTTTGTAACTTGACGAGTGCGCTTTCAGCTTCTGCGATTTGTGCGTCGATGAGGTTAATTGCGGCGACATCGCCGCGCTGCTCTGCTTGGACGCGTTGCTGTCGTTGATACGACAAGAGGTTGTTGAGCAACCGGATAATTTCTTGAGTAATCATAGTTCCCCCTTTAAACAGTTCTTGACAGTTTGACTTTGACTTGACCAGCAGCTACGGCGGTTGTATCGGTGTCCGCTACAGCGCCAGTAATTGCGATTCCCAAGCCCAAGGCGAAGCGGTAGGACTGAAAGCCTGCCGTCAGTTCAGCAACACCTGGCACGCCAGCAACAGCAGCAGGGACGCAGATAACCATCTCTGGGACATCTGTTGCCAACACTGGGGCTGTGGCTTTGTTGTAAAGCTTCACAAAGGCGGCGGTAGCTCCAATGTTGGTTGCATAGAAGCTGCTCACCCCGCTAGTGCCTGTCAAAATCAGCGCAATATTCGTCGTTGCCAAGCTGTTGACGAAGTACGGCGTGGCAGGGGCCGCTGGCGTGCCTTGCGTAGTGATGGCTCCAATGTTCCAAGTGCCGGACTGAGAGGCTGCAGTCGTGCCGCCTTGCAACACCACCGGCATCGCGGACGCTGTGTCTCCTGTAGACCGGGCCAATGCTTCGACGCGCAACCGCTCATAGTCAAATATCCGCACAAAACTCATGCGCAAATCGGTGCGCTTGATGACGCCGCCGCCGCAGTCCGTCACGGCAAAGTCTGCTGGCAAGGTGCGCTGTCCATTGAAGGGCAAGACGAGCGTCAGCACCGTGGTTGCGAAGTTTGCAACTTTCCAAGGCCCGTCCACGCCCAAGCTCACGCCGGTCAAGTTCGCACGCACACCGACGAGGTTTGCCAAGTCACCAATGACCAATCCTGCCCAGTTGGTATTGCCTGTGAGCACCAACTGGCGAGTGCCGTCCACCAGTGTGGTCAGCGTTGCATTTTGAGCAACGACCGCATTGGCTCCGAGCGCCGACATTAAGTTACCGCCTTGCACCTTGGCGACGTAGCCTCCGTAGCTCGTAATCGTTCCAGCCGCACCTTGAACAATGGTGTATTCGGTAGGGCTGACGATTGAAGCAACAACGGTCGCCACCAGCAAATTTGGGAACTCCGTGGCTCCTTGGGCGCGCGTGCCATATTGCACGACAAGGTCGCCAATAATCAAGCCGTGGGGCCGGTCTGTGACGATGTTCGCCGTGGTTGTTCCGGTCTTTGTGGCGGTCACAATCTGCGCCACTGGCACCGTCAGCGACTTGTTGTTGGTCGACCGGATTCGCAGCTTGTACATCTCTGCAGGGTCAGGACACACCTGCGTGCGAGTGCTCCGTGCAGTTGTTTGCGCTAGCGAATCTACCGGGCTGTCTGCCCATTGAATTCGGTCAGACTGCAACAACAACCTGTATTCACTGGCAGGGACGAAGGCGTAAGTGTACGCGCTGTTGACGAGTTGCGTGGATGCGGTTGTGCTGACTGTCATGGCATGGTTGCCAGCGACCGTGCCGCTGGGCAGGGCATCACCAGACTCCGACCGAACATACAGCGAGGCATTGGTGGCTGTGCCGTTTTCGAAAATCTGCGACACGCCGTTGCGAGCGCGCCCGAACCGTTCACGGAAGTAAACAAAGCCTTTGGCCCCAACGGGGTTGGTGATTGTTTGCGATGGGAGGGTGCCGCCCGGTCCAGCAGTGCAGGTAATTTGCGTTGGCGTCGGAATAGAGGCAACCACCAACGCTGGGTAGTTTGCAAGCTCGTTAGCGCAGTCTTTGACCCCAATCGACTTGCCAATGCTCAGACCGTGTGGCAAAACAGTGTCGATGGTCAGCGTACTGGTGGTCTGCGAGATTGCCGAAATTTCCAACTCAGGCACATCCGGCAACGGAGTCCCGGTGTCTACCGCTTCTATGGCAAACTCTTGCCCAAGTGTGCGTTGCGACATGTGGGCACCGAACGCAATTTCCGTGGGCATGTGAAAATAATCGCTCGGACGAAGCTCAACAATCGTCTCGGTTCCCGCTGTCAAGGGGTCTTTGCTGATCACGAGATACGAAGCGGCAGCCGCGTTGCCGTCCACATAAACCAAGTCTCCCGGCGCTTTTGTTTCTGTCCAGCTGCTGCCGTTCACAGGGTCATAAACTTCAAACGCCTCACGAAACTTGTTGGTGACGTTCTCTGCAACTGTGTGAGGGACTTTGGTCCCGTCGCCGTTGTCCGTGGCCACCAATTTTTGGCCGTGATTGAAATAATACTCAGGCGTTGCGCTCATTCAAATCTCCTGTTCAAATATGGGGCCGCAGCCCCTTGGGATTACTGAGGAGCGGACGAACCGTCTGGTGCGCGCTGGGCGTAAACACAAACAATCGTCACAGAGCCGGTGGACAATCCCGAGCCGGTGGCGGTGTAATTAATCAATGCGTCTGTTGCGCCCACATTGTTCCACAAAGCAGTGACTGCGTTGGATGCAGTGGCACCAGTCATGGCTGTGGGGTTTGCGGGGCCGGTGACTGTGGTGACGCCGGTGATGTCGGTGGCTCCGATGGTGAGCTTGATTGTGGTGGCACCGCTGAATGTTGCTGTCGTGAAGAACGTGAGCGAGTGCAAAATAGAGCCTGCGGGCAGCACAAACGCGCGACCGGTTAAGCCTGCGTTGATCGAGGCAAAGCCGAGCGTGAAGGTTTGCACCAGCTGCAACACGCCTGTGTTGCGCAGCGTGCCTGCGGTTGTGCCTGTGGTGGCAGGCACTGTGCCAACGCGCAACGGGCCAGAATAAGTAGAAAATCCCATGATAGTTCCTTACATGCAAGTGTTGGCGCGTCTGTCTGCATGTCGTCAGCCGGGCAAGGCTGTCAGACGCACCTGTGGGTTTTAAAAGTGCCCTGCAAACACCCCTCGGGAGGGGTGTTCACGGGAGCACTCTTAGACGCCTGCGGTGCCGTAGAATGCGCGCGGGTCAGTCCAGCTCACGTCGTAACGCTCAGTGGCTTTGTAGCGCATGGAGTCGGTTTCGAAGTCGCCTTCCATGGACTTGTCCAGCGCCCGACGCATCATCAACTTCAAGCCTTCAGGCGCGTCGGTCTTGACGCCCCACAGCGTGGTGGAGGTGATACGGCTGAGGTTGGCTTGTCCTTCGCTCAACAGCCCCATGGAATGAATGGGGTTGATGTCGTTGTCGGACGAACCAGCCCGCAGCACCGACTTGAGCAGCACTTCTGCCTGGAACACGTTGGATGGACCGGTGACGATCTTCTTCGGTGTGAGGCGGATGCGCTTGCCGTTGTTGTCGACTGCATTGCGCACTTGGATGAGCAGTTGTTCCAGCGAGGTCTGAGACAATGCAGCAGCGGTCGCGAGGACGTTGCTGAATGTGCCGCTGACGAGCGGATGGTTGTTCGCGGCCAAGGCCACCCCGTCGCCGCCCACAAACGCACCGTTGAAGGCGCGGTTGATGATGTTGGCGCAGAGAGTTTCTTTGGTCTCGATCAACGACTGGGCCAGGTGCTTGGCGTAGGTCTGACCAATACGGATGTGGTCCCCGTCTTCTACCAAGACCTTGGTCAGCGCAAAGGCCAAGCCATACACCTTGTAGACGTAGCGCTTGTTGTACAAGACGCCGCCAGATTGGTACGTGACCGGAAAGCCGTCAGGCAACTCCGGTGCTGCGCCGAAGCCGAACAACACAGGCTCTTCGTGATACGTGCGGGCAATGCCCTTGCGCTCATCGAAAACCCCTTTCCATTCGTCTGCACGCTGGTTGTAAACACCGTCAAACACTTCGTTCAGAATTGGTTCAACAACGGATCTGAAATCCGTCGATCTCATCGGATTTGACATATTACACTCCTACCTTGTTGCCGAAGGCAATCTGTGATTGAGCCAAGGAAACTTGCACAATGGTGAACGCATCACCCGGCAAATTGTCCACTTGTGTGCCGAAGCCAATGATGCGCCACTGAGACTGGGTCGTGCCGTTGGGCGCAGCCAGTGTGGTGGTGCTCAGCCCGGTGGCGGTCGAGCCAGATGCGGCGGTGGTGTTGGCTTCTTCGCCGATGTTCGCCTGAGTCACAGACCCGACGGCTTGCACCTCGTAGATGGTCGTGTAATCGTCAGAGACCCACGCGGTGATGTTGGTGGCGACAGTGTTGGCAGGCCAAAAAGCACTGACGGTCGGTTTGCCCGAAGCGTCCGTGTATTCGCAGCCTTGGAAGACGCCCAAAAGGTCGCCCGTAGTGCCACCAGCGACAATGGTGCCGCCAGTGCCTTCTAAGGCAACCGTGCCGCCAGAGAAGATGTTGGTGTTGTAACCTGAAGCAATCGTGTACTTACGTGCCCGGACTTGTCCGGACGGGTTGTAAGCCGGACGAAAGCCGAACGGTGCGTTCGTTGCTGACATAAATGGCTCCTAAAATTGAGGAAAAAGATCAAGCCAACTCAAACTGAGCCGACCGCTTTTGCCCTAACTCTGCGTTGCCATCACCCTTCAAGAGATTCGATCCAGACGCGCGTGCTTGTTGCTCCAAGTATTCCGCCGTATCGGTGAGCTTTTCCTCTTCGCGCAACGGCGCGTCGTGGTGGGCTTCCCGCATAAAGGCTTCATACAGGCTCATCGGCAACTTAAACGCCAGCATCTCGTTCACCCCGATAAAACCCGCGTATTCGCCTGTTTTCAAGGTCGCATACTCCCAGCCGGGAACGTCTTCCGGCTTGATGGGTTCGTATCCCAGGCGCAAACGCGTCTGGATTGAATCTCGGGGATTCGTGGTCGTCAGCCAGCACGCATGCCAGCCGGGTATTTTTGGCAAATCAGGTAGAGCAGATTGAAAGAACTGCTGCCGGAACATTTCAACTCGCTCTGCATCGGAGACGGCACGGTTTTGCGTCGCTGGGCGATCAGCGACTGAGCGGCTCTCACGAGAATCAGCGGTCTTTTTTAGACGTTCATCGGACATTTTGTATTGCTCCTTTCAGCAATTGAGTGGAATTATAACTTGACTTTGCAGAAACGCAAAATTATGGGCTTTATGCACGGTTTGTGCGGTCGTATTCTGCGTAGCGCTTGACGTACCTTTGCCTTAGCACAGGATCGTCCCACACACCTGCGTCGACGAGCGCTTGTTTGCGCTCCGGACTGATGTAGATCTCGCGCCGGGTGCTTGTCGGTGCGTGCTCACGACCAGAACCGACGTTGGGGCCGCCGCGTGGACGGCGCTCTTCGCGCGTTGGCTCTGGTTCTTCACGGGCGGAGAACTTCTCAGGCAACCGACGGGCCGCGCGCTTGCGCAACTCGGTCCAATAGTCTTCGCTCTTGGGGTCATACCCGTCCTTGATCAAGGCCGAGTCAATCGCCAGCACAATCGCTGAGTCCTCGTCTCGACCGTGAATGTCGTACCACTTGTTTTCTTCCAAGAATTCCTTGGCATGCAGCGCAACTCGGTCGTCCAAGCCGGGGTTGGGCTTTTGCGGAGGCACGGCATTTTGCCGAGTGTAGCTGAGTTGGTTGACACGGGCGAGGGCTTCGTCCCGGTACTTCATCGCCTTCACGACATCTTCACCGTTTCCAGCGGCGATGGCCTTGGCGATGACCTGATCCGCCATGCGCACCTCGTCGGAGTGGTGCTTGATCTGGCGGTCCACGTCCTGCAACTGCGTTCTGAACGTGTGCGTCTCCACACCATCCAACCGGCGCTCCAAGTCTTCGTTGCGCTTGCGCAAGAAGTCCATCTCCAACTTGTCGCGGCTGATGGCGACTTCTTTGCGCTGCTTGCGGTCAAGCTTTTCCTGCCTGCGTCGCTCGCGGATTGCTTCGCGCTCCTCTTCGGTGCGGGCGTTTGCCGTTTCGCGCTGTTCTTCTGCAGTTTCAGGCTCGACTTTTTGCGTCCTGTCGCCCGTGTCGGGCTTGTCTTCGACGATTACAATTTCGTCGGGTTCCTTTTTCTCTGGCAGGTCGTCATCAACCTCAACCATAACGCTGTCTTTTGTGGCCATAGGGAGTGCTCCTTAGAAAAAGGCTTTGATTGCCAAGGGGTCGCTGGTGACGAGGCCCAAGACGTCCAGGTCGTTGAGCAGGACGTAGTAAGCTTTTGCACCATCTGCCGCAGGCGATGTCCAACGGTCGCCGCCGTAGCGAGGCGCGCGGACGTAGTCGCCCGGTTTGCACCATGCGCCTTCGGGCCACAGCTCTGCCGTGTTGCGATTGTGGAAAGCCAACGGGCCGACAGAGATGACTTTTGCGATTTGAGTATTCCACATTTGGGTATCTTTGTCGCCCTCAGTGAGAATAATGCCGCCTCGTGTCTTGGTCTCGGGGGTGCGGATTTGCACCAACACACGCGAACCCAAAGGCGTGATGCCAGGGTCTGCTGCCGGAAAAGCCATATCTAATTCACTCATAACCAC
>JBILKO010000057.1:0-15044 GCA_044376615.1 Caulobacteraceae bacterium
AACGCGCCTCCGTATGTATTATTATTGTTTAGAAGCGTCCTCCAAACCTTGATCGATATCAAGCAGGGTAAACGAATTGTGAACGCGGCCCGCTCGCCTTGCGCTAAAGTCGGCCCATCAGCCGCCCGATCGGCGCGATCAGAAACAGGCCGCAGGCATAGCCAAACACATGCGCCTCCCAGGCGATCGCCGTGCCATTGGCCCCAGGGGCTAGGCCGGTCAGACCGATCAATAGATTGGCCACCATCCAGGCCGCCGCCATTCCAACCACTGAGGTACTGGCAAAGGGGGCAAGGCTGCCACGACGATCAATCATCCGCGAGGCTGCCCCCATCAGGCCTGCAACCGCGCCGGACGCGCCAACCAATATGCCCTGGCCTTGCGGATGCAGCAGGGCAAACCCCAGACTACCGACCGCGCCGCATAGGAGATAAAAGCCAAAAAAACCCAAACCGCCGCTCAAGGTCCCATAGCGGCCAGAGCTTGGGATCGGCACCCCCGTAAGGGTAAACCGGCGCCAATCATCGGTCCCCATAAAATAGCGCGCGACCGGGGCGCCAAAGGCCAAGGCCCCCAGGGCATTCATCCCCGCGTGAAGCCAGCCACCATGGAGGAACAGGGCCGATATGAGCGTGTCATAATGGCCCTGGCGCCAAGTCTCAGGCTGAAACCCGTAGCGCAGCACAAGACTGTCCTGATCCCGAACAAAAGTCTGGAGCAGATAGGCCCCCATAATGACGCCGACCAATACCACCACCGGCCATGGCGCGCGTATTGCCGGTTGCCTTGGTTCGTCCAAACTCACGTCTCCTCGCCCAATCCTAGGCGTCCCTGTCATGAACCCATTTGCCGTCAAGTGCAAAGAGGCTGAGGCGGGCTTGCGAATTGGCATGCTGAGCGCCTTGTTATTTTTCGCTCATGCCTTGCGAAGGCCGCAGTTCACGCAGATGTTGCCTGTCTTTGGTTACTGCAAGGATAATTGCCCTATGACCCGAATTTCGCGCCTGACCCTTATGGTGAGCCTCAGTCTGTCCCTTGGCGCGTGTGGGCATATTCAACTTCCCTTACCGAAACTCTTTAGCCCGGCGGTTCATAAGACCGATGATGCCGGCTCGCCGATCAGTGCCCGGGTCTGGCCCCAAACGGCCTCGGATATCAGCCCCGACCCATCGGTGCGGTTTGGCACCTTGGCCAATGGCATGCGCTACGCCTTAAAGAAAAACGCGACGCCCACGGGCCAGGCCGCGATCCGCTTCAGATTCGATGCGGGTTCACTAATGGAAACCGATGCCCAACAGGGCCTGGCGCATTTCCTTGAGCACATGGCCTTTAATGGTTCAAAGAACGTCGCCGAAGGGGAGATGATCAAGATCTTGGAGCGTCATGGCCTGTCCTTTGGCGCTGATACCAATGCCTCGACTGATTTTACCCAGACGGTCTATAAGCTGGACCTGCCCAAGACCGATGACGATACGGTCGATACCAGCTTGATGTTGCTGCGCGAAACCGCCAGCGAACTCACTATCAGCCAAGAGGCTGTGGACCGTGAACGCGGCATTGTGCTGTCCGAAGAGCGATCCCGCGACTCTCCGGGCTACCGGGTGTTCAAACAGGGCTTTGGCTTCTTCTTGAAAGACCAGTTAGCGCCAAGGCGGCTGCCGATTGGCAAGGTCGAGGTATTGAAAACCGCATCGCGCGACCTGATTGCCGATTTCTACAGCAAGTATTACCGGCCAGAGCGCGCGGTCTTGGTCGTGGTTGGCGATTTTGACCTCGACGCCATGGAAGACAAGATCAAGACCCGTTTTGGTGATTGGCAGGCCTCGGGTCCCGAAGGCTCGGAGCCGGATCTGGGCAAGCTAGCTAAGCGCGGACTGGACGCCAAGATTGCAGTCGAGCCGGGAAGCCGCACCAGCATCGAATATGGCTGGCTGCGTCCGGTAGATTTGAGCGGTGATTCCGTGGCCAAGCGCCGCGACGACCTGATCGAGCAGCTTGGCCTTGCCGTCGTCAATCGGCGGCTGGAGCGTTTGGCCAGGGGCGATAACCCGGCCTTTATCGGGGCCGCCGTCTATACGGCCAATGAGGTCAAGTCGGCTGAGCGCACCATAGTGTCGGTCAATGTTGAGCCGGATAAATGGCGTGACGGCCTGACAACGGTCCAGGCCGAGGTCAAGCGCGCCGTGACGTTTGGGGTCTTACAATCCGAACTGGATCGGGAAATTTCCGAGACCCGCGCCAATCTGGTGGCCTTAGCCGCCCGCGCTGAGACGCGCCGCACAACCGCTCTGGCAAGCGAACTGATCGGATCGGTCGATGACCGCAGCGTAGTGACCAGCCCGGCCCAGGAACTGGCCTTGTTTGAGCAATCTGTTCAGGGCCTGAGCGCTGAAACCGTTTCAAAAAGCCTAAAAGGGGCCTTCATCGGCCAAGGTCCCCTGGTCTTTCTGTCCAGTCCCAACCCGATTGTCGGCGGTGAAAAGGTCTTGCTCGAAACCTTCAAGGCCGCAGACGAACAAAAGGTCACCCCGCCCAGCCAAGAGGCGACGGTCACCTGGCCCTATAGCCAGTTTGGACCGGTGGGCACGGTTGCCGAGCGCAAAGACATTTCTGATCTCGATACGGTGTTTATCCGCTTTGCCAATGGCGTGCGCCTGACGGTCAAGCAGACCAAATTCACCCAGGACCAGATCCTGGTTCGGGCTCGGCTTGGCAATGGCAAGCTTGACCTGCCCAAGGATCGGGATACGGCCGCCTGGATGCCCGGCTGGGCGGCGACCGAAGGTGGCCTCAAGGCCCTGACCAGTGAACAAATCGAAAAGGTCCTGACGGGCAAGATTTATGGCCTTGATCTGGGCCTTGATGACGATGCGCTGGTTTTAAATGGCACGACCCGGCCAGCTGACCTGGACACCCAACTTCAACTCATGACCGCCTTTGTTCAAGAGCCGGGTTGGCGAACCCAGGGCTTTGAGCGGGCCAAGGCGCTCTATACGCCCTTGAATGCCCAGCTTGAGGCGACGCCCGGCGGGGTGATGCGGCGTGAGCTGGAAGGGTTGCTGCACACGGGCGACAAGCGTTGGGTGTTTCCGACCAGGGACCAGATCAGCGCAACCAAGGCCGATGAACTAAAACATGTGCTGGAACCTAGCCTGACCGACGGTCCGGCGGAGATTGTTATTGTCGGCGATATCACGGTCGATAAGGCGATTGAGGCGGTCGCGGCCACGTTTGGTGCCCTGCCCGCTCGGCCAGAGCGCGCGCCGGTCAAGACCGGGTGGGCCGTGCAGTTTCCCGCCGGAACCCCTCAGCCCGTGGCCCTGACCCATAAGGGCCGCGCCGATCAGGCCAGCGCCTTTATCGCCTGGCCCAGCCAGGACTTTGCTGCCGACCCGCAAGAGGCCCGCACCTTGCGGGTCCTGGCACAGATTATCGAGCTGCGTATGACCGATGAATTGCGTGAAAAGCAGGGCGCGACCTATTCGCCATCGGCAAGCGCGGATGCGTCCTGGCTGTACCCAGGCTACGGCTATATTGCCGCCAGTGTCGAAATGCCGCCCGCCAAGCTGGAGGGCTTTTTTGCCGACATGGACAAGATCGCTGCAGACCTGCGTGATCATCCGGTCAGTGCCGACGAATTGCAACGGGCCAAGACCCCGCAGCTCGATGCGCTGGAAAAAGCCCGCCAGACCAATGGCTATTGGCTCAACATCCTGTCCGGTGCCCAGACCGAGGCCGTGCGGCCCTATCCGGCCCAGGTGCTGATCAAGACGCTCGCGGGCACTGAGCCGCGCTCGGTCAGGCTCGATGCCGCCCGGTCGGTCATGGCTAGCCTTGCAAGGGTGACCGCAGCCGACCTACAAAAGGCCGCCCAGACCTATTTAAAGCCCGACAAGGCCTGGCGCTTAAAGGTGGTACCGGAAGCGAAATAGGGGGCCACAGTTTGTGGACAAACCGGAACCCCTGAATGTGAATTGAAACTAGATGGCGATGAGGGCTGCAGCCAGCCTGCGGCCCTCTGCGGCCAGCACATTATAGACCCGCGCGGCCGTCGGCGTGTCCATAAACTCAAGGCCGATGCCTGCCCTTTGCAAGGCCTCACGCACGGCCCTGGGCGGCAGGGACTGAACCGCGCCAGTGCCGAGCAGCACAAACTCTACAATAGACGGTCCAGCCGCAAACACGGGCGCCAGGGCCTCTGGCGTTAGGTCTTGGAGATCCGTCAAGAGCCAGGTGACAGTCTGATCATTGAGGATCAGCAATGAGCCCTCATGCCTTCGGCCAGAGACCCGAAAGCCGCCACTGCCATAGGCATCAATTGAGGGCGGCTGACGCATGGCCTAGCGGGTCTTGGGCGGCAGGATGACCTCCGGCTCCTCACCGCGCTTGACACCCCACAGAAGGATGATGGGCGAGGCAACATAGATCGAGGAATAGGTGCCAATTAGGATACCAAAGATCAAGGTAATCGAGAAGCCATGCAAGGCGTCACCACCAAAAATCGCCAGACCTGAAAGGGCCAAGATCGCGGTCACGCCGGTAATGATTGTCCGAGACAAGGTCTCGTTGATCGACAGGTCAATGACCTCGCGCAGGGGCATCTTCTTGTACTTGCGCAGGTTTTCGCGCAGGCGGTCAAACACCACGACCGTGTCATTCATCGAATAGCCAATAATGGTTAGGATGGCCGCAATCATGGTCAGGGTGAATTCAAGCCTCAGGACCACAATCAAGCCAAAGGTCAAGATCACGTCGTGAAACAAGGCCACCACGGCACCCAGACCAAATTGCAGCTCAAATCGAAACCAGATATAGATCAACATCAGGCCGATCGCGACGCCTAGCGCCATAATGCCAGCCCGAAATAGCTCGCCCGAGACCTTTGGCCCTACCACTTCGGTACGGGAATAGGTCACTGGACCAATGGCCGTACGCAGCGCCGTCTTGACCCGGTCAACAGTTTGGGCCGGATCAGCACCATCTGGGGTCTGGAATCGGATCAAGGCATCATTTTCCGCGCCAAAGGCCTGAACCTGGACATCGCCGAGCTCGAGCGCACCCAGCGTGCTGCGCACCTGCCCGAGGTCAAGCGGCTTGGTGCCGGTATTGAGTTCCAAAACCGTGCCGCCCTTGAAATCGATACCGAAATTCAAGCCCGGCTTGAACAGCATGACGGCTGTGGCCAGGACGGCGATAATCGACAAGACCCCGGCTGTACGGGCAAAACCGACAAAGTCGAGATTGGTCTTTTCAGGAAGCAGCTTGATGAGCGGCCAGGCCATGGGTTTTGCCTTATGCAATCGGAAGCGTTTTGGGACGGAAGGTACGGAACCACCAGGCTATTAAGACCTGGGAAATCAGCACCGACGTAAAGACTGAGGTGATCACCCCGATCGACAGGGTCCAGGCAAAGCCGCGCACAGGACCTGAGCCAAACTGGAACATGATCAGGGCGGCCAATATGGTGGTCACATTGGCGTCGATAATCGTGGTCATGGCCTTAGAGAACCCAGCATCGGCAGCGGCCATGGCTGTTCGCCCAGCCCTGATCTCGTCGCGCATGCGCTCATAGATCAAGACGTTAGCGTCAACCGCCACGGCCAGGGTCAAGATCAGGCCAGCAATACCGGGCAGGGTCAAGGTCGCCTGGGTCACACTCATCAAGGCCACGATCAAGAGGCCATTGACCGTCAAGGCCATGGCCGCAAAGCCGCCAAACAGGCCATAAGCTAGGACAATAAAGGTAAGGATCAGGCTTGCGCCCAAGAGGGTCGAAAACTGGCCCGCCTTGACGGCATCGGCGCCCAACTCGGCCCCGACGGTGCGTTGTTCTTCAACCTTGAGCGGCGCAGGCAGGGCACCCGCGCGCAGAAGGACCGAAAGGTCATTGGCGGTCGCCTCTGTAAAGTTACCACTGATCTGGCCAGAGCCACCGCGGATCGGTTCATTGATCCGAGGCGCAGAAATAATCTTACCATCCAGAACAATGGCAAAACGCTTGCCAACATTATCGGCGGTAGCGTCACCGAACCGGCGCGCGCCTTGGCCATTAAAGCGGAAAGACACGACCGGCTGACCAGTCTGGTCAAAGGCCAGTCGGGCATCGGTCAGCATGTCACCACCAACCAGGGCACGGCGCTTTACCAGCAAAGCCGGTTCTAACTCTTCTTCACTGGGCAGGATTTCCGAGCCTGGCGGAATGCGGCCAGCGGCGGCTTCTTGCAAGGTGACGCTATCGTCCACCATTTGGAAGGTCAGTTTGGCGGTCTGACCTATCACGCGCTTGAGGCGTTCAGGGTCACTTTCACCCGGGGCCTGGACCACAATGCGGTTTGTACCCTGGCGGATAATGGTCGGCTCGCGTGTACCGAGAGAGTCAATCCTTCGGCGAATGATTTCGATCGATTGCGCAACGGCCTTAACGCCTTCGGCATTAATGGCCTCGGGCACTAAGGCCAGCTCAAAGCGCTGATCAGATGCCGCCGTGACAGCAATATCGCGGCCAGCCGGTGCACCGGCAAGCGGCTGGCCCATCTTGGTCAAGACTTGACGGGCCGCCTCCATCTGGGCGGGATCGGTAATCCGCACCGAGATAACGCCATTGACCTGGCCCAGGCCCGTAAAGGCGATCTGCTCGGTTCGAAGATTATTGCGCACGTCTTCCAAAAGATTGGACAAGCGTTCGGTCTTGAGCGCGGCTGTATCGACTTCAAGCAGCAAATAAGAACCGCCCTGGAGGTCCAAGCCGAGATTCAGCTTCTGATGCGGCATCCAGGCCGGGGCCTGATCCAGTACCTTTTGCGGCAGAACATTGGGCAGGGTGAAGACCACGCCAAACAGCAAGGCGGCGATACAGGCGATCACCTTCCAGCGGGCAAGATTAAGCATGAGCCAAGACTTTCAGCCGACGAAACGACAAATGGGGTGGATCAGGACTTGGTGTCGTTCGCGGCCGCAGGCTCGCCCCGGGCCCTGACAGCGGAAATCATGGCCTTGATCACCTTGACGGTTACTCCGGTTGCGATCTCGACGCCAACTTCTGTATCTTCGACGCGGGCAACCTTGCCGATCATGCCATTCGACATCACTACCGTATCGCCGCGCTTAATCCCCGCAATCAGGGCCTGGTGTTCCTTGGCGCGCTTTTGCTGCGGGCGGATCAGGAGGAAATAAAATAGGACCAGCAGCAACAAGATCGGAGCGATCTGGATCAGCAGGTCTTGAGGGCCGCTCATAGCAGCAGGGGCAGCGGCGGCGGTCTGGGCCATGGCCGGGGTCGCAAACATTTAGATCTCACCTGTCAAAGCTGGCGCGCGCGAACACCGCGCGGCTCGAAGTTGCCGGAAACTAGGCGTTAAGAGGGGGTTTTGCAATGGAGCGCCAAGCGCTTTACAAGCTGGCAGCATGTCCAATGACCTGAAAACCACACTTGAGCGCATTGCAACGGCTCTTGAGCGGCTGGCCCCACCGCCTGAACCTGAACCCAATTTCGCGGCGGCGCGGCTGTTTCGCCATGACGCGGCTAAAAACGCCTTTATCGCCGCGCCCGATTATGCGCTTGCGCTAGACCTGCTAGTTGGGGTTGATCGGCAAAAGGCGCGGTTTGTTGAAAATCTTGAGCGCTTTGCCAGGGGCCGGCCCTCCAATGCCGCCCTGCTTTGGGGCGCGCGCGGGGCGGGCAAGAGTTCGCTCGTCAAGGCTGGTTTTATGGCCGTGGCCCAAAGTCACGCGGAATTAAAGCTGATCGAGGTCGACCGCGATGAGGTTGCCGCCCTGCCCCGGCTGTTTGAACGCCTGCGTGGGCATGAGCAAAGATTTGTCGTGCTCTGCGATGACCTGTCCTTCGAAGAAGGGGCCGCTGATGCCAAGGCGCTAAAATCAGCGCTCGAGGGCGGGGTGGCTGGGCCACCCGACAATGTCTTATTTGTTGCCACCTCCAACCGCCGTCACCTGATGCCGCGCGATCATGCCGAGGCCAAGGGGGCCATGGCCGCAGCCGAGGATGCGGAAGAGCAGGTCTCGGTCTCCGACCGGTTTGGCCTCTGGATCGGATTTGCCCCCATGGACCAGGCGGCCTATCTCGAAGCCGTACGCGGCTATGCCCAGCGGTTTGACCTGAGCGTCAAGGACCTGGATCGCCAGGCCCTGCAATGGGCGCAATTGCGCGGTAGCCGCTCGGGCCGCGTCGCCTGGCAATTCATTCGCGACCTGGCCGGCGGCCTGGACCGCGACCTAAAGGCTTAACGCGGCATAACTAGGGCCGGATCGACCGGCCGCGCCTTCTCCTTGGGCGATGGCGCATAGCGCAGTTCGAAATGCAGCTGCGGCGAGGTCACGCCCCCCGTACTGCCGACCGCGCCAATGTCTTGGCCCTGGGCAACTCGATCCTTAATCTTGACCAAGATCCTGGACATATGGGCGTATGCCGTAACCCAGCCTCCTTCATGCTTGATCAGGACAAGATTGCCAAAACCCGGAACGAGATTGCCCGAATAGACCACATCGCCAGCCGCCGCGCTTTTGACGATATCGCCCTCGCGTCCCGCAATATTGATCCCATCATTGCGCTGCCCGGCATCCTTAGGCCCAAAATCAGAGATGATCGTCCCCCGGATCGGCCACAGGAATCGGCCGCGGCCGGATGCGGCGATCTCAGCCTCGGTTGGCGGCGCGGGCGCTGGATCCAGAATGCTGGCCTGGCTAGACGGGGCGGCAGCCTGCTGGTTCGGGGGTGGGAAGATCGGGCGCGGGCTTGGCGGCGGCGCATAGGCCGTCGGTGTATTCTGGGCGGGTACCTGTGTTGAGCCTGGATCGCGGCTTGGCTCGGCGCGCTTAATGCCAAGCGCGCTCAAATCAAGCGTGGGCTCGGCTGGTGGCGCTGACGCGGTAGCGGGGGTTGCGGCTGACGGCTTGCTGGATGAATCCCGACGGCTGGCAAGGCGTGCCGCCTCTTTCTTTTTAGCAAGCCGCGCGGCTTCCGCCTTTTCAGCGGCCAGTTGTTTTTCGGCGGCGGCTTCCGCCTCTGCGACCAGGTCACGGGCCTCTGCAGGCAATTCAATCTTTTGCCCCGGCTTGATCGTTGCGTTTGAGCCCGTGTTGTTCAGGGCCTTGAGGGAATCGACATCGACACTGAAACGCTTGCTAATCGCATAGAGGGAATCGCCTGGCTTGATCACATAGACCTTGGCGGCGGGCACCTTGAGGATTCGCCCTACCTTCAGAGTATAAGGCTTCTTCAGGCCATTCATCTTGATCAGGGTTTCTGGCGTCATGCGTAGACGCTCGGCGATCCCCAGCACCGTGTCGCCCTTGACGACCTTATAAGTATCATCGCCCTTTTGGACCTTGCCCAAGGGCGATGCCTTTTCGCTCTTGGCCTTTTTGGAGGTCTTGGACTTGGTCGAGGCCTTGGATGTTGAAGCGGTCCTTGCCTTAGTGGCCGACTTAGACTTTTGCGCCGTCTTAGTTGATGTCTCAGACTCTGCTGGCGTCCTGGCTAGGCTCGGCGCGGCATCGGCCAGCACCAGACAGGTTGCCAAGAAAAGGCCAGATGTCCAATTCATCAAGGGCTTCATGCTTACTCCAGACACGACCATTGGACGGGAATCACCCACCGTTTGGGGCTGCGACCTTAACCTGACGGCCCTATCAAGCCAAACCATCCGCATACGCCTTCTCTAGAGCTCCTTGGCCACGCCGTCGAGCAGCGGGACAAAACGCACTTCGCACAGGGCCTCAATACTAAACCCGCCCTCGCCATCGCCCGTATAGCGGGTCAGGGTCTGGACGGCGCCCCGGCCAATCGGCGCCACCAAGGTGCCCTTGGGCTTTAATTGGCTGAGCAAGACCTTGGGCTCATTAGGCGCTGCGGCTGTGACCAAAATGCGGTCAAAGGGGGCCTGATCGGGCCAGCCCTCACCACCATCCCCAAAGCGGGTAATAACATTCAAGAGGTCCAGCTGGCGAAAGCGCCGCTCAGCCTCGCCCATAAGTGTGCGATAGCGCTCAACCGTATAGACATAGCGGGCCAGGCGCGACAGGACGGCGGTCTGGTATCCCGACCCCGTGCCGATCTCGAGCACGCGCGAGCGCGATTCAAGCCTAAGCGCCTGGGTCATCAAGCCGACGATAAAGGGCTGGCTAATGGTCTGGCCGCAGGCGATTGGGAGGGCGGAGTCTTCCCAGGTGCGGTCTTGGAACAGGTCCGGGACGAATAAGTCCCTAGGCGTCTTTTCCAGAGCGTCCAAGACCTTGGCATCCGTCACGCCTTGCGAGCGCAGGCCCAGGATCAGGCGCGCGCGCTGGGTCTCGTCCGTGTCCTGGTCCTGATCCACGCGCCTTAGGCCTGTGGTCCAATATGGGTCAGGCCGCCCATATAGGGGATCAAGGCCTCTGGAATGGCGATGCGGCCATCGTCCAGCTGATAGTTCTCCATCACCGCGACCAAGGTCCGGCCCACCGCCAGGCCAGAGCCATTTAGGGTATGGACAAAATTGGTGCCCTTATCGCCGGCATATTTGAACCTTGCATCCATGCGCCGGGCCTGGAAGTCGCCGCAATTGGAGCAGGAGCTGATTTCGCGGTAGGTGTTCTGGCTGGGCAGCCAGACCTCCAGGTCATAGGTCTTGCGCGCACCAAAACCCATATCGCCGGTGCAGAGCAGCATGGTGCGGAAGGGTAGGCCCAGGCGCTTAAGGATGTCCTCGGCACAGCCAACCATGCGCTGATGCTCAGCCTCAGACTGATCCGGCGTGGTGATCGAGACCAGCTCAACCTTTTGGAACTGATGCTGACGGATCATACCGCGCGTATCGCGCCCCGAGGCCCCGGCCTCAGAGCGGAAGCAATGGGTCAAGGCCGTCAGGCGCAGGGGCAAGGCCTCACCCGCCGTGATCTGTTCGCGGACCAGATTGGTCAGGGAGACCTCGGCGGTGGGGATGAGCCAATAGGGTTGATCAAACTCCCCTTGTTCGATCCTATCAAATATCTCTTCAACGTGTTTAACAAGGACGTTCATATCCGAGTTGTTTTCAACAAATTGAATATACTTGGCCCTTACCTTGTCGTAGTCGGTAGCCTTTGCGGAAAACAGATCTTCTTTGAATTTCGGCAACTGCCCGGTGCCATACAGGGCCTCGTCCTTAACCAAGACGGGCGGCGCAATTTCGGTATAGCCATTCTGGACGGTCTGGACATCGAGCATGAATTGGCCAAGCGCGCGCTCGAGCCGCGCAATCTGGCTTTTCAACACGACAAAACGCGCGCCGCTCATCCGGGCCGCTGCCTCAAAATCCATCATACCCAGCGCGGCGCCCAGATCGACATGATCCTTGGGGGCGTTCAGCCGCGCAGCGGGCACACTGGCCGGATCGCCGTGGCGGCGGATCTCGACATTGCCATGCTCATCTTCACCCAGCGGCACGTCATCGGCGGGTAGGTTTGGTATGGCCGATAACAGATTGCGCAGGGCCTCAGCCTCGGCGCGCTCCGTCTCAGCCGCCTTGGCGAGCTCGTCTTTCAGGCTCTCGACTGCCGCCATCAGGCGCGTGGCCTCGGCCTCATCTTTGCGGGCCTTGGCCTGGCCGATTAGCTTTGAGGCCTCATTACGCTTGGCCTGGGCCTCCTGGCCTGCGGTCTGGGCGGCGCGCAGCCGCTGGTCGATGGCCAGGATTGCGGCGCTTTGACCAGGCAAGCCACGCTTGGCCCAGGCGGCGTCATAGGCCTTTAGATTATCGCGGATTGCCTTGATGTCATGCATGGGAAGGGCCGAATGTGCAAAGAGAAGAAAGGCGACCTTCTAAGCTGAGCCGCGCCCGCCGCCAAGGCCTGTCAGACGTCAAACATCTTGCCCACCCAGCCAGACCAGCCCATTAGCGTCCAAGCAGGCAGCAAAATCGGCGGGCGGCGCCGCCTCGATCCGCCGAACGCCGCCATCGGGGTGCGGAAATTCCAGCGCCAGGGCATGCAACATGAGGCGCGGCACCGCCTCGCCGTCTAGAACCAGCGCGCCGCCATAGCGGACGTCTCCGGCTATGGGCCGCCCCAGAGACGCCAGATGCACGCGGATCTGGTGCATGCGCCCGGTCTCTGGCCGCGCCTCGATCAGGGCCGCCCCCTCCCCTTCGCTCAGCGTGCGGTAGCGGGTCTTGGCGGTTTCGGCATCGGGGTGATCGGCTTCGCAGACCCGCATATAGGCCTCGCGTCCCTGTTCATCGCGGCGCAAGGGGGCTTCGATCAGGCCGGTCCTGGGTTGCGGCGCGCCCGGCGCGACAATGGCCAGATAGGTCTTGCGAAACCGCTTGGCCATCAATGCCTTGCCCAGATAGGCCGCTGCGGGCTTGGTGCGGGCGGTCAGGATGATGCCGGAAGTATCGCGATCAAGCCGGTGTACCAGCCGCGGACGATTGCCGCTCGACCGGGCAAAGGCCCATAAGTGTTCATCGAGCGTATGCACCTGGCCGCGCCCGCCCTGGCTGGATAGGCCAGAGGGCTTGTTCAGGACAATGATCGCATCGTCCTGATAGACCACCATGGCCTTCACGGTGTCGATCTCTTCCGGCGACAGGACGACGGGATTATCGATCGCCCGGGGCGCCTTTGGCTTGAGCGGGCGGCGATAGGGCGACCTAGCCACGGGGGTTTTGCTTGGCTTTGCGCAGCTGGGCCCAGTGGTCCAGCCGCTCCTTGACCCGCGCCTCAGTCCCAACCGGCTTGGGCTGATAAAACTGGCGGCGCGGCATTTCGTCGGGGAAATAGGACTGGCCCGAAAAGCCTTCCGGCTGGTCATGGTCATAGGCATAGCCCTCACCATAGCCGAGCTGTTTCATCATCTTGGTCGGGGCATTGAGGATATGCGCGGGCGGCATCAGGCTACCCGTCTCCTTGGCCGAGGCCATGGCCGCTTTGAAGGCGGTATAGACGGCATTGGACTTAGGGGCGCTGGCCAGATGGATACAGGCCTGGGCCAGGGCCAGTTCCCCCTCAGGCGAGCCCAGAAAATCATAAGTGTCCTTGGCGGCATTGGCGACCACCAGCGACAAGGGATCGGCCGCACCTATGTCTTCACTGGCCATCCGTACCAGCCGCCGGGCGATAAACAGCGGATCCTCCCCTCCGGTCAGCATGCGCGCCAGCCAATAGAGCGCTGCATCCGGGTCCGAGCCGCGCACGGATTTGTGCAGGGCCGAGATCAGATTATAGTGACCCTCACGGTCCTTGTCATAGGCCGGGCTGCGTTTCTGCAACAAGCGACCAAGTTCGGCCGTCGACATGGGCGTTGCCGTGCCGACCGCATACAAGGTCTCGGCCATGGTCAGCAAATAGCGCCCATCGCCATCGGCCAGCGCCACCAAGGCCTCGCGCGCCTCGGGCTCCAGCGGCAGCGCGCTGCCCTCAAAGCTTTCGGCCTTGTCGAGCAATTGACGCAGGGCCGCGTCATCCAGCCGCTTGAGCACATAGACCTGGCAGCGCGACAGAAGCGCGCCATTCAGCTCAAAAGACGGGTTCTCGGTCGTGGCCCCGACCAGGGTGACAATCCCCTCCTCGACAAAGGGCAAGAAACCGTCCTGCTGAGCGCGATTAAAGCGGTGGATTTCGTCGACGAACAGAAGCGTTGTCTGACCCGCCGCCCGCCGCACCCGCGCCGTCTCAAACGCCTTTTTCAGGTCGGCAACGCCCGAAAACACTGCCGAGATCTGCTGGAACTCATAGCTCGCCGCCTTGGCCAGCAGCCGGGCAATCGTGGTCTTGCCTGTGCCCGGCGGACCCCACAGGATCATGGAGGATAGGCGCTGGGCCTTGGCCATGCGCTGGATCGGGCCATCGGGGCCGAGCAAATGGTCCTGCCCCACCACCTCGTCCAGGGCCTGGGGCCGCAGACGGTCGGCCAGGGGCCGGTGGCCTTCAGACTCTGGGACGGAGAGACCCGCGCGCTCAAACAAATCAGACATGACTCAAGCTAACGGCATATGCCGCCAAAGCCTAGAGCCGGAACTGAGCGCTTATGACCTGATTGCCGCGCTGGATCGACAGGCTCCAGACCCGAGTCGGACTTTGCAAGGCCTCGAGCAAGTCTGAAGTGGTCTGGATATTGCGGCCATTGACCTGGCGGATCAGGTCGCCAGGCTGGAAGCCTGCCCCGCCGGCATAGGACTGGGGCGGGACCTTGGTGATCATGACGCCCTGCTTAGTCAAGAACGGATCAGCACCCAGCGAGTCCGCCAGGGCCGGCGAGAGATTGACGACTGTTGCACCATCGAGCGGGTGGCGACCGCTTAAGGTCCGCTCCGCTGGCGCGCGGTCCGAGGGCGGCGGGGCCAGGCGAACGGCAAGGGTGCGCAAAGTCCCGTCGCGGCGCACCTGGATCTGGACCGTATCGCCGGGCCTGCGCGTGCCGACGCGGTAATTGACCCCGGCCTCGTCATTGACCGGCTGACCGTCTATGGACAGAATTAGGTCGCCGACCTCTAGACCTGCTCGATCCGCCGCCGCGCCGGGGAAAAGGTCGGCAATCAAGACGCCTTCGGGACGATCGAGCCCCAGCCCCTTGGCCACCTCGCTGGTGACAGGTTGCAGCTTGGCCCCAAGCCAAGGCCTAACGACCGTGCTGCGGCCACCTATGGCGCTTTCCACCACCTGCTTGACCATGGCGGCGGGAATGGCAAAGCCAATGCCCGAGCTCGAGCCCGAGCGCGAAAAGATCGCGGTATTGAGGCCGATCAGGTCTCCGTCCATATCCACTAGCGCGCCGCCGGAATTGCCTGGATTGATCGCGGCATCGGTCTGGATAAAGAAGGAATAGTCAGTGATGCCGACATCGGTTCGGGCCAGGGCTGAGACGATGCCATTGGTCACGGTCTGGCCGACTCCAAAGGGATTGCCGATCGCTAGGACCAGGTCGCCAACCAGGACCGGCTCCTTATCGTCAATGGCTAGGACCGGCAGCCTTTCGCCTTTGGTATCGATCTGCAAGACCGCCAGATCTGATTTTGGATCAGCGAGCAAGAGCTTGGCCGGAAATTCGCGCCGGTCGGCCAGGACCACCA
>JBILKO010000172.1:0-3021 GCA_044376615.1 Caulobacteraceae bacterium
TGATTATTGGTCACAACAATCCCGTCCGATCGCACCAGAACACCCGACCCCAAGGACTGCTCAACCCGGCTACCCGGCATGCCGCCGCCGCCAAAAAACTCCCAGAACGGATCAATTCTTTGGCGCACCATTCGGCGGCTGAAGACATTGACCACGGCGGGTGCCGCCCGTTTCACCACGGGCGCGAACGAAGTCTTGATCGATCCCGCATCGCCTGGCACGTGCCGCGTTGGCTCAGCCAGGGGGATATCGCTCAAGGTCGGCATGACGGTCTGGGCCGCGCCCTTATTATTGGGGCCAGAGCAGGCCGCGACGAGGGTCAGTAAGGGAATAAGAAAGCGACGAAGGCGCATAAGGAGCCGTATCCTAAATCAAGACCCAAGGCATCAGATAGTGTCGCCGTCATCGTGGCGCAAACACGAATGGGCAGAAAACATCCCAGCGCACTATTGATTTCTAGGCAGGGACCCGCTGATGCCGCGCCGCCCAAATCGCTAAGCCAAGGGCTGCCAAAGTAAAGGCGCCCGCGACCATGATCGGCAGGCCGGGCAAGCCGAATTTGGCCTCATGCCGGATCGCAAAGGCCAGCAGGGACAGATAGATGGCCGGGCCAGTAATGGCGCAAATACCCATCATGGCCGAGTTGACACCTTGCAAACGCCCCTGCTCGGACGGTCCAACCCGCGCCGACATCAGGCTTTGCAAGGATGGGCCAATAAAGCCGCCAAAGGCGCCAACCACCTGGCCCAGATAGAAAATCCATGGGTTTGGGGCAAGGCTATAAAGGGCAAAGGCCAACACCGTAGAGGCCAGGCCGATCATCAAGGCCATCCGCTCTCCAAGCAGCTTGACGGCGCGCCCGACTAGGACCGCCTGCACAAATACGCTGACCACGCCCATAACCACCAACATGGTTGCCGCCTGGCTCGGGCCCCAGTTGAACCGGTGGCCAACATAGAGCACGAATATGCTTGGAAACACATTATGGGCCATCTGAAACAAGAACCAAATGCTCGACAGGCCAACCAGGCCAGGGTGCGAGGTGAGGAGGTTCAAAGACCCAACCGGGTTAGCCTTGCCCCAATTCAAGCTCGTGCTCCGGCGCTCCTTCGGTAAGGATTCTGGCAGGACAAAATAGCCATAAAGCCAATTGATCAAGGCCAGGGCCGCCGAAAAAAAAAAGGCCAACGCAGATCGTACTGACCCAAGAACCCGCCGATTGCTGGGCCTAGGATGAAGCCGAGGCCAAAGGCCGCCCCCATCATGCCGAACGCCTTGGCCCGATTTTCGGGCGCCGTAATATCGGCAATATAGGCATTGGCGGTCGAAAAGCTGGCTGCGGAAATACCATTGATCAGGCGGCCAATAAACAGCCAACCCAGATTGGGTGCCAGGGCCATAAAGATATAATCAACGCCCAGCCCAAAAATCGAAATCAAGAGGACTGGCCGACGTCCGAACCGGTCCGACAACATGCCAAGGATTGGGGCACAAATGAACTGCATGACCCCCCAGGTCACAGCGAAAATCATTGTATAATCCGCTGCCGCCGCCGTATCGCCGCCGACCATGGATTTGACCAGGTTCGGCAGGACGGGGATCATGACCCCCATGGCGATGACATCAATCAGGGCCGTGGCAAAAATAAAACCAATACCCGCCTGTCTAGGCGCGCGCAGCGAAGCCGTTTGGGTCAAGTCTCCGCTCCTATCGGCTCATCTCGTCATACAAAAAACCCCCAGTTTGCACCGGGGGTTATTGGGCCTTCTTAGTCGTCGGCAGCGTCAGAATGGACCGGACCGGAGTCCTTGCCCTTTTCCGAGGGGTCGCGATCAACAAATTCGATCACGGCCAAGGGCGCATTGTCGCCATGGCGAAAGCCAGCCTTCAGCACGCGGATATAGCCACCTTGACGCTCTTGATAGCGCGGCCCCAGCATGGCGAACAGCTTGCCAACCTGTTCGACATCGCGAACCTTGCTGATCGCCTGACGGCGCGCATGCAGATCGCCGCGTTTTGCCAGCGTGACCAGCTTTTCGACGATCGGACGCAGCTCCTTAGCCTTGGGCAAGGTGGTCACGATCTGCTCATGCTTGATCAGCGAGGCCGCCATATTGGCGAACATGGCCGTGCGGTGAGCAGTGGTCCGTCCGAGTTTGCGGTGCGCATAACCGTGGCGCATAAGGGTATCTCCTTGGGCTGCGGGCCGCCTCCCGGCGGGCCACACGAAGCGGGGTCTATATCATATTTTCCGGCCAGGTCACCCCAGCCGGAAATTTAGTTCAGGTCTAGATCTGGTCTTCGAACTTCTTGGCCAGGTCTTCGATGTTTTCAGGCGGCCAGTTGGGAACATCCATACCCAGATGCAGGCCCATGCCAAGCAGGACTTCCTTGATCTCGTTCAGCGACTTGCGCCCGAAATTCGGAGTCCGCAGCATTTCGGCTTCGGTCTTTTGGATTAGATCGCCAATATAAACGATATTGTCGTTCTTCAGGCAGTTGGCCGAACGCACCGACAATTCCAACTCGTCAACCTTCTTGAGCAGGGACGGGTTGAAGGGAAGCTCTGGCTTGGAGTCTTCTGATGACTTCTTCTTGGGCTCTTCAAATGTGATAAAGATCTGCAGCTGGTCTTGCAGGATGCGGGCGGCATAGGCGGCAGCATCGACCGGCGAGACCGCGCCATTGGTTTCGATATCGAGCACAAGCTTGTCATAGTCAAGGGACTGGCCCTGACGGGTCGGCTCAACCTTATAGGCGACGCGCTTGACGGGGCTGAACAGGCTGTCCACCGCGATCAGGCCGATGGGCGCATCTTCGGGGCGATTGCGCTCAGCCGGGACATAGCCCTTGCCCGAGGCGACCGTGAATTCCATGCGGACTGTGGCACCGTCATCCAAGGTACAAAGGACATGGTCCTTATTGAGGATCTCGATATCAGAGGGCGCATCAATCTGGCCGGCGGTCACTTCGCCTGGGCCCGTCGCACGCAAGGTCATGCGCTTGGGGCCTTCAGCATGC
>JBILKO010000007.1:0-51981 GCA_044376615.1 Caulobacteraceae bacterium
GGCACGCGGAACCGGTAGCCCTGGGCGGCAATCGTGGCGCTTTCCATATCAATCGCCACGGCCCGCGACTGGTTGAACCGCACCGCCGATAGCGAATAGCGAAGTTCCCAATTTCGGTCGTCTGTGGTCACCACCGTGCCGGTCCTCAGGCGCTTTTTTAAGGCCTCACCGGTTTCGCCCGTGACCAGTTCGGCGGCCCTCTGCAGGCCCATCTGGACCTCGGCAATCGGCGGGATCGGGATTTCAGGGGCGAGGACATCATCCAGGACATGGTCATCGCGCAGATAGGCATGGGCCAGGACATAGTCGCCTATGCTTTGGCTGGGCCTAAGGCCGCCGCAATGGCCGATCATGATCCAGGCCTGGGGCCGCAAGACCGCCAGATGGTCGGTAATCGTCTTGGCATTGGATGGCCCGACCCCGATATTGACCAAGGTGATGCCCTGGCCGCCTGGCGCCATCAGGTGATAGGCCGGCATCTGGTATTTGCGCCAGGCCGCCGCCGAGGCCACAGTCTCAGGATTGGGCGTATCGGCATCAATAACAACCCCGCCGGCACAAGATAGGGCCGTATAGGGCCCGCCCGCGCCGATCTGGGCACAGCCCCAGGCGACGAACTCATCAACATAGCGGGTATAATTGGTGAACAGGACATAGGACTGCACATGCTCAGCCGGCGTGCCGGTATAGTGCTTTAACCGCGCTAGCGAAAAATCGACGCGCAGGCCATCAAATAGGGACAGCGGCCTGTGATCCTCAGAGCCAAGGTCCCAAAACCCGTCCACCACCTCATCGCCAATGTGTGAGAGGTCGGCGGTTGGAAACCACCGCGCGAGATCTAAAGGCACAGCCCCGTCCAAGGCCAGGTCCTCCGCCCCATCTAGCACGTAGGGGTAAGGGATTTCCTGATGCGAGGGGCCAACCTCTAGGGTCACATCGAAATCGGCAATCAGGAGGCTAAGTTGCTCGGCCAGATAGTCCTTAAAAAACGCCGGCTTGGTAATGGTCGTGGCATAGGCCCCAGGCGCATTAAGCCGGGCAAAGGCCCTGTGCAGGCGCGGCTGTTTTTCACCACCATGGACCAGGCGCAGCTCTGGATATGCAAAGGCGCCGCTGGCCCGCAATTGCGGGTCGGGCCGCCGGCCGGTTTTGAGATAATCGCTTAAGGCGCCGCGCAGGGCACGCACCGATGCCTGATACTGGGCTTCGAGCTGGTCTATGATCGCCAGCGGATCTTGATGGTCTGACATGGCCACTTCTACCCGCAATCGCGCCGCGAGAAAAGAGGCCTAGGCTTGATCCGCTGGTGAGGCCTATTCCGCCGGCAGGGTGTTTTCCGAGCGCTTGACCAAAAGGCGGTCAAATTCGCTCCAGACGCCTTCGGCCCCATGCCATTGGCCGGTCGTGGCCGCCTTGGAATACTCGGTCGAACGCGCCTCAAAGAAATTGGCATGCTCAACGCCGGACAAGAGCACCTGCAGCCAGGGCAAGGGGTTTTCCTCAATGCCATAGACGGTCGGCAGCTCAAGCTGGCGCAGACGCCAGTCGGCAATATAGCGGATATAGGTCTTGATATCCTTGGGCGTCATGCCCTGGACATCGCCGGCCTCAAAGGCCAGGTCGATAAATTTGTCTTCTAGGCCCACCACATGCTTGCAGCAGTCAACAATATCGTCGGCGACCGACTTGGTCACGACGCCGGTTTCCTTATTAAAGGCATGATAGAGCTTAATAATGCCCTCGCAGTGCAGGCTCTCGTCGCGCACCGACCAGGACACGATCTGACCCATGCCCTTCATCTTATTGAAGCGCGGGAAATTCATCAGCATGGCAAAGGAGGCAAACAGCTGTAGCCCCTCGGTAAAGCCACCAAACATGGCGAGCGTACGGGCAATATCAGCGTCTGAGCCGACCCCGAACTGGCCCATATAGTCATGCTTGGCCTTCATGGCCTCATATTCAAGGAAGGCGCCAAATTCGCTTTCCGGCATGCCAATGGTTTCGAGCAACAGGGCATAGGCAGCAATATGGATGGTCTCCATATTGGCAAAGGAGGACAGCATCATCTTGACCTCGGTGGGTTTAAACACCGTGCTGTAGCGCTCCATGTAATTGTCGGCGACCTCGATATCCGACTGGGTAAAGAAGCGGAAAATCTGAGTCAGCAGATTGCGCTCGCCATCGCTCAGCTTGGTTGCCCAGTCCTTACAGTCCTCGCCCAAGGGCACTTCTTCGGGCATCCAATGAACCTGTTGCTGGCGCTTCCAGAAGTCATAGGCCCAGGGATAGCGGAACGGCTTATAGGCCGCCGAAGGGGTTAAGAGCCCCGGACGGGTGATCAGGCCAGGACGGGCAGGCGTGGTCAAGACGGTCATGCGCGGTTCCAAAATAAAGCAAGGCGAATCGGCCCTTGGGCCAGAATCGGACAATGAGGTTAGCAGAGCCTGCTACCGCATATAGGCCTTGCTTTCGCACTGCCCACAACATGTTGCGCAAATTGTGGATAATAAGACCTTAACCGTGCACAAAATAATCCAAGGTTACTGGCTTGGCCGAATGGCAAACGACAGGGCCACAACGGAGTCGCCACGAAGTTTCATGCCGCGCACGCCAAATTCGTTGCGAATATCGCGGTGCAGATAGCCAAGTGACGCCTGAACCGGGCCTTGGCGCCAGCCAATACCGGCCTGGGCGTCGGAAATCAGCACAGCTGCTGGATCAATCGACCAACCTGACCCCCGAAAGCCGCCCGTCTCTCGGTCGCGCACCACATTTAGACCGAGGGCCCGGCCGCTAGCCGCCGCATAGAGATACAATCGCGACTGATCGCCAAAGCTTGACCCATCCACGGTCGACAGGCCAAGGCTCTCGGCCACCCGACGGGCCCTGGCATCGGCATAGCTTGAGCCCAGCCGCACGGTTGCCCCGGCCTCGGCCGAGCCACCCTCGTTGGTTACGCCAAGGCCAGCATGGGGGCTGATGTCCAGGTCATAGGCCCCGGCCCTTATGGTCAGGGCGGATGGCCAACCGCGCAGATAGGTGACGTCATAGGCCTCGGTATCGGTTCCCATGGAGTCATAATCGGGATTTAGGACCAGGCCCAAGGGCGCGCGTTTGAGGGCACGAACACTGAGGCGCACGGCATCCACCGCAGCCCCGCGCCCAACCCGGCCGAGCGTAATCTCGTCAGTGTGCCATTCAGCGAGGCCTCGACCAGAAACCAGTTGAATCCATGGGTTGGGGTAGCGGCGATTATTGGCCGCACTGAGAAAATAGCCCGCACCATCGCTACCATGCCCAGATTGGGTCAGGGCGGCAGCGGCGGACTTCACAGCCGGAACCGGCACTAATCGGGTTTGGGTTTGGGTTTGAGTTTGAGTTTGAGTTTGGGTTCGCGACGCCGCCACACCCGGTGATGGCGCGGCAAGAGGTTGCCACTCAGAGACCAGGAGGCTTTGAATAAAGGGGTTGGCGACAGCGCCTTGGCGGGGCACTGGACGCACAGAGGCTCTGGACGCAGCCTTAGCCGACGTGCCTAGCCCCCCAACCAGGGCGAAAATGACAACCAGAGCCCAGATGCCATTTTGGCATGGACTATACCTGGTGACGCGCAGCATGGACCTAAACCCTTTGCCTAGCCTGTTTCCCAATTCGGGACCCAAACCAAACATCGATATTAACGCGGCGGCAATGATTAAACCGTGAAGGCGGCCCAAAAAAGGCAATAAAAACAGAATCACTATCGAAAAACCCCCGAAAGCGAGCCTTCGGGGGTTAGGGTATGGTCAATAGACTCTTAATTATTGGCAGGCCAAGCACTCTTCATAATCGGTCTTGGGATGCTCCATCCGCTCGACCGCTTCTAGGGTTTCAGACCCAGCAAATGAGGCGCGCTGTACCGATTTGGAGCGCAGGTAATAGAGCGATTTGACCCCCCGCTCCCAGGCCGAATAGTGCAACATGTGCAGGTCCCACTTATCGACATCGCCGGGCAGGAAGACATTCAGCGACTGGGACTGACAGATTTCCGACGTCCGGTCGGCGGCCAGTTCGATAATCCAGCGCTGATCGAGCTCAAAGGCGGTCTTGAAAATGTCCTTCTCATCGGCCGACAGGCAGTCCAGGTGCGACACCGAGCCCTCGTTTTCGAGGATGCTGCTCCAGATCTCGTCCGTGTTTGCGCCCTTGGCCTCAAGCACCTTTTCCAGATAGGGGTTCTTGACCGCAAACGAGCCGGACAAGGTCTTGTGGGTATAGATATTGGCCGGGATTGGCTCAATGCCGGCCGAGGTGCCGCCGCAAATAATCGAGATTGAGGCGGTCGGGGCAATGGCCAGCTTGTGCGAGAACCGCTCCATCACGCCCTTATCGGCCGCATCGGGGCAGGACCCGCGCTCTTCGGCTAAGACGCGCGAGGCCTTGTCGGCTTCACGGCGCACATGTTTGAACAGGCGCATGTTCCAAGATTTGGCCAAGGCACTTTCGAACGGCACGTTTTGCGCCTGCAAGAAGGAGTGAAAACCCATTAGGCCAAGACCGACCGACCGCTCGCGCATGGCCGCATAACGGGCCGGTTCCATGGCCGGGGGCGCGCGATCGATAAAGTCTTGCAAGACATTATCCAAGAACCGCAGCACATCCTCGATAAAGGTTGGATGGTCGCGCCATTCCATGAAGGATTCGGCATTCAGCGACGATAGGCAGCAGACCGCCGTGCGCTCCTTACCGACATGGTCAGGCCCGGTATGCAGCATGATTTCCGAGCACAGATTGGACTGGCGTACCGACAGGCCCAGATCGCGCTGGTGCTGGGGCATGGCCCGGTTGACCGTGTCCGAAAAGATCAGATAGGGCTCGCCGGTCTGGAGGCGGATTTCGAGGATTTTTTGCCAAAGGGTGCGGGCATCGACCAGCTTGACAACCTCGCCCGTCTTGGGCGACCGCAGGCCAAAATCAGCGCCGTCGCGCACCGCCTCCATAAAGGCGTCTGAAATCGAAATGCCATGGTGCAGGTTCAGGGACTTGCGATTGAAATCGCCCGAGGGTTTACGAATTTCGAGGAATTCTTCGATTTCGGGGTGGTGAATATCCAGATAAACCGCCGCCGATCCCCGGCGCAGCGAGCCTTGGCTGATGGCCAGGGTCAAGCTGTCCATAACCCGGATAAAGGGAATAATGCCCGAGGTCTGACCCTGGCCCTTGACCCGCTCACCGATCGAGCGAACGCCGCCCCAATAGGTACCAATGCCGCCGCCATTGGCTGCGAGCCAAACATTCTCATTCCAACTGCCGACAATGCCTTCGAGGCTGTCAGACACAGAATTGAGGAAACAGCTGATCGGCAGGCCGCGATCGGCGCCGCCATTGGACAAGACCGGCGTCGCGGGCATGAACCAGAGCTGGGAGATATAGTCATAAATGCGCTGGGCGTGATCTGCATCATCGGCATAGGCCGTAGCGACGCGCGCAAACATGTCCTGATAGGACTCGCCAGGCAGCAGGTAACGGTCTTCGAGCGTGGTCTTGCCGAAATCAGTGAGCAGGGCATCCCTGGACCGATCAACCTCAACCTTACGGACCAGTTGCAATTGTGGGCGTTCGCCCGGACGGGTCGAATCATACCGTGTTTCCCGCTGCCGCTTCTGCGTCGAAATCGCTTCACTACCGATCATAATTCAATCCATATCCCCAAAGGCCGCAACGGCCCAAGCCCAACTCGCCAGTCCCCCCGCCTACACCCGATGCTACTACATCTAGTGGGCGTATACTGACCAACCCACCATAAGGGGCCATAAGGGGGGTCAAACGTCAATTGCCCGAATGGCCTCGGACCAGAGTTTTTCGTTAAGAAACTGTTGACGACAGGGGGTAAGTCACCTGCCTCTTAAGGCCTTATCCATGATCCTTAACAATACCTCAAAATCACCGCTAACGGGATCCTCTTTAAGGCGTTAAATCTGGGCTCGCTCTCGTAAAAATAGTTAAAATTATAGTCGGTCGAGTACCGCACGATTCGAACCAAGCGGCGCGATTCTCAACGGCCCGAGTTGGCGCGATGCCAACCCTTGCCGGTCATGCAAAGTTCAAACCGGGCCCGCTCGCCCGCCCTTCGACTATCCGTGCCAAGGTCGGTCTTATCAAGCGCCGCTGCCATGGCATTGACCGCCCCATAGCGCGGATCGGAATAGGAATCCTCCTGCTCACCCTTGGACGACCGCGCAAGCTTGTTACAGGCTTGAACATCTTGCTCCAACGATCCCGACGCCGCCGAACCCGGCGAGGAATTGGCGATCCACGCACGACTGTCATGTGCAGGATCGGATGCGCAGCCCAGAAGGCCGATTGTCAGACCTAAGGGTGCCAGCACCGCTCGATACATCCGCTTGATCAAGTCAAATTCCCTTCGGTCCGAACCAGCTCGCGCCAGACTTAGCATAGCCCGCGTGCGGGAAACCCACAGTATCGACCGCAATCCCAATTACTGATCTGACGATTTAGGCCCTATTTGGTCAATCTTGTGGAGGACGGTGGCCAAATTGGGTAAGTAGGCCTTCTGGCATGAGCCGCATGGGGTTAGGCGATCAATGACGAGCGGGCAATATGACGGACCAGAGCAGGACGATGGGACAGGCGCGCCTGGACCCAAGGCACCAAGGCCGCGCCGTTCGCCCTTTCAGGCACTGATCTATTGGTCGGCTGTTCTTGGCGTCTGGGGCACCATCTTCCTGGTCGCGTTTTTGGCCATGTTCGCGACCGACCTTCCCGATACGAGCAAGATTTTTGAGGTTAAGCGGCAACCCTCCATCTCGTATCTGGACCGTTCTGGTGGGCTTGTGTCCGTGCGCGGCACCCAATATGCGCCTCCGGTCAATTTGAACGAATTGCCCGCCTATGTGCCGGCCGCCTTTATCGCGATTGAAGACCGCCGCTTCTATTATCACTTTGGCTTTGACCCGATCGGCATTGTTCGCACCGCCATCAATAATGCGCGGGCGGGCCGTATTGTCGGCGGTGCCTCAACCATTACTCAGCAATTGGCGCGGAACCTGTTCCTGACTCCCGACCAGACCATCCGCCGCAAGGTGCAGGAACTGATCCTGGCCGTCTGGCTCGAGGCCAAGGTCAGCAAGAAGGACATCTTGTCGCTCTATCTGAACCGGGTCTATTTCGGAGCCGGAGCCTACGGCATTGAAGCCGCCTCTCAGCGCTATTTCAACAAGCCTGCGACCCGTCTGACGGTCGGCGAGGCAGCCCTTCTGGCTGGCCTTATGAAGGGGCCATCGCGCTATAGCCCCTTGTCCGACAAGGCTAGGGCCGAGCGGCGCGCCACCGTCGTGCTCGACGAGATGGTTGAAAACCACGCCATTACCGACGAACAACGCAGCCTGGCCTTTGCCACGCCGGTCCGGGTCTCGCCAACCCTTGCCAGCCAAAGGGCGCAGTATTTTATCGACTGGATTGATGAAGAGGTCCGGGCCCTGGTCGGCCAGCCTACCGAAGACCTGGTCGTCGAAACGACGTTGGATCTTCCGGTCCAGACCGGCGCAGAGCGCGCCATCCGTCAGATCACGGCCAGAGACAGCGTCACCCGCGGCGTTCAGCAAGCTGCCCTGGTTGCCATGGATGGCGAGGGGCGGGTCAGGGCCTTTGTCGGCGGCGCGGACTATACAGAAAGCCAGTTTAACCGCGCCTCCGATGCCCGTCGCCAGGCCGGTTCTGCTTTTAAGCCCTTTGTCTATCTGGCGGCCATGGAGGCTGGCCGGAAACCCGACGACATGGTGGTCGATGAGCCCCTGACCATCGGCAATTGGGAGCCAAAAAATTATACGGGCAAATATCTTGGCCCCATAACGCTGGAAACGGCCCTGGCCCAATCGGTCAATACGGTGGCCGCACGCCTGGCTAATGAGGTCGGCACCAATAAGGTCGCCGCCGCGGCCCGCCGCCTTGGTATCAACTCACGAATCCAGACCGACCCGTCCATGGCGCTTGGCGCCGTTGAGGTTAGCCCGCTTGAGATGGCCCAGGCCTATTCGCCCTTTGCCAATGGCGGCTTTTCGGTCAAGGGCTATGGCATTGAGCGGATCCGCACAGCTGCAGGCAAGATCCTCTATGACCATAATGTCGCCAAGGCGCCCAAGGTCTCTGTGATCGGCATCCCGGCCTTGCCGGAAATGAACCGCATGCTGCGCCAGGTCCTGGTCAGCGGCACGGGTACAAGGGCACGCGTGCCGGGCTACGACCTGGCCGGCAAGACCGGGACCACAAGCGATTACAGGGACGCCTGGTTTGTGGGTTATACGGGCGGCTTTACAGCGGCGGTCTGGGTTGGCCGTGATGACAATACCCCGATGAAGCGAGTAACGGGTGGAAGCTCACCGGCCGAGATCTGGTACGGCTTTATGGCGGCGGCTCTGCCAAGGCTCAATGTCCAGGCCATACCGGGCGATCCTGTGCCTGAGCCCGATCCCATCGGCGACCTGATTGGCCAGACCACCGAAGAGCCCGCACCAGAACCGTCCAGTTCAAGCCCGCCAGCAACGCAGCCGAGCGCCAACTAGTCCTGGCCAATCGCGTGTAGGTCAGCGCCATTCTTGCGCAACCAGGCCCGGCTGGTGCGCGGGTCACCGACCAGGCCCTTCACCTGGGCCCAAAATCTTGGTCCGTGATTGGCCTCAACCAGGTGCGCACACTCGTGGGCCACGACATAGTCAAGCACCGCATAGGGCGCAAAAATCAGCCGCCAGGAGTAACGGATCTGGCCAATTGCCAGCTCAGAGCCAAAGCCCCCGCGAGGGCTAGGCTTGCACGATCCCCAGCGACCCTTGGCATCCATGACCGCAACGGACGGCATGGCCTGGCCAAGCGCCTGCGCATGGACCTCTGTGCGCTCACGCAATAGGTCCAGGGCCTTGGCCTTGAGAGCCCGCACGACGGCTCGGCTAAATCCGGCCTCGTCTGCGCCGCCGCAGATCAGGACCCGATCATCTCCGGTTTGAATCCATTGGGCGGGGCTACGCGGCCCGGCCGCCTGCTCAAGCCGCCAGTCCTGACCCAAAAGGCTCAAGGTTTGGCCCGGCACCAGGGCTGTCGAGGCAGCGAGCGCCTGGACCTGGGCCCAGATCCATTCCTGGCGCTGCTGTGCAAAGGCGGCGGCGGCACCAAGCGCGCCTGGACTGGGGGCGGTGGCGATAATCTGACGACGGGCTGGGTCGAGCCTTAGACTAATACGCCGCGCCCGGACACTAACCCGCAGCAGAACCGGGACTCCAGCCACATCAAGCTGGTCCCCGTCTTTGAGACTTGAATAGGTCTGAGTCTGGCGACGGAAAAACACCATGGCCCCAGAGTCTAGCGTGCTTTGCCCGCTTTTGGCTAGGCCAGGGTACCCTGGGCCTTAGCAATCAGGTCCCGAACCTTGGGATAGATGTCTTCGCGGAACCGGCGACCATTAAACACGCCATAATGGCCAACTTCTGGATGGACATAGAGCTCGCGCATCGCCTCTGGAATGCCAGAGCAAAGGCCGTGTGCAGCCTGGGTTTGGCCAACGCCGGAAATATCGTCCTTGGCGCCTTCAACGGTCATGAGGGCAATATCAGTGATCTGGTCGGGCCGAACTAGACGCCCGCGATGCTTCAGCTCGCCCTTGGGCAGGGCATAGGCCTGGAACACATAATCGATGGTCTGGAGATAAAACTCCTCGGTCAGATCCAGCACCGACAGATATTCATCATAGAATTCTAGGTGCTTGTCCGCGCCGTCGCCGTCGCCAGCAACCAGGTCGTTGAAGTATTGCTTGTGCGCCTCTTGGTGACGTTCCTGGTTCATCGACATGAAGCTATAGAGCTGAACAAAGCCCGGATAGACCCGCCGCATCATGCCAGCATAGGGCGCAGGCACCGTATAGATCATATTGGACTTAAACCAGGCAAAGGGCCGTTCCTCGGCCAACTTATTGGTCACGGTTGGCGATAGGCGCGCATCAATGGGCGAGCCCATAAAGGTCATGCTGGCGGGGCGGCAAGGATCCTTATCCTCAGCCATCAGGGCCGCAGCCGCCAGGACTGGCGGCCCAGGCTGACAAACCGCAACCACATGGGCCCGCACGCCCAGATGGGTCAGCATGGCGCGGATATGGTCAATATAGTCGTGGAAATCAAAACGGCCCTGAAGCATGGGCACTTCGCGCGCATTGACCCAGTCAGTAATATAGACCTCATGGTCCTGCAAAAACCCTTCGACCGTGCCGCGCAGCAAGGTGGCGTAATGACCAGATAGGGGCGCAACGATCAGAACTGGCGGCGCCTTGCCCGTTCGGCCTAGTTTGGCCAGATCAGCGGCGCTGCGCTTAAAATGCAGCATCTTGCACCAGGGCGATGACCAGACCACAGACCTTGTAACGCCAATGCTCTGGCCCTCGATGGTGACACTCTCCAGCCGCCAATCGGGCTTGCCATAGCGGCGCGTGACATTCGAAAACAGGTCCGCTGCGGCAAACAAGGTCTTGCCCAGCTGGGTCTGTGACCCCGGATTTAGGGCCGAGCCCCAAAAGTCCCGCGTGACGCGTGCAGCCGCCCTGAGGGGGCCGGTTGCATAATAGGCAGCTTCATGGACGGAATAGAGCATGGTGATGCCCCCTGTTGAATTGTGCAGCGCAACATAACACCTAAACCTTAACCCGAGTCTATCATCTGATTAAAAATAGGTTTTGATATTACCCGCCTATCAAACCTAGTTTTGTCCCATGGCCTGGCGGATCTGATTGAGGGTCTCTTGCGGGCTCAGGCCATACGCCAAGGCACTTGCAAATTCACCCTTGGGGTTCATCAAGTAAATCAATGAGGTATGATTAACCAAATAGGTTTCACCCTCACCTTCCTTGGCATAATAGACCCGGTAAGCCTTGGCGACCGCGGCAATTTGGTCAGGCGTGCCGGTTAGTCCGATCACATTTTTGGGAAAGCCCGGGCTGGCCAGATAGGCCTTGAGCGCCTTGGGCGTATCGCGGCCAGGATCGACGCTGATAAAGACAATCTGCAACTTGTTCGCATCTGCACCCAAGCCTTGCGCCGCTGTACCTAGGGTCTGCAAGGTGGTCGGGCAGACATCCGGGCAATAGGTGAATCCGAAAAATACCGCAGTCCATTTGCCCTTGAGCACGGTCTGGTCGACGGCTTTGCCATCCTGATTTACCAGTTTGAACGGCCCGCCGAGCTGGACCGTACCGGTCTGGGCCTGAACGGGCGGCGATGGCGGCGCGACCAAGCAATAGCCGATCAGGCCCAGCAAGATCAGGACACAGATCAGGCTCACAATAATACGAATCTTGGTCAAGGTCTGGCTCCCAACTGGCGCGCGCGACACAATGGTCAATCGTGCTAATCTCAAACACATATACATAATACACCGGCAAGGCCCTTGTCTCGGTCTGCCGCCTGGAAGCGCAATAATGCCAAAAAGCCCAAACCCCGCTGCCTTTATGGAATCGCCAAGCGAGGCCTATCCCTGGCCGGGCGGCGATCTGGTTTGGCATGGGCGCTTTAACCGGGGCCGGTTGCGGATTCGCACTCTCATCGTCCTACGCTGGCTGGGCATAGTCGGTCAGACCATAGCCATACTAGTGGTGGGCCTCGGCCTTGGCTTTGACATCCCCTATGCCTGGTGCCTTAGCCTGGTGGCCTTGAGCGCCTGGCTCAATATCTTGCTGCTGTTGGGCTCACCTAGCCAAAGACTGGCCAAGAATTGGGAAGCAACCGTCCAGCTCGGCCTCGATATCGCCCAATTGACCGCCCTCCTCTATTTTACGGGTGGCATCACCAATCCATTTTCGCTCCTCTTGATCGCGCCAGTGACCTTAGCAGCGGCAACCTTGCCGGGACGCTTTGCGGTCGGTCTCGGGGCCTTGGCTTGCCTGGCCACACTGCTGCTCTGTCTCTGGTCCATGCCCCTGCCCTGGTCCAATGAGGCAGAGATCAGTTTTCCGCTCCTCTATCGTCTGGGCATGGGGATTGCGACCATCACCGGTATTGCCTTTACCGCAGGCTATGCCTGGCAGGCCTCAGCCGAAGCGGCGCGGATGGAGCTAGCCCTCACCGTCACCCAGACCGTATTGGCGCGGGAACAAAGACTATCGGCCCTCGGCGGTCTTGCCGCCGCGGCCGCCCATGAACTAGGCACGCCGCTCGCCACCATTTCCATTGTCGCCAAGGAAATGGTTCGCGAGGCACCGCAAGGGCTGCTGCGCGAAGACGCAGAACTCCTAGTCTCCCAGGCCGAGCGCTGCCGTGACATCTTACGAAAACTCACCCAGGAACCTGAGACCGGCGACCTGGTTCACGCCCGCATGGGCCTGCAACAATTTGTCGATGAGGTTGTTGAGCCGCATTTGCATGATGCCGTCGCGGTCGAGGGCCTGGTTAGCGGCAAGCCAGGCACCCCCGTGCCCGACATTTTGCGCATGCCAGAAGTCCTGCACGCCATGATCTCTCTGGCCGAAAACGCCGTCGATTTTGCCAAGGCCAAGGTCCTGGTCACGGCCCGGTTTGATGACAAAACTATCGGGGTTGAAATACGTGATGACGGTCCAGGCTTTGCCGCCGATATCTTGCCCAAGCTGGGCGAGCCCTATGTGACCAGCCGACCCGGCGGAGAAGACTCGCGGTCTGGGCATTTGGGCATGGGGCTTGGCTTTTTCATTGCCAAGACCTTACTCGAACGCACGGGCGCGACCGTCACGTTTCGCAATGGTCCCAAGGGCGGCGCGATTGTATCGGCCCGCTGGCCGCGCAACCGGATCGAGGCGGTCTAGAGTTCGGCTAGGACCGCCTCACCCATCTGGGCTGTGGTCAGGCTGCCGCCGATATCGCGGGTTCGGGCGCCCCTGTTCAGGGCCGATTCGACCGCCGCATAGAGCTTATCAGCTAGATCAGGCCGGCCGAGCGACCAGCGAAGCGCCATTTCAAATGACAAAATGGCCGCCACCGGATTAGCCACGCCTTGTCCGGCAATATCGGGCGCCGAGCCATGGATCGGCTCATAGAGCCCAGGCTGGCCCGGCGCGCCCAAGGCGGCTGACGGCAAGAGGCCAATCGAACCCGTGGCCATAGACGCCTGATCGGACAAGAGGTCGCCAAACAGATTGTCCGTGACGATCACGTCAAACTGTTTGGGATTGCGCACCAATTGCATGGCGCAATTATCGGCCAGCATATGCTCAAGCTGAACATCGCTATAGTCTCGCGCATGTAGGTCGGTGACCACCTCACGCCACAAAAGCCCGCTTTCCATGACATTGGATTTCTCGGCGCTGGTGACCCGATTGTCGCGGCTGCGGGCCAGCTCAAAGGCCACCCGGCCAATGCGCTCAATCTCGCTGGTCGTATAGACCTGGGTATCAATCCCGCGCCTTTGGCCGTCTTCTAGGGTCTCAATGCCGCGCGGCTGGCCAAAATAGACGCCGCCGCACAGCTCGCGGACAATCATGAGGTCCAGACCCGCCACCACATCCCGGCGCAGGGATGAGGCATCGGCCAGGGCATCGAAACAGATGGCCGGGCGCAGATTGGCAAAGACTTCCATTTCTTGACGCAATTGCAAAAGGCCCGCCTCTGGCCGCAAATGCCGCTCGACCCCAGCCCATTTTGGTCCGCCTACCGCGCCCATCAGGACCGCATCGACATGCTTGGCCAGGGTCATGGCCTCGACCGTCAAGGGCGTGCCGTATTCGTCATAACTGGCGCCGCCAAACGGCCTTTCTTCGATCCTGAGCTGCAAATCCCCACGATTAATCAGGGCTGTTGCGACACCGCGCACCTCAGCGCAGACTTCGGGACCAATACCATCACCAGGCAGAAGCAGCAGGGTTTTCATCAGGCTCTCGATCTATGATTAAGTAGCAATAACTATATTATATCCGAATCCGACAACACAGTCTTAATGCCATACGCGGCCGCAGCCTATATTGCGCGCTTGGATTGCACTTCATAGGCCGTCAAATGCCGATTGAGCGGGCCAAGCGCGGTTAGGGCCTGACGCCAGGTCGCCATATGCGGCGTCGTAAAATGCTCGGCCAGGGCCTCATTCGAGGTCCAGGCCTCCGACACCCGGATCAAGCCGGGCTCAAGCAGGTCATGCGCATAGGCATAATCGATACAGCCCGGCTCGGCGCGCGAGGCCGCGACCATGGCTTCCATGGCCGGACGCAGGACTTCAATCATGCCTGGATCAATCCGGACGGTGCCGACAATCACAATCATGCGACCACCCAAGGCTGGGTCTTGAGGCGGTTCTGTTCAAAGGCATCTATGCTTGACACATGCTGCAGGGTCTCGCCGATGGCATCCAGGCCCTTGACCAGCTTTTCTTGGCGACCGGCATCGAGCTTAAAATCAACAATCCGGCCCGATGGTAGGGTCACGGTCCGGGCCTCAAGATCAACGCTAAACACATGATTGCCGCCCTTGGCCTCATCCATCAGGCTGCGGACCTCATCCCCTGGCAGGACAATCGGCAAGAGACCATTATTGAAGCAGTTATTGTAAAATATATCGGCAAAGCTGGTGGCGATCACGCAGCGAATACCAAAATCTTCCAGGGCCCAGGGCGCATGCTCCCGGCTGGAGCCACAGCCGAAATTATCCCCGGCAATCAATATGCCCGCGCCCTGATACTCTGGGCGGTTAAGGACGAAATCGGGCCTAGGCGCACCATCGGCCTCATAACGCATGGCGGCAAACAGGCCCTTACCGAGGCCGGTTCGCTCGACCGTCTTCAGATAGCGGGCCGGAATGATCTGGTCGGTATCAATATTGGCAATATCGAGCGGCGCGGCGCGGGCATCGAGGCGGGTAAAGGGCTTCATGGCTCAAGTCTCCTTGGCAGCGTCAAGGGGCGGTAGGTCGCGCACATCGATCAGGTGTCCGGCAATGGCGGCCGCCGCGGCCATGGCCGGGCTCATCAGATGCGTGCGGCCACCGGGGCCCTGCCGGCCTTCAAAATTGCGGTTCGAGGTCGAGGCGCAGCGCTCACCAGGGGCTAGCTTGTCGGGATTCATACCCAGGCACATGGAACAGCCCGGCTCGCGCCAGTCAAAGCCTGCTTGGATAAGGACCTGGTCTAGGCCCTCAGACTCGGCCTGTTCGCGCACGAGGCCAGAGCCCGGCACCACCATGGCCTGCACATGATCAGCAACCTTGCGGCCCCGCGCCACCTCAGCAGCGGCGCGCAGATCCTCAATCCGGCTATTGGTGCAAGAGCCGATAAAGACCCGGTCAATCTTGGCGTCGCGAATGGCCTGACCACCGCTGAGGCCCATATAGTCCAGGGCCCGCTGGATCTGGCTGGCGCGTTCTGGATTGGGCGCATCCTTGGGGTCCGGCACATGACCAGAGACGGGCACCACATCCTCAGGGCTCGTGCCCCAGGTCACCAGGGGGCTTAAGCTAGAGGCATTAATGCGAACCTCACGATCAAACACGGCATCGGGATCGCTTTTCAAGGCGGTCCAATAGGTCATGGCCGCTTCCCAGGCCGCGCCCTTGGGCGCTGCAGGCCGCCCACGCATATAGTCAAAGGTCTTGGCATCGGGCGCGATCAAGCCAGCCTTGGCCCCGGCCTCAATGGTCATATTGCAAAGGGTCATGCGCCCTTCCATCGACAGGGCCTCAATGGCTGGTCCAGCATATTCGATCACCGAGCCGGTGCCGCCGCCGGTGCCAATCATGCCGATCAGGGCCAGGGCATAGTCCTTGGCCCCGACACCTGGGGCTGGCGTACCCTCAACCCAGACCCGCATATTCTTGGCCTTGCGCTGGCGCAGGGTCTGGGTGGCCAGGACATGCTCAACCTCGGACGTGCCAATGCCGTGCGCCAGGGCGCCAAACGCGCCATGGGTCGAGGTATGGCTATCGCCGCAGACTATGGTCATGCCGGGCTGGCTGCGGCCCTGTTCAGGCCCCACCACATGCACAATCCCGTTGCGGATATCGCCCATGGGAAAGAATTCAATCCCGGCCGCGGCAACATTGCGCTCAAGGGTCTGCAGCTGCAGACGCGCCTCATCATCGGTCACGGCACCGGTCCCAGCGGCCTGATTTTCAGTTGGCACATTATGATCGGCCACGGCCAAGGTCCGGTCGGGCCGCCGCACGGGCCGCCCTGCCGCCTTCAAGCCCGCAAAGGCCTGGGGCGTCGTCACCTCATGGATCAGATGCAGGTCAATATAAAGGATGGTCTCACCATTGGCGTCCTCCGCCACCCGGTGCGCATCCCAGATCTTGTCATAGAGTGTTTTGCCAGCCATGGCCGGGGATTTAGGGGATTTTAACCCTGATGGCCAGAGGCGCAGGTCCCGGTTTCGCCAAATCCTTTGCCCAAACAAAAAGCCCCGGCGTCTCCACCGGGGCTCTTCAGGTCTTGTGCTTGTAACAAACTAGTCTTCAGCGCTGTCTTCCTTGGTCGCGCGGACGGTCTGGCGCTCGGCGATGCGGGCGCTCTTGCCGCGGCGATCGCGCAGATAATAGAGCTTGGCGCGCCGAACGACGCCGCGGCGCTTGACCTCGATGGATTCGATCATGGGCGACAAGAGCGGGAACACCCGCTCAACGCCCTCACCGAACGAGATCTTGCGAACCGTAAAATTCTCATGGATGCCGCCGCCGGAGCGAGCAATGCAGACGCCTTCATAAGCCTGGACGCGCTCGCGCTCGCCTTCCTTAATCTTGACGCTGACCCGAAGCGTATCGCCGGGCTGGAAGTTGGGAATGCCGCGCAGGGCAAGCAGGCGTTGAGCTTCTTCGTGCTCAAGCGTTTGAATCATATTCATCGGTCTATCTCCTGGGCTTAATCGCCCTTTGCCTGTTGTTTGGCGAGATGGGCGGCCCAAAGATCGGGACGCTGCTCGCGGGTCGTCTTTTGTCTCATGTCTTGTCGCCATTGCCGGATCACCTGATGGTTGCCCGATAACAGCACTTCGGGGATGTCCAGCCCTTCGAAAGTCCGCGGCCTTGTATAGTGCGGATGTTCTAACAAGCCGTCCTCAAAGCTTTCTTCGTCCAGCGATGCAGCCTGGCCCAGAACCCCCGGCACCAAACGCACACACGCCTCAATCGCCACCATGGCGGCGGCCTCACCACCGGCAAGCACCGCATCCCCGACCGCGACTTCCTCGAACCTGCGCGCGTCGAGCACGCGCTGATCCACCCCCTCAAAGCGCCCGCACAGGACAATCAGTCCCGGTGCCTTGGCCCAGTCTTTTACCCGCGCCTGGGTCAGGGGCCGACCCCGGGCGCTCATATACAAAAGCGGCCTATCCACAGACCCGAGGGAATCGAGCGCTGCGGCAATTGTGTCCGCCTTCATCACTTGTCCAGGACCGCCGCCCGCAGGGGTGTCGTCGAGGAAGCCGCGCTTATCTGCTGAAAACGCACGAATGTCTACTGTTTCTAGCGACCAAAGCCCCTGTTCGCGCCAGGCGGTGCCAATCAAGGACACGCCCAAGGGCCCGGGAAAGGCCTCAGGAAACATGGTCAGGACAGAGACATGAAAGGTCATAAGCGCAAGGTCCGGCGGCAAGATCGCGATTGAGCCCCTCTATAACCGCCAAGGCACGGGCTTGGACATGGTTTTTGCAATGACTTGTGACGGCCCTTGGCTAAGGCTATTTCAAAGGGCCTGCCGCCCTAGCCGACGATCGGAGCGCCCATGTCTAGCCACGAGAACCTGAAAACCCTGCTCGATCTCGAGGCCATAGAGGTCAATCTGTTCCGCGGCTTTACCCAGGACAAGAAGCAAAAGCGCATTTTTGGTGGCCAGGTGATCGCCCAGGCCCTGATGGCCGCCTATCGCACGGTCGACGACCGGATCTGCCATTCGCTGCACGCCTATTTCATCCGGCCCGGCGATCCAAGCGTGCCGATCTTGTTTGAGGTGGAGCGGGCCCGTGATGGCAAGAGCTTTGCCACTCGCCGCGTCGCCGCCATCCAGCACGGCGAGCAGATCTTTAACCTGGCCGCCTCGTTCCAGACCCCGGAAGACGGGTTTGAGCACCAAGACCCGATGCCGGACGCGCCTGACCCAATGAGCGTTCCCGACGATTTCGAAGAGCGCAAACGCTTGGCCGCCAATCTGCCGCCGCGGGCCGCCAGCGCCATATTGCGGCCCATGGCGATTGAAATGCGCTCGGTCGCTCCCCAGTCCTTTACCCAGCCAAAGCCAATGCCGGGTCATCAACAGGTCTGGATGCGGTCCACCGACCCGGTCACGGACGATATTGCCTATAATCAGGCGGTCCTGGCCTATGCCTCGGATATGAGCCTTTTGGGCACCTCCATGCGCCCGCACGGCATTGTCTGGACCACGCCGGGGTTCCAGAGCGCAAGCCTGGACCATGCCATCTGGTTTCATCGCCATAGCCGCTTTGACGGCTGGCATCTCTATCAACAAGACAGCCCCACCGCCCAGGGTGCCCGCGGCTTTATCCGCGGCGAGATCTATAGTGCCGACGGCGTACTCGTCGCCTCTGTCGCCCAAGAAGGCCTGATCCGCTATCGCCCGCCAGAAATGTGAACTTGAGCCCTCCTTCCCCGCGAAGGCGGGGACCTAGATCAGGGCCAACCGTCCGGCGGAGCTACAACCGTCTAGGCCCCCGCCTGCGCGGGGGAAACGGAGTTTTGGGGGGAGATAATGTTCTATGTCTATATCATGGCCTCAAGCCGCAACGGCACCCTCTATATCGGCCAGACGGACAACCTCAATCGCCGCGTGTTTGAGCATCAGAGCGGTGCTGTACCCGGCCACACCGCCCGATACGGCGTGAAAACCCTGGTATGGTTTGAGGCCCACGAAAGCCGCGAGACCGCGCTGATCACCGAAAAGCGCATGAAAAAATGGAACCGCGAATGGAAACTGGCCCGGATCGAAATGGACAATCCTGATTGGGAGGATCTGGCCCTAAAACTTGAACCCTAACCACCTCCTTCCCCGCGAAGGCGGGGACCCAGATGAGGGCCAATCGGCGGTCGGAGCTACACCCATCTGGGCCCCCGCCTTCGCGGGGGAGGCGGATCAATATGGAACCGGGATTGGAAGCTGGCCCTGATCGAGATGGATAATCCGAATTGGAAGGACTTGGCCCTAAAACTTGAACCCTAACCACCACCGCCTCCTTCCCCGCGAAGGCGGGGATCCAGACGAGGGCCAATCGGCGGTCGGAGCTACACCCATCTGGGCCCCCGCCTTCGCGGGGGAGGCGGATCAATATGGAACCGGGAATGGTCGCTGGCCCTGATCGAGATGGATAATCCGAATTGGAAGGACTTGGCCCTAAAACTTGAGCCCTAATCGCCTCCTTCCCCGCGAAGGCGGGGACCCAGATAAGGGCCTACCGTCCGGCAGAGCTACACTGGTCTGGGCCCCCGCCTTCGCGGGGGAGGCGGGGTCTCAGTTACCTGAATTGCGCAATATTGCCTTATTCACTTTCGCCCACCAAAGATGTAGAGGGTCGTTTAAACATCGTTGTTCGGATGGGTCCGTCAAAATGTACCATCTGCGACTTGTCAATGTTCGCTAAATTCCAACAAAATGCTTTTATATCTCTATCTAATTGCTGTAATTCGAAGAATTTTTCTATCATGATTTCTAAAGGATAGTCGGTATATCCGTTTGATTTTTTATTATTTTTCACAAGTTTAGGCTTTATATTTGCAGATATATATACGTCGACCCCGCCATCGTTTGATTTTGTTATTAACTCATCAAATTCAACTGCACTGTTCCCATGTGCGACATCAGCGCGAACTTTATTTGCACGCTTAAGTCTAGAAGACAATTTCTTCCAAAATTTCTTATGTTCTACTGAACTCAATGCCGCATCTATAAAGTCAATTTTCGCTTCTAGGCCGCGTATGAGTTTATAGATCTCCCGCATTTTATTTATATCGTTATCACAGGCATTTGCAAAAACGTGCGCCAGAAAATCCTCTGTCTGTTGAAATAGAGTTATATAAATACCAATTATAGCGTATAAATTTTTCTCTTCTTCATCGTGGAATATTCGGTCTAAAATCATTGAACGCTCCCCCACGACCTAAATTTCACATCGAAGTGCGCCAAAATCAACCCCCCTATTCCACCACCACCACCGGCACGCCAATAATCCTGCCGCCGGCGATATCGACCTCGGGGACAAGATCCTTCGTAAAGGGCAGGTACCAGCTCTTGCCCCTGGCGGGTTGGACCTCGATTAGGTCGCCAGCGCCAAAATCCTGCACCGCCTTGACCTTGCCTAGCGCCTCACCCTCGGGCGAGATCACATCCAGGCCAATCAGATCGGTCAGATAGAATTCATCCTCATCCGGCGGCGGCAATTGACTGCGCGGGACAAAGAGTTCCAGGCCGCGCAGACGGTCGGCCTGTTCCTTGGTCTCGACCTCCTTGGCACGGGCAATTATGCCACCCTTGGTCGAGCGTCCAGCGATCAGGGTCAGGCCGGTGGCACCGGTCTTACGCACCAGGTCGCGATAATTGACCACGGCCAGCGGCGCCTCAGTAAAGGTGGTCAGCCGGATTTCGCCGCGCACGCCAAAGGCGCCGGCGACCTTGGCAACCAGGACCAGACGATCATCTTGGCTCATGGATCATCCTGTGGTCTTAGGCGCCAGACCGGCATCAAGCGCAGGTCTGGCGATAAGGGGCCGATCTAGGCTTCGGTGGCTGTGTCTTCTGCGGCCGCTTCAGCTTCCGGCGCAGCTTCAGCCTCTGGAACGGCTTCGGCTTCAGGCGCGGCTTCGGCGACGACTTCTGGCTCGGGCTCGGGCGCAGGGGCGGCTGCGGCTGCAGCAGCAGCGGCCTTGGCAGCGGCAGCGGCCTCAGCAGCTTCTGCCTTGGCCGATTCAGCAGCGGCGGCGCGGTCGGTTTCGCGCTGTTCACGCTCGGCGCTACGCTCCTGGGCCTTCTTACCGGGCTTGGCCTTTTCAGGATTATTGCCATGGGTCCAGGCTACCAGGCCCTCGGTCGACAAGAAGCGTGCGACGCGGTCGGAGGGCTGAGCGCCCTTGGCCAGCCAGGCCTTGATGCTCTCAACCTTTAGGGTGACCCGCGCTGGATCGTCCTTTTTCAGCAGTGGATTATAGGTGCCGACCTTTTCGATGAAACGGCCATCGCGGGGCGAGTGGCTGTCAGCAATGACGATGGAATAATAGGGACGCTTCTTGGTACCGCCACGGGTCAGACGAATGCGTAACATGGGATAGTCCTTTCAGATGTCTTGGTATGGGTCAGGATTTGGGTTTGAACAGGCCGCCCAGGCCTGGAAGGCCGGAAAGTCCGCTCGGTGGATTGGCGGGATTGCCCAGGCCGGGCAATCCGGGCAAGGGCGGTGAAACGGGGTCCGTTGAGCTAAGCTTGCCGCCGCCCATGGCCTTCATGCGCGCCAGATCAGCGCCGCCAGAGGGCATGCCGGGCATTTGCGCGCCCATCATCTGGGCCATGCGGGCCATGCCCTTGCCGCCATCGCGGCTCATCATCTTAAAGGCATCAGCCATTTGCCGGTGCTGTTTGAGCAGGCGATTAATCTCGGCCACATCGACCCCAGCCCCCGCGGCAATACGGCGTTTACGCGAGGCCGCGAGAATATCGGGCTTTTTGCGCTCCAGCGGTGTCATGGACGAGATGATGGCCATCTGACGGCTCAGCACCTTGTCATTCATATTGGCCTCGGCCAGCTGTTGCTTGGCCTTTTGCACGCCGGGCAACATGCCCATAATGCCCTTCATGCCGCCCATGCGCTGCATTTGGCGCAGTTGCTCAGATAGGTCTTCCAGGTCAAACTGGCCCTTGGCCAGCTTGCGGGCCATTTTCTCGGCCTTGACCTGGTCCATTTCGGCGGCGGCGCGCTCGACCAGGGCGACAATATCGCCTTGACCCAGAATGCGGCCAGCCACGCGGCGGGCATCAAACACATCAAGGGCATCGACCTGTTCGCCCGCGCCCATGAACTTGATCGGCAGGCCGGTGACCGCGCGCATAGACAAGGCCGCCCCGCCGCGCCCGTCACCATCGGCGCGGGTCAGGATCAGGCCGGTCAGGGCCAGGCGCTCATGGAAGGCGGCGGCGGTTCGCACCGCGTCTTGACCGGTCAGGCTATCGGCGACCAGCAAGGTCTCAACCGGACTGGCAATACGGGCAATCTCGGCGGCCTCGGCCATCATGGCCTCATCCAGGGTCGTGCGGCCGGCCGTATCCAGGATCAGAACATCATAGGCGCCAAGCTTGGCCGCTGAAAGCGCGCGGCGGGCAATGTCCGCGGCGCTTTGGCCCGCCACGATCGGCAAGGTCTCGACGCCAATCTGGGTGCCGAGCAGGGCCAATTGCTCCATGGCGGCAGGCCTGCGCGTGTCCAGGCTAGCCAGCATGACCTTTTTGCGTTCGGTCTTGGTAACGCGCAAGGCCAGCTTGGCCGAGGTCGTGGTCTTGCCCGAGCCCTGCAGACCGGCCATCAAGATGACGGCGGGCGGATTGGCGGCCAGGTTCAGCGGGGTGGGGTCCTCGCCGCCCAGCGTCTCTACCAGGCCGTCATAGACAATCTTGACCACCTGATCGGCCGGGCGAACTGAGCGGATCACATCCTCGCCGGTGGCGCGCACCTTGGCCTTGGCAATAAAGTCCTTGACCACCGGCAGGGCGACATCGGCCTCAAGCAGGGCGGTGCGCACCTCGGCCAGGGCCTCGGCGACATCCTTTTCAGACAGGACGCCGCGGCCCGAAAGCCGGTCAAATACGCCTGAAATCTGCTGTGTCAGTCCGTCAAACATGGGTCTACCAACAAGGCCGTGCCCGCCCAGACCATCGCCCCAAACGAGGATCGCCCCCGCGAGCGATCACGCCGACGGAGGGGTCTCGCCGCCCTCGTCCTTGGCGAGCCAAGGGGTCGTGGCGGTAGAGGGCGCATCAGGGATGACACCGAGAGAGCCGGGCTTGTACGCCAGGGCGGGGGTGAGGTCAAGGAAGGGAGGGGGTGGCCTAGTTTGGACCGATAATCCTCAGCACCGCACAACTTGCTAAATTTTGCCAATTGGGCTAAACTTCTTCAATGACTACCATGAATGTCTCCTTGCCCGACACGCTCAAGACCTTTGTCGATGATCAGGTCGCGCAGCACGGCTATGGCACCAGCAGCGCCTATATTCAGGAATTGATCCGCAAGGATCGCGACCGCGAGGCTCTGCGCCGTCTCTTGCTTGATGGCGCGGCCTCGCCCTTGGCCGGTCCAGCCGATGCGGCGTATTTTGACTCCCTTCGCCGAGGCGTTCGGGACTCTGCGCGCTCTTGAAGGCCAAACCCGTATTCCGACGGCAGGCCGCCGAGCAGGATATTGCCGACGCAGTGACCTATTACCTAAGCGAAGCGGGTGAAGCCATCGCCCTTGGCCTGATCGACGCACTGGAAGCAGCGCTTGACCAGATCAGGCTAAATCCAAAGGCCGGTTCCAACCGCTATGCCCACGCCCTGCAAATCGAGGGCCTGAAGGCCTGGCCACTCAAGCGTTATCCGTATCTGGTGTTTTACATGGAATTCCCGGCGCAGATCGAAATCTGGCGGGTCTTGCATAGCCAGAGCGACATTCCGGCCTGGCTCGCTGACCCAGACTAGCCCCCTACTCCCCCACCAGGCCCTCAGCCACTGACCGCTTCTGGTCCGGCTTGATGAAGGTCAGGGTAATGCGGCCGACATGGAGGCCGAACTTGCTGACATCGGCGCGGTTGATCACGGCGCCGTCGGCGAACAAATGGCTCCAGTCATCAACATCGACGACAATACTGTTCTTCCCCATGGGCAGGCGCAGCTTGTACTGGATGCGCAGAGCATTGCCGCTGGTGGTGACATTGGCGACGCCCTCGACATCGGCCGCCCGGCCCTCATAACGGCCTGGGGCCACCTTTTTGAAGGTCCAGGTCCGGGTCTGGCGCTCGCCATCATTCCATAAGAACTGCTCGTGCAGGGTCAGGGTATCACCGGAGAGGACCCCGTCCGCCACAACGGTGAAGGAGCGTTGTAGCTTGGTATCGCGCCCTTCGAACAGGCCATAAGCATAGGTGCGGCCCTGGAAATAATCCTCCAGCACAAATTGCGGTGTCGGCTGACTATTGGTCTGGGGGGTAAGGGTGGTGCAGGCCCCTAGGGCCAGGCTGGCGGCTGCGGCAGCAGCGGCCATAGCAAATTTACGCATCTTGCCTCTCCATTGAGCGGATATGACGGGTCTACGCTGAGATTGAAGAACTGGTTCATTCACGGCATTTACAAAACTTGACGGGGTCGTCAGTTTTTACTTGACGATAGAGATCTTTGCAGAGACCCTTCTTGCAGAGGGACCGAGCTATACCCATAGTTTAAAAACGCAACTGGAGCTGAGCCCATGACGTATAAGAATATCACTAAGGACTCTATGTACGACGCCGTAGCGCCGGACGATTTTGAATCCATGCTGGATCTGGATCGCTATAACAATCGCTCCACGGCCTTTGATAAGATCATCTCCGCCACCCACGACCATTTCTGGGACCCGCTCGATAAAAAATATATCGATTTCGATGAGCCGTTTGACATGATCAATGAGCCTCTGGTGCCAGAGGAAATGATCGCGGCCCTACAGACCGACTATGTCTCTAACCATTTGTCGGACCCCAAGGAGCGCACCCGGTTCATCAATACCATGGTGCTGCATAATTTCTCGTCCATCCTGCATGGCGAACAAGGCGCTTTGAACCTGTCGGCTTCGCTCTGCCATGTGCTGAAAGACCAGGGCGCGCAGGAATATGCTGCCAACCAGACCCGCGAAGAAGCCCGCCACGTCACCGGCTTCGCCAAATACATCAAGACCCGCTGGGGCCGGCCACTGGAATGCGGCGCTGTGCTGAAGGACCTCTTGACCGAGATCATCCATGCGCCGGAAGTCTATAAGAAGATTATCGGCATGCAGATGCTGGTTGAGGGCCTGGCCATGGGCGCCTTTGCCAGCTTCTATAACAATATCCGCGACCCCTTGGGCAAAAAGCTCCTGCAGCTGGTCATGACCGACGAGGCCTTCCACCACAAGTTCGGCAAGATCTGGGCGGATCGCACGGTGCCCAAGCTCGACCCCGAAGAGCATGCGATCATCGAGGACTGGGCCGCGCACTGCTTCCAAACTCTTTTGTTCAACCTGGTCTCGCCAACCCAGCAAATGGCCCTCTATGCCGATTTTGGCCTGGACGGCATGAAGGTGATCGAAGAGTTCCAAAAGATCATGACCGATGATGTCCGCCGCGAAAACATGCGCGAATCGGCCAATATTTTCCGCGTCCTGATCAAGACCCTGCTCAATGCCGGGATCATTACCGACCGCACCCGCAACTTCTATGCCATGTATGTCGATATGGATGAGCTGAAGAGCGAGGGCGAGCGCATGGTCGGCGATGATATTGCCGAAGACGGGATTCGTTATCTCCAGGCGATCAATTTCAAGGACCGGGTCGCTGAGCCCGTGCGCATCGCCGCCGAATAAGGCTTTCTGCCAATCGACTATAAGATCACCCCGTCAGACCTCTGGCGGGGTGATTTTCTTTCAGTGCGAGATTAAATGACCGCCTTGGTCATCCTTTTGCCCTAAGGCGGCGTAAGCTGGTCAAAGATCCTCTGGAGCGCGTCATGTCTCGATCCTTTTGGCTGGGCCTTAGCCTTGTCTTGAGCCTTGGCCTAGCGCCTCTGGCCCAGGCCCGCTCTGGCAATCCCAATGTGCCACCACCGGCCAAGAGCGTCGATGTCGATCGCTATGTCGGGCGCTATTACGAGATTGCCCGCTATGAGAACATGTTTGAGAGCGGCTGTGAGGGCGTCAGCGCTGATTATCGCAAACTGCCCGATGGCCTGATCGAGGTCGTCAATATCTGCCGCCAGGGCGCAGCCAATGGCCGGGTCAAACAGGTCCATGGCCGGGCCAAACTGGTACCGGGCAGTGGCAATGCCAAGTTCAAGGTCTCTTTCCTAGGCCCCCTCTTTATCGGCGATTACTGGGTCCTGGACCGGGCCGATGACTATAGGTGGGCGATTGTCAGCGACCGGGCCGGCCATTTCCTCTGGATCCTGCACCGCCAGGCCACGCCCAGCCCCGCCGAAGTTGCCAGCCTCGTCGCCAAGGCCAAGGCCATGGGCTTTAACACCGCCATGCTGCGCTTTACCAAACAACCGCCCCTGGCCCATAGCGAGGCGGCGCGGTAAAACGGGCCTTGCCAAACGAACAAAGCCGGAACAAAATATCGGCATGGATATTGTTCTTGAGATTGCGCGGCCCAGCGGAACGGTTGGTCTAAGGCCGCAAGTGACACAGCTAGTGACGCGCGGGGCGGCGCGGCTGCTGGTCGGGCTGGGCTATGCGCCGGTGGCCGAGGTTTGCCTGCCCAATGGCCGGCGGGCCGATCTGATGGGCCTGGGCAAGCGCGGCGAGATTGTCATTGTTGAGGTCAAGTCCGGGCCAGAGGATTTCAAATCCGATCAGAAATGGGCGGAGTACCAACCCTTTTGCGACGTGTTCTATTTCGCCGTCGCACCGGAGTTTCCGCACCACATCCTGCCTTCAGGACCCGGCTTGATCGTTGCTGATGGCTTTGACGGGGCGGTGGTGACACCGGCCCCCGCCACACCCCTAGCCGGGGCCAGGCGAAAGGCCCTAATCTTGGCCTTTGCCCGCCTGGCCGCCTTACGGCGTCTAGAGCCTTAAGACGCCTGATCGTTCAGGGCCTGTTTCTTGGCCTCGGCCCGCCTTGACATCATGTTTAGCCCTTCGACCAGGGCCGAGAAGGCCATGGCGGCATAGATATAGCCCTTAGGCACATGATGACCCAGACCATCGGCTATCAGGGTCACGCCGATCATGATTAAGAAGCCCAGGGCCAGCATAACCACGGTTGGGTTCTTGTTGATGAAATTGGCCAAGGGATCGGCGGCCACCAACATGACAATCACAGCCGTGACCACCGCAATGACCATGACTGGCAGGTGCTCGGTCATGCCCACGGCGGTGAGAATTGAGTCCACAGAGAAGACAATATCGATCAGCAGGATCTGGACGATGACGGCACCGAAATTCTTCGCGACCTGGGCCTTCTTGTCCAAAAGGTCATGGCTCTTGGCTGGATCAACGGTGTGATGGATCTCGGTCGTGGCCTTCCAAAGCAGAAACAGGCCCCCGACGATCAGGATAAGATCACGCCAGGAAATATCACGGCCCAGTGCGGAAAACAGCGGCGCGGTCAAGGTGACCAGCCAGCTAATGGTCGATAACAAGCCAAGGCGCATAATCAGGGCCAGGCTGATACCAATGCGCCGCGCCTTTTGCCTTTGCTCTTCGGGAAGCTTGTTCGAAAGGATCGAGATAAAAATCAGATTATCGATGCCGAGCACCACTTCCATCACCACAAGGGTGACCAGCGCGGCCCAAACGGTTGGATCGGCGGCAAGAGTCATTAGGTCAGTCATTGGGGTCCCCAAAAGGCTGGCCGCCGGGCGGCACACTGCGATTTTTGCATTTAGGAGACCTTAGGCGCGGTTACGAGGGGGGCATGCGTAATTTGGCCGCAAAATTCATTAAATCTCGACGCCTTGCCTCGGTTGCGGTGGCAAAGAACGCATGCTATGTCCCGCGCGACTTTGGATGAGGGTCCTTTTTAAGGCCTTTCATTTCTTGAGATTTCCCCCGCGCAGCTGGGCCTTTAGGGGCGTGGCAGGCCAACACCCCTCATCGGCAAGCGTGTCTTGCGGGCGAGGCAAAACACATCGGACGGATGATTTAGTGGCGGACGATTCTAAGACGACGGATGTAGGGGCCCGCTATGCCCTGGCCCTGTTTGGTTTGGCCAAGGACAATGGTGCCCTAAGCGCCGTTGAGGCCGATCTAAAGGCGCTAAAGGCCATGCTGGCGGAAAGCCCAGAGCTGCGCCGCCTTCTGCCCTCACCGATTTTTAAGTCCGATGCCAAGGGCAAGGCCCTGCTGGCCTTAGCCGACAAGGCCGAGTTCGGCGAGATCACTAAGAAGTTTCTTGGCTTTTTGGCCCAAAGCCACCGCGCCGCGGCCCTGGCCTCGATCATTGCCTCGTTTGAGGCCCTGTCGGCTGCGGAGCGCGGCGTCGTCACGGCTGAGGTTGTGACGGCGGTTAAGATGACCGCGGCCCAGTCCAAGTCTGTTGCCGCCGCCTTGCAAAAGGCCCTGGGCAAGGCCCCTGAAATTGAAACCCGCATTGATCCGGCCCTGCTTGGCGGGATCAAGGTCAAGGTTGGTTCCCGTCTTTTCGACGCCTCGCTGCGCTCGAAGCTCGACTCCCTCAAGTTCGCCCTGAAACGGGCTTAAGTCTAAAAGGTTTCTGGCATGGATATCCGCGCAGCTGAGATTTCGGCGATTCTGAAGTCACAGATCTCCAAATTTGGCGAAGAGGCCGACGTTTCCGACGTTGGTCAGGTTCTGTCCGTGGGCGATGGTATTGCCCGCGTCTATGGTCTGGACAAGGTTCAGGCCGGTGAAATGGTCGAGTTTCCCAAGGCCGGCGTGAAGGGCATGGCCCTGAACCTGGAACGCGACAATGTCGGCGTCGTGATCTTTGGCGAAGACCGGATCATTGGCGAAGGCGACGAAGTCCGCCGCCTCGGCGAGATTGTGGACGTGCCGGTTGGCCGCGGCCTGCTCGGCCGGGTCGTCAATCCGCTGGGTGAGCCCATCGACGGCAAGGGTCCCTTGACCGATGTCGCCGAGCGTCGCCGCGTTGACGTCAAGGCCCCTGGCATTATCCCGCGCAAGTCCGTGCATGAACCTGTGCAAACGGGCCTCAAAGCCATTGACACCCTGATCCCGGTTGGCCGTGGCCAGCGCGAATTGATCATTGGTGACCGCCAGACCGGCAAGACCGCCGTGGCGATCGATACCATCCTCAATCAAAAAGCCGCCAATGCCGGGACCGATGAGAGCGCCAAGCTCTATTGCGTCTATGTCGCCATTGCCCAAAAGCGCTCCACCGTTGCCCAGATCGTCAAGACCTTGGAAGAAAACGGCGCGCTGGAATATACGATCGTTGTCTCGGCAACGGCGTCTGAGCCTGCGCCCTTGCAGTTCCTAGCCCCGTTCTCGGGCTGTGCCATGGGCGAATGGTTCCGCGATAATGGCATGCACGCCCTGATCATCTATGATGACTTGTCCAAGCAGGCGGTGGCCTATCGCCAGATGTCCTTGCTGCTGCGTCGCCCGCCTGGGCGCGAAGCCTATCCTGGCGACGTTTTCTATCTGCATTCCCGCCTGCTCGAGCGCGCAGCCAAGCTCAATGAAGCCAATGGCTCGGGGTCTCTGACCGCCCTGCCCTTGATTGAGACCCAGGCCAATGACGTGTCGGCCTATATTCCGACCAATGTGATCTCGATCACCGATGGTCAGATCTTCCTGGAAACCGACCTCTTCTATCAGGGCATCCGCCCCGCCGTGAATGTCGGTCTATCGGTGAGCCGCGTGGGCTCCTCGGCCCAGATCAAGGCCATGAAGCAGGTTGCCGGTGCGATTAAGGGCGAATTGGCCCAGTATCGTGAAATGGCCGCCTTCGCCAAGTTCGGTTCGGACCTGGATGCCTCGACCCAGCGCCTTCTGGCCCGGGGTGAGCGCCTGACCGAGCTGCTCAAGCAGCCGCAATATTCGCCGCTCAAGGTCGAAGAACAGGTCTGCGTCATCTATGCCGGGACGCGCGGCTATCTCGACGCCTTCCCGACCAAGTCGGTGGGCCGTTTTGAGGTCGACTTCCTGGCCCGCCTGCACGCCAAGCATCCAAAGCTGCTCGAAGGCATTCGCACCAAGAAGGCCCTCGATGCCGACCTGGAAGCGGAACTAAAGAGCGCGCTGGAAGCCTTCTGCGCCACCTTCGCTTAATCGCTAGACTGACGGGGAAAGCAACACCGGATGGCTAGCCTGAAGGAAATGCGCAATCGGATCGCCAGCGTGAAGGCCACGCAGAAGATCACGAAAGCGATGCAAATGGTGGCAGCGGCCAAGCTGCGCCGGGCCCAGGAGGCCGCCGAACAGGCGCGCCCCTATGCCCAGCGAATGGCGGCCGTCATTGCCAATCTCGCCGCCGGGGTGACCGGCGATGCGGCCCCGCGCCTCTTGGCCGGAACCGGGCGCGATCAGAACCATCTGGTCATTGTCGCCACGGCCGACCGGGGCCTAGCGGGCGGTTTCAATACCCAGATCGTCCGGGCCGCGCGCGAAAAGATCTCCAGCCTGATTGCCGAGGGCAAGGATGTTCGCATCATATGCGTCGGCAAAAAGGGCCGCGATCAGCTCAAGCGCCAATATGGCGACCGGTTTATCGAAACGTTTGACCTTTCGGCCAACCGGGTCATGACCTTGGCTGCGGCCCAGCCGATTTCGGACCTGGTCCTGGCCGAATATGAGACTGGCAAGGTCGATGTCGTGACCCTGGTCTATAGCCGCTTTAAGTCGGTGATTGCCCAGGTGCCAACCTTGACCCAGCTGATCCCGGCCTCGGTGGAGGCAGGCGGGGCCAAGATCGATCTGGGCGGCGCGATCTATGAATATGAGCCCTCGGAAGAGGCCATTCTCGAGACCCTGCTGCCCCGCAATATCACCATCCAGATTCTCTCGGCCCTGTTCGAGAACAATGCCGGCTTCTATGCCGCTCAAATGAGCGCCATGGATAATGCGACCCGCAATGCCGGTGAAATGATCAACAAATACACCCTTGAGTATAACCGCTCGCGCCAAGCAATGATCACGAAAGAATTGATCGAGATCATTTCCGGGGCCGAGGCCATCTAACGGAAGACGAAAACCATGACCATTATGCCCACAGGCCGCATCGCCCAGGTCATCGGAGCCGTTGTGGACGTCGAGTTTGACGGCCACCTGCCCTCGATCCTGAATGCTCTGGAAACCATCAATAGCGCCTCGGGCGCTCGCCTGGTTCTAGAGGTCGCCCAGCACCTGGGTGAAAACACCGTCCGCACCATCGCCATGGACGCGACCGAGGGTCTGGTCCGCGGTCAGGCCGTGACCGATCTGGGTACCGCCATCAGCGTGCCGGTTGGCCCAGCCACGCTTGGCCGGATCATGAACGTAATCGGCGAGCCCATTGATGAGGCTGGCCCGATCAATACGACCGAGCGCCGCTCGATCCATAAGGACGCGCCCTCCTTTGCCGACCAGGCCACCTCGGCTGAAGTTCTGGTCACCGGCATCAAGGTCATTGACCTGCTCTGCCCCTATACCAAGGGCGGTAAGATCGGCCTGTTCGGCGGCGCTGGCGTGGGTAAGACGGTTCTGATTCAAGAACTGATCAATAATATCGCCAAGGCTTATGGCGGCTATTCGGTTCTGGCTGGCGTGGGCGAACGCACCCGCGAGGGCAATGACCTCTATTACGAAATGATCGAGTCGAAGGTGAATATCGACCCGAAGGAAAATAATGGCTCGACCGAAGGCTCGCGCTGTACCCTGGTCTATGGCCAGATGAATGAGCCTCCCGGCGCCCGCGCCCGCGTTGCCCTGACCGGCCTTAGCCAGGCGGAGTATTTCCGCGACGAAGAAGGCAAGGACGTTCTGTTCTTCGTCGACAATATCTTCCGCTTTACCCAGGCCGGTTCCGAAGTGTCGGCGCTCTTGGGCCGCATCCCCTCGGCCGTGGGCTATCAGCCCACCCTGGCCACCGAGATGGGCAATCTGCAAGAGCGCATTACCTCGACCAATAAGGGCTCGATCACCTCGGTTCAGGCTATTTACGTGCCCGCCGATGACTTGACCGACCCTGCGCCTGCCGCCTCCTTCGCCCACCTGGACGCGACCACCGTTCTGAACCGCGCCATCTCCGAGCAGGGTATTTACCCCGCCGTGGATCCGCTAGACTCCACCTCGCGCATTCTCGATCCGCGCATTATTGGGGAAGAGCACTATTCGGTCGCCCGCCGGGTTCAGGAAATCCTGCAGCAATACAAGGCGCTTAAGGACATTATCGCCATTCTGGGCATGGACGAGCTGAGCGAAGACGACAAGCTGACCGTCGCCCGTGCCCGCAAGATCCAGCGCTTCTTGTCCCAGCCCTTCCATGTGGCTGAACAGTTCACCAATAGCCCCGGCAAGCTGGTGCCGCTGGAAGACACGATCGCCTCGTTCAAGGCCGTGTGCGATGGCGAATATGACCATCTGCCAGAGGCGGCCTTCTATATGGTCGGCGGTATTGCCGAGGCCGTGGAAAAGGCAGAGCGCCTCGCGGCTGAGGCGGCCTAATGGCCAGGCTGCACTTTTCCCTGGTCGCGCCCGAGCGCCAGCTGTTTTCCGGTGAGGTCGACCAGGTCGATGCCCCGGGCGCAGAAGGCGATTTCGGCGTCCTGGCTGGTCACGCGCCCTTCATGACCACACTGCGCGAAGGCACAGTGACCATAACGGACGGTGCCACCCGCCGCGCCTTCACCATCCAAGGCGGCTTTGCCGACGTCACCGGCGAAGGCCTAACCATCCTGGCCGAACACGCGGTTGAGGCCGAGGCCGCCGCGGTTCACTAGGGCCGGGGATGGGTTTGAGATAATGAGAACCGCCGCTGGAGTGATCTGGCGGCGGTTTTTGTTTGGGTTAATCCGCCCACAGGATCGAATCGCCTTCCCAGCTACCATTCTCAGGTCAATTCTTTTTATCAGAACGCTAATTTGTGGGCATATTTTTCTAGATCCTGTATCATCGTGGCACATAATTCATGGAGACTGGCCGTGAACTGGAATGATCTCGACCGCGACAAATATCGCGATGAGGCCGAAGCCATCACAGTCTTGCAGGGCCGACTATCCCTCACGCCGCAAGACCGCGCGATCATACAGAATGAGGCCGTTGGCTTGGTACGATCGGCCCGGAAGCTGGCGCGACGTCAGGGCGTTCTGGAGAGCTTTTTGCAGGAGTTCTCGCTGGGTACGCGCGAAGGGTTGGCGCTCATGTGCCTTGCTGAGGCCCTGCTACGCACGCCCGATCAGGACACCCGCGACCAGTTAATTGCTGAGAAGATTGGCTCCGCCGATTGGGCCAGCCATCTCGGTCAATCTGACAATCTGTTCGTAAACGCTTCAACCTGGGGACTGATGCTTACCGGTCGACTGGTGGATGTGGATGAGGCGGTAAGGTCTGACCTTATAGGCTACCTCAAAAGTCTTACAGCCCGAATTGGTGAGCCAGTGATCCGGGCGGCTATTACACAAGCGATCAAGATTATGGGCGAGCAGTTCGTTCTGGGGCGGACCATTTCGGCGGCCACCAAACGGGCAAAGGCCGAAGGTCAGATCTGTTCGTTCGACATGCTAGGAGAGGGCGCGCGGACAGTCGCCGATGCAGTGCGCTATGAAGCGGCCTACGCAGAGGCGATCTTTCAGGTTTCTAAGATGCAAAACTTGGCCGGACCGGAATCCGGCCATGGCATATCGGTAAAGCTTTCGGCCTTATCGCCGCGTTTCGAAGCGGTCCAAGAGCATTCGGTTGAGCGAGAACTCTATCCGAGGATAAGGCGTTTAGCCGTGATGGCGGCTAAGGCTGATATCAATCTGACTCTCGATGCGGAGGAGGTAGATCGTCTGGTTCCGTCCTTGCAGATCTTGGAGCGGTTGGCCTTGGAGCCTGAGCTGGGGGAATGGCGCGGCTTGGGGCTGGCAGTGCAAGCCTATCAGAAGCGTGCGCTGGCCGTCATCGACGCCTTGACCGAATTGGCCAAGACCACTGGTCGACGGCTGATGGTCCGTCTAGTTAAGGGGGCCTATTGGGACAGTGAAATCAAACGCGCTCAAGTGGCAGGGCGACCAGGCTATCCGGTCTACACGACCAAGGCCGCGACAGATCTGTCCTATCTGGTCTGTGCCGAGGCTCTCATTCAGGCTTCGCCCTACCTCTATACCCAGTTCGCCACCCATAATGCCCATAGCCTCGCGGCCGTCCGCAGACTGGCCGAAGGCGCTGGGGTGGTGGTCGAGCACCAGAGGCTGCACGGCATGGGGGAAGCTCTCTATCATGCGGCCCATGATTACTATGGAACCCTTAAGGTCAGGACCTATGCCCCGGTTGGTCAGCATGAAGATCTGTTGCCCTATCTGGTAAGGCGACTGCTCGAGAATGGAGCCAATACGTCCTTCGTCAATGCTCTGCTCGACGACCGCGTGCCCGCTGAGACCTTGGTCACGGATCCGATCGACACGGTCGCGGCTCTCCCCGGCCCTCACCCCAAAATCCCCCTTCCTACGCACATCTATGGTGCCGAACGTCTCAATTCTTCTGGGATCGACCTATCTATGGCAGCAGAGCGCCACAGGCTTGCCGCCGCTGTTGCAACAGTGGACAAGGTCGGACGCCGCGCTGATCCCATGCTGCAAGCCAAGGCCAAACCCGGTGCCAATCCTCATTCGGTCCGCGCGCCGGCCGACCGACGAAAGGTTTTGGGTCAAGCCAGCGATGCCACAGAGGCCCAGATCGAGTCCGCCTTCGCCTTGGCAAAATTGGCTCAACCGTTGTGGGATGAGGTGGGAGGCCTCGCCCGCGCCAAGGTTTTGCGCCGAGTTGCCGACGGCCTGGAGGCGCGGATCGCACCTCTAACCGCACTGCTTAGCCGAGAAGCGGGTAAGACCTTAAGCGATGGCCTCGCGGAGGTAAGGGAGGCGGCGGATTTTTGCCGGTACTATGCGCGCTTAGCCGAAACCCAGTTCGAAACCGCGGATCTGTTGACTGGACCGGTTGGAGAGACCAATAGCCTGTCCCTTCGCGGCCGAGGTGTCTTCGTCTGTATCAGCCCTTGGAACTTCCCGCTGGCGATTTTTGTTGGCCAGATTGCTGCGGCCCTCGCGGCGGGAAATGCCGTATTGGCCAAACCGGCCGAGCAGACCCCGCTAATCGCGGCCGATACGGTTGGCTTGTTTCACGCCAGCGGCCTTGACCCGCGCCTCTTGGCCCTGATCCCCGGACCCGGTGAAACTGTCGGTGCCAGCCTCTGCGCCCACCAGGCCTGCGACGGTGTAGCCTTTACCGGCGGCGTGCAAACGGCTCAGGCCATTAACCGGATTCTCTCTGACCGAGAGGGGCCCATCATCCCGCTGATTGCTGAAACGGGGGGGCTCAATGGCCTATTTGTCGACACCACTGCGCAGCGCGAACAGGTGATTGATGACGTGATCGCCTCGGCCTTTGGCTCTGCTGGACAGCGGTGTTCGGCGGCACGGTTAGTGTTTCTGCCGCAGGAGACGGCCGAGGGCCTAATCGAGGGATTAAAAGGGGCCATGGATGCTCTGGTGATCGGTGATCCCGCCTCTCCTGAAACCGATATTGGACCCGTGATCGATGAGGCGGCGCGCCAAGGCCTCAACGGGCACCTAGCCGAGCTTCGCCAGGGCGCTAAGATCTTGCACCAGATAGAGCCCGATCTGAGCCTGTCGCATGGCAGTTTCTTCGGGCCGGTTCTGGTTCAGATCGCCAAGGTTGAGGACCTCAAGCGAGAAGTGTTTGGGCCGATCCTCCATGTGGTGGTCTATGGACCCGGCGAAGTTGAAACCGTTGCGCGGGGCCTAGCATCGCTTCGCTATGGCCTGACCTTGGGCATCCACAGCCGGATTGAGGCCTTTGTCGACAAGATTCGTCGCCTCGTTCCCGCAGGCAATGTCTATGTCAATCGTGCCATGACCGGCGCTGTGGTCGGGGTCCAGCCATTCGGCGGAGAAGGCCTGTCAGGCACTGGGCCCAAGGCAGGCGGTCCCCACGCGCTCATGCGATATGCCGTTGAGCGCACGGTCAGCATCAATACAACCGCCCAAGGCGGCGACCCCGCCCTGCTGAACCTTTAAGGCTTTGTCGATGTCGCCGGCGAAGGCCTAACCAAATTGGCCGAACACGCGGTTGAGGCCGAGGCCGTCGCGGTTCACTAAGGCCGGTCTGGGTTTGAGATGATAGGAACCGCCGCTGGAGCAATCTGGCGGCGGTTTTTGTTTGGGGGCCTTGCGAAATTGCACCCCTCGATATATCTTACCTTCGTCTTACCGGAGGGTTTGCAACATGGCCTTAACCGACACACTGACGACGACCGTCTCCACCAAGGGTCAGGTCATATTACCCAAGGCCGTTAGGGACAACTTGGGCTGGGGCGCTGGGGCCAAATTGGTGGTTGAAGAAACGGACGGCGCCGTGACCTTGCGGCGAGCACCGCTGTTTAAGCCCACCACCGTGCAGGACGTCTATGGCATGTTGAAATCGGATCGTCCTCCAGTCTCCCTCGAAGACATGGATGCAGCCGTGGCACGCGAGGCCGCGCGTCATGCTCGCGATTGATACCAGTATTGTGGTCCGCTACCTGACGCAGGACCATCCCGAACAATCTCCAAAAGCTCGCGACCTGATCATGAGCGGTACGGTCTATGTCAGCGCCACGGTTTTGTTGGAAACCGAGTGGGTTCTTCGTAGTGCCTATGGCCTCACAAAACAGGGCGTGTTGGACACTTTAGAGGCCTTTGCAGGCTTGCCGCAGGTGCAGTTCCAAGATCCAGATCAGATCGCTAAAGCCTTGGCATGGGCAATGAAAGGGATGGATTTCGCAGATGCCCTGCATCTTGCCGCAACCCAATCTGTTGAATCATTTGTGACTTTTGATCGGAAGCTCGCCTCAGCAGCGGAACAGGCGGGCGCAAGCTCAGTGCGCCTGCTCTAGCCCCCCATCACACACCCGACACCCTAATTGTCGATCTGCGACAAAATCCCTCTTGCGCGGCGGCTCGAAAAGGAGTCTATAGGCCTCGGGCCACGCCTCCCCAACGGGGCGCTGCTCATCTGTAAGGATGGGAACTTAAAACAATGACCATGATCGCCAAGCCAGCGATGCGCCCTGCGCGTGCTGAATTTTCTTCCGGACCTTGTGCCAAACGGCCAGACTGGACCCTGGACCAGCTTTCGAGCGCCGTGCTCGGCCGGTCCCACCGCTCCAAACTCGGAAAAGGCCGTCTACAGGACGCCATTGACCGTACCCGCAAGGTGCTGGACGTGCCCAGCGACTATCTGATCGGCATTATGCCCGGTTCTGATACGGGCGCGGTCGAGGCCGCCATGTGGTCCATGCTGGGTGCCCGCCCGGTCCAGATGCTGGCCTTTGAAAGCTTTGGCAAGGACTGGGTCACGGACGTGGTCAAGCAGCTCAAGCTAAATGACACCGAAGTGCTCGAGGCCGATTATGGCCATTTGCCGGACCTTTCTAAGGTGCGCCGCGATTGCGACCTTGTCTTTACCTGGAATGGTACCACGTCTGGCGTGCGCGTGCCGAATGCCGATTTTATTGCTGCGGATCGCCAAGGCATCACGATTTGCGACGCCACGTCTGCGGCCTTTGCGCAGGATCTGGACTGGGCCAAGCTCGATGTCGTGACCTATTCCTGGCAAAAAGTGCTGGGCGGCGAGGGCGCGCACGGGGTCTTGATCCTGTCGCCGCGCGCGGTTGCACGCCTAGAAACCTATAGCCCGCCCTGGCCCCTGCCCAAGCTGTTTCGCCTGACCAAGGGCGGTAAGCTGAGTTCCGATATCTTTGAGGGCGCGACGATCAATACGCCCTCCATGCTCTGTGTTGAGGACTATCTCGACGCCCTGAAATGGGCCGAAAAGATTGGCGGCCTGGCCGAGCTTCGCCGCCGCGCCGATGCCAATCTCGGCGTCATTGCCGACTGGGTGGACAAGACGCCCTGGGTCGATTTCCTGCCCGCCCGCCCAGAGACCCGGTCCAATACCTCAGTTTGTCTGAAGGTCGTGGACCCCAAGATCACCGCCCTTGATGCCGCCGCTCAAGGAGATTTTGCCAAAAAGCTGGCCAGCCTTTTGGAGAAAGAGGCCGTGGCCCTGGATATTGGCGCCTATCGCGATGCCCCGCCGGGTCTGCGTATCTGGTGCGGCGCGACGATTGAGACCTCAGACCTCAATGCCCTGACGCCCTGGCTCGACTGGGCCTATCAGGTCGCCAGCGCCGAATTGGCCTCAGCCTAGACCCAATAAACGGCCCGCCTTGCCGCAACCTGCGGCGGGTCCGACCCTCCCCATTTTCCAATTCAGGAAAGACGATCCCATGACCCCTCGCGTTCTCATTGCCGACCAGCTATCTCCCGCCGCCGTCCAGATTTTTGAATCGCGCGGCGTTCAGGTTGACGTCAAGACGGGCCTGTCCAAGGCTGAACTCCTTGACATTATTGACCAATACGACGGCTTAGCCGTGCGCTCGGCGACCAAGGCCGATAAGGATGTGATCGCGGCGGCCAAGCGCCTAAAGGTCGTGGGCCGGGCCGGGATTGGGGTTGATAATATCGATATCACTTCGGCCACAGCCGCTGGCGTCGTGGTCATGAATACCCCATTTGGCAATTCCATCACCACGGCTGAGCACGCCATTGCCATGATGTTTGCGCTGGCCCGCCAGCTGCCTGCCGCCGACCTTTCGACCCAGGCCGGCAAGTGGGAAAAGAACCGGTTCATGGGGATTGAGCTCTATGGCAAGACGCTTGGCCTGATCGGCTGCGGCAATATTGGCGGCATAGTTGCCGACCGCGCCAATGGCCTGAAAATGAAGGTCATTGCCTTTGACCCCTTCTTGTCGTCCGACCGCGCGGTTGAGATTGGCGTTGAAAGGGTTGAGCTGGACCAGCTCTTAGCCCGGGCCGAGGTGATTACCCTGCACACGCCCTTAACCGACAAGACCCGCAATATTTTGAGCGCAGAGGCCCTGGCCAAGACCCGCCAAGGCGTCTTTATCATCAATTGCGCGCGCGGCGGCCTGGTCGATGAGGCGGCTTTGCGCGCCGGGCTCGATAGTGGCCATATTGGCGGCGCGGCCTTTGACGTGTTTGTCGAGGAACCGGCCAAGGCCAATCCCCTGTTTGGTCATCCCAATTTTATCGCCACCCCGCATTTGGGCGCCTCAACGCTTGAAGCCCAGGAAAACGTCGCCTTGCAGGTCGCCGAGCAAATGGCCGACTATTTGCTGACCGGGGCCGTGTCCAATGCCCTCAACAGCCCCTCGGTCACGGCCGATGAGGCCCCCAAGCTCAAGCCCTTTGTTGCCCTGGCCGAAAAGCTCGGGGCCTTTGCTGGCCAGATGGTGGATGCGGACCTCAAGACCATAGAGATTGAGTATGTCGGCGAGGTTTCAAAGCTAAATGTCAAACCCATGACGGCGGCGGGCCTGGCTGGGATCCTTCGCCCCATGCTCGCTGAGATCAATATGGTTTCTGCGCCAAGCGTCGCCAAGGAACGCGGCATAACCGTCTCCGAAAGCCGCCAGGAATTATCGCCGGTCTATGATAGTCTAATGCGCATTACCGTCACCTCCGCCTCAGGCGAGCGGGCCTTTGCTGGCACGGTGATTGGCGGCGTGCCGCGGGTGGTCGAGGTCAAGGGCATGGATCTAGATGCCCCGTTCGGCGCGGCCATGCTCTATATCAATAATCTTGATAAGCCCGGCTTTATTGGGGCCTTGGGCGCGCTTTTGGGCGATGCTGGGATCAATATTGCCACCTTTAATCTTGGCCGCACGGCCGCAGGCGGGGATGCCATTGCCCTGGTTGGTGTCGATCAGGCCCCAGCCCCTGCCCTCCTCAGCGCCGTCCAGGCCCTGCCGCACGTCAAGGAGGCGCGTGCCCTAGTCTTTTAGTTGAGGTGCCAGATGACAGGGGGCGAGGCTTGATCTAAAAGTCCGCCGCGCCCCCTGATCGGCGTTGGTTTTTACGCACTCACCAAAAGGAATACCGGTTTGGCCAACGTGACCGTGGTCGGCGCCCAATGGGGCGACGAGGGAAAGGGCAAGATTGTCGATTGGTTGTCCAACCGCGCCGATATGGTGGTGCGCTTCCAGGGCGGTCACAATGCCGGTCACACCCTCGTCGTCGGTGACGTCACCTATAAGCTGTCCCTGCTGCCCTCCGGTGTCGTCCAGGGCAAGCCTTCTGTGATTGGCAATGGCGTCGTGGTCGATCCCTGGGCCTTCCTGGATGAGATCGCTCGGATCGAAGCCCAAGGCGTCAAGATTGGCCCAGACCTTCTGGCGCTTGCCGATAATGCGGTCCTGATCCTGCCCCTGCACCGCGACCTCGATCAGGCCCGCGAAATTCAGGCCGGGGCCGCCAAGATCGGCACCACCGGCCGCGGCATTGGCCCCGCCTATGAAGACAAGGTTGGCCGGCGCGCCATCCGGGTCGGCGATCTCGCTGAACCGGAATCCCTGCCTGCGAAAATAAATCGGCTTCTCGCTCATCACGGTGCCCTGCGGCGCGGCCTGGACCTGCCCGAGGCCGATGCCGAGGCCCTGCTCGCCCAACTGGTTGACGTCGCGCCCAAGATCTTGCCCTATGCCCAACCCGCCTGGCGTCTGCTGGATAGGGCGGTCAAGGCCGGTAAGCGGGTCCTGTTTGAGGGCGCTCAAGGCGCTCTGCTCGATGTCGATCACGGCACCTATCCTTATGTCACCTCGTCAAACACGGTCGCGGGTCAGGCCTCAGCTGGATCAGGCCTAGGCCCCAAGGCGGCGGGGTTTGTTCTGGGCATAGTCAAGGCCTATACGACCCGGGTAGGCGAAGGCCCGTTTCCGTCGGAGCTGTTTGATAATGACGGCAAGCGCCTGGGTGAGCGCGGCCATGAATTTGGCACGGTGACGGGGCGTCCCCGCCGCTGCGGCTGGTTTGATGCGGTGCTGGTGCGCCAGTCGATTGCCATTAATGGCATAGCCGGAATAGCCCTGACCAAGCTGGACGTGCTGGACGGGTTTGAGACCTTGAAGGTCTGTGTCGGCTATCAGATCGGCGATCAGGTCTATGATTATCTCCCCGCCAGCATGAAGGCCCAGGCCGCTGCCAAGCCGATCTATGAGACGCTAGAAGGCTGGAGCGACAGCACACGCGGGGCACGGTCGTGGAAGGACCTACCGGCCAACGCGATCAAATATGTCCGCCGGATCGAAGAATTGATCGAGGCCCCTGTAGCGCTTCTATCGACCAGCCCAGAGCGCGAAGACACAATCCTGATGCGCGACCCGTTCCAGGGTTAGGGTCAATCTATAGCCGCTGGGGGAGATAAGGTTCCTATCTATCTTCACCCCGCCAAGGCTGCGAGCGGCAGACTTAGCGACAACAGCCCCCCTTTCCGCCTTCCCCGCGAAGGCGGGGACCCAGACCTGTTCGCAAGGCCGGTAATCGAGGATCTGGATCCCCGCCTTCGCGGGGAAGACGGTGGGAGGTGAAGGGCTTGAGCGTATTTATCCCGCGCTCAATGCGTTTCCTCAGCTTGTAGACTAATGGCAATCCCCAAACGTCGATGAACCTAGCGCCAAGCTTGCCTAGTTCAGCTCAAGATTTTGGTCATGGGCCGCCGCCTTCATGGATTTTTGCAGCTTTTCAAAGGCCCGGACCTCAATCTGACGCACGCGCTCGCGGCTGACGCCATAATGGCTGGCCAGGTCTTCGAGCGTAGTCGGCTCATCCTTTAGGCGGCGTTCAGTCAAGATATGACGCTCACGCTCATTGAGCTCGCTCATGGCCGATTGTAACAGGCTCATGCGGATGCCGTGTTCTTCGTTATCGGCGAGCGTTGTCTCTTGGCTCACCGCATTATCGTCGGCCAGCCAGTCTTGCCATTCACCGTCGCCATCGACCCGCAAGGGCGCATTGAGCGAGGCATCGGGGCCGGACAGACGCCGGTTCATCGAGATCACTTCTTCGTCCAGCACACCAAGCTGGGTGGCAATATGGCTGACTTGTTCGGGCCGCATATCGCCTTCCTCAAACGCGCTAATCTCAGACTTGGCCTTGCGCAGATTAAAGAACAGCTTCTTTTGCGCCGCCGTAGTGCCCATCTTGACCAGCGACCACGACCGCAAAATGTATTCCTGGATCGAGGCCCGAATCCACCACATGGCATAGGTGGCCAGGCGGAAACCGCGATCAGGCTCGAACTTCTTCACCGCCTGCATCAGGCCAACATTGCCCTCGGAAATCACTTCCCCGATCGGCAGGCCATAGCCGCGATAACCCATGGCAATCTTGGCCACGAGGCGCAGGTGTGACGTCACCAGCCGGTGAGCGGCATTGGGGTCCTCATGCTCACGCCAACGCTTGGCCAGCATGAATTCCTCATCGCGGGCCAACATGGGAAAACGCCGGATCTCGGTCAAATAGCGCGAGAGGCCGCCATCGGGCGACATAACCGAAAGTGATTGAGCCGCTGTGGCCATATCCGTTTCCCCTGCGTATCCAAACCGCACGTCCCCGACGCGCGGCCCCGCTTTGTCCCAGTCTAGATAGGATGGCCTTATGGCGGGTTTAAGACCCCATTATGATGTTTTTAGTCTGGCCGCCGCAATTGGGCCATCAGATTTGTCATATCGGCTGGCGGCGGGGTTTCAAACCTAAGCGCCTTGCCTGTTATAGGATGCACAAATCCAAGCACCGAAGCATGCAGGGCCTGGCGCTCAAGACCGGCAATCGCCATAGCCTCACGCACGGCTCGGCTCGGCGGGCCGCCACCATAGACGGCATCGGCGAGGCAGGGCGTGCCCTTATACGCCATGTGCACCCGGATCTGATGGGTCCGCCCGGTTTCTAAGCGGCACGACACCCTAGAGGCGTGGGGCTTGGCGGCAGGGCCAAAAGTTTCTTCGACTTGATAACGGGTTATGGCCTCGCGCCCACCTGATTTAAGGACAGCCATCTTTTTGCGATCGGTCGGCGAGCGGCCAAGCTGGGTCTGGATCAGGCCGCCACTAGGTTCCAGCACACCCCGGACCAGGGCCGTATAGACGCGGTCGATCGTATGGGTGGCAAACAGGGCGGATAGTCCGGCATGGGCCGCATCACTCTTCGCCGCCACCATCACCCCGGACGTGTCCTTATCCAGCCTGTGCACAATGCCAGGCCGGGCGACGCCGCCAATGCCCGAAAGGCTACCAGCGCAATGAAACAAGAGCGCATTGACCAGGGTACCGCTGAGCGTCCCGGGTGCCGGGTGCGCCGCCATGCCCGCGGCCTTGTCGACGACGATTAGATGGGCATCTTCGAATAGGACGGTCAGCGGCAACGCCTGGGGCTCCGGCTCCGCAGAAATTGTGGCGGGAATAACCAATTGATAGGCCCCAGCCTTGGCCTTGGCCGAGACATCAGTGACGGTCTTGCCCTCGAAAAACAGGGCCCCTTGCGCCATTAGGGCCTGAATTCGCGCCCGCGACACGTCCGGCACATGCGCAGCCAAGACCCGATCCAGCCGATCCCCAGCGGACTCAGGTGCAATCACGATCTGGATGGCATCGTCATCCAGGCCCTCGCCCGGATCAGCATTGTGCAAATCTACCATAGATCAATCATAATTGTTTTACGGTCCTGTAGCGAAACTGACATCGCTCTGACTTAACCCATTCCTCAGCCTTTTCACTCTGGGGATTGTCGTCGTCATGCTTTCCGTGCGTATCCGGTCTTTTTCAATGGCCAGCCTGCTGGTCCTAAGCGCTGCTACGGCTGCCCAGGCAGAGGTTTCAGCCGAGGCCAGTTCCGTCGAAGAATTGGTCGTTACGGCTCAAAAACGCGAACAAAAGACGATTGATGTCCCTATTGCCCTAACCGCCTATTCGGGCACCTTCCTTGACGAGATCGGCGTACAAGAGTTTGAAGAACTTTCCGCGTTTGTACCGGGCTTTGAGGTGCAAAACCAGTCGCCCAACAATCCGGGCTTTGTCATGCGCGGTGTTACCTCCGATGACGGCGGCGCCACGGTCGAGCCGCGGGTATCGGTATTCCAAGACGGTGTGTCCATCTCCAAGTCGCGTGGGTCCTATGTTGAACTGTTTGACAATGCGCGTATCGAGATCAGCAAGGGACCACAATCGACGCTTTTTGGCCGCAGCGCTCTGATCGGTGCGGTCAATATCATTCAGAACAAGGCCTCCACCGCTGGCATTGCCGGATCGGCAAAATTTGAAGCTGGAAACTTTAACTATAGGTCCTTGGAGGCGATGGCCAATTTGCCCTTAAGCGAGACCTTGGCTCTACGCGTGGCAGGCCGCGTTAAGAAGCGTGACGGCTTTGTCGAAAACGCCTTGGGCGGCAAGGCCTTCAATTCCACCGATACGGCCGCCTACCGCCTGGCCTTAAGATGGACCCCAACTGCGAAAGTGATCGGCGATCTGATTTTCAACTATCAAACCGACAACCCAACCGGAACCTCGTTCAAATCCTTGACCTATCTGCCGACAGACCCGCTTACGGGCAAGGTGGTTGGCGACCTGGGCCGCAATTCGGCCGCCGCCCTTGGCGCGAGTGACGGGTTTGCCGGGGGCCGAGACCTTGGGCTCGAGCGCACGGTCTGGGGCGTTACCGGCCTTGTGAGCTATGAGATTAACCCAAGCCTACGCCTGTCCTCCACCTCGGCGTTTCGCCGGTTCAAGTCGCTGGAAATCTTCGATGCGGACGGCTTTTCCCTGCCCTTGTTCGTTTTTGCCGAAGACGCCCGCGGCGACCAATATAGCCAGGAATTCCGGATCAATTACGATTCAGGTAAACGCCTCAGCGCCTTTGCCGGTGTCGGCTATTTCTATGAAAACGGCTCTCAGTCCGTTCCGCTTCAGTATAATGAGCGCGTTTTTGCTGCCCGCACAACCGCAGCCCTTAGCAGCCTTCTAGGCTTTGAAGCGCCCAATGTGCCCTCGCTAGACGCCATCAATGCCTTTCCTGCCTTAGGCGCGTTCAAGCTGGTGCATAGAGAGACCTTCCAGAACTATGGTCGTACTACTTCATACGATGTTTTCGCCGATGCCACCTACAAAGTCACCGAGGCCTTCGAAGTTTCGGCAGGCGTTCGTTATACAAGCGACGACAAGCGTTCAGGCTATCGTGGCACGCTTGATAATGGCGGCTCAGTTCTGACCAGTGGCTCGGCCGCAAACGCCGCCGACCCAGCCAAAGCCCGGGGCATATTCTTGCAGTCCACACCGGGCGGGCGACCACAATACAAGACGTTTAGCGATTCAGGCCTGGCCTACAGGCTCGTTGGCCGCTATGCGGTCTCTCCCGATCTGAGCCTTTATGCTTCCTATGCGCGCGGTCGCCGGCCAAAGGTCTTGGCCGCGGGCTCCCCGGTCGCACCGCTGGGTAATGTGGTGTTTACGCCCGTGGCTGCCGAGGTCGTGGATTCCTACGAATTGGGCGTGAAGAGCCAATGGCTCGATCGTCGCCTAAGCCTCGAAGGCTCGATCTATCGCTATAGCTATACCAATTTCCAGACCAGCATCCGCGATTCGACCGGCCAGTTCCGACCCATTAGTGCGGGCGATGCATCTTCAACCGGCTTTGAGGGTCAGCTTAGCTGGCGGCCGGTCGACCAGCTGAGGCTGTTCGGAACCTATGCCCATGGCCCAGCCCGGTTTGATAATGGCCGCTTCAAAGGCAATCAGTGGCGCCTGTCGCCTGATGACAGTGTCTCTTTGGGCTTAAAGTATGATGCCGCAGTCGCAACCGGTACCATATCCATCATGCCGACCTATACCTGGCAGTCCAAGCTGTTCTTTGACAATGACAACGACATTCCCGCGCAACAGAGCACCGGGGACAAGGTCCAGGACGAGTTCCAGAACCCTTATGGCCTGCTCAATCTTCGCATTGCCTACAGGCCAACCGACGGCAATTGGAAGCTCGAGGCGTTTGCCAGCAATCTGCTGGATCAGGCCTATATCAAGGATGCAGGCAATACTGGCGGCGCATTCGGCATTCCGACCTTCATTGCTGGTGAACCCCGCTATTTTGGGGCATCCTTTGCCATAAGCTATTAGGCCAGGCCCCGGCCGCCAAAAACCTTTCGGGATGGAGACACGACATGACCCTTGATCGCCGCCAGGCCCTGGCCCTGATGAGTGCTGCCGCCGCTGGTTCCCCGGTAGCGGCCCAGGCCAAGGCGGAACTCAAACCGGCATTTGCCCATGGCGTCGCCAGCGGTGACCCCTTAAGCGACCGCGTCGTGATCTGGACCCGCGTTTCTGGCGGTGCCGAAAGCCATAGTGTCCAATGGCAGGTGGCTGAAGACGCTAGCTTTAAGCGCATTGTCGCCAAGGGCCAGGCCCTGGCTGATGCCGCCCGCGATCATACGGTCAAGATTGATGTCGCCGGACTTAAGCCAGGCCATAACTATGCCTATCGCTTTGTTTGCAATGGCGTGACCTCTCCGGTCGGCCGCACCCGCACCCTACCCGTTGGCGCGACCAAGGATGTGGTCATGGCGGTGGCGAGCTGCTCGCTCTATCCAGCTGGCTTTTTCAATGCCTATGCCGCGATTGCGAAGCTGGAGCGCGTCGATGTCGTCCTACATCTGGGTGACTATATTTATGAATATGGCTCGGCCCCGAGTGATTACGGCATCAATATCGGCGGCAAGATTGGTAGGTTGCCAAAACCTGATCATGAAATCGTCAGCCTGGCCGATTACCGGGTCCGGCATGCGGAATACAAGTCCGATCCCGACCTTCAGGCCGCCCATGCCCGCGCGCCCTGGATTGTCGTTTGGGATGATCACGAAACCACCAATGACAGTTGGGTGGGCGGTGCTGAAAACCATCAGTCCAAGACCGAAGGCAACTGGGCGGAGCGCAAGGCTGCCGCCCTCAAGGCCTATTTTGAATGGATGCCGATCCGTGAGCCAGAAAAGGGCCATAACCTGGCCGCGATTAATCGCAGCTTTGATTTTGGTGATGTCGTCAGCCTGATCATGACCGAAACCCGGCTGACCGGCCGCGACGAACAATTAACCTTTAGCCGAGACCTGATGGTGGCAGGCCCGGATGGCACGCCGGTGCCAGACCTAGCCGCATTTAATGCCAAGCTTAACAATCCCGCGCGCCAATTGATGGCACCTGAGCAACAGGCCTGGCTTGGCCAAAAGCTGGATCAATCGATCAAGGCCGGTCAGACCTGGCAGGTCTTGGGCAATCAGGTGGTCATGGGCAGGGTCAAGGGTCCCGACATTGAAAGCATAATGGGGCCAGAGGCCTGGGCTGCGGCCTTAGCGCAACTGCCTCCGGCCTATCAGGCCCGCATGGCCCAGGCCGGAAAGCTTTTTCGCCTTGATGTGCCCTATAATCTCGATAGCTGGGATGGTTATCCGGCGGCGCGGGAGCGGGTCTATGACGCCATTAAGGCGGCCAAGGCCCATCCGATTGTCCTGTCGGGGGACAGCCATGCCTTCTGGGTCAATGAGCTTTATGACCAGTCCGGCAAGGTCCGGGTCGCGGCCGAATTTGGTGCCACCAGCATAACCAGCCCTGGCTATGGCGACCTGGTCAAGGACCTGCCGATCAACCGCGCCTATGAAGAGCGCAATCCTGAGGTCCTGTTTACCGACCATGCGGCCAAGGGCTTTGTCCTCCTGACCCTGACCAAGCAGGAGGCCAGGGCCGATCTGATCGCGGTTAGCACGGTGGTTAGCCAGACCTATGAGGTTTCAACCTTGAAAAGCTGGACCGTGCGCCCGGCAGACGGCGGCGGGGTGGGGCCAGTGCTTCCAGCCTAGGCGGTTTGCACATCCAGCGGCCGAGTCTTTTTCCAGGCGCCATACGCAAAGACTAAGACCCCTGACCAGATAAAAGCGAAGGATATGGCGCGCAGTTGGGTAAAGGGCTCGCCATTGGCCAGCCCAATGCCAAATTGCACCGTCGGGCCAATGAACTGGATAAAGGACAGGGTCGATAAAGGGATCCGCCGTGCCGACCAGGAAAAGGCGGCCAGCGGAATAACGGTCGCCGGTCCAAGCAAGAGCAGCAGGGTGAAATCACTGAGGCTTGTGGTCAGATGGCCCTGGCCCTGCATTTGCAGCCAGGCAACATAGGCTGCGCCCGGTAAGGTCAGAATCAGGCACTCTATAAAAAGCCCGCTTTGCGCATCCGCCGCCACCTGCTTGCGAATGACGCTATAGAGGCAAAAGGTCAGGGCTAGCGTTAAGGACATGATCGGCGGATGGCCGAGCGCTAGGGTCTGAAACAGGACCCCAATTACAGCCAGACCCACTGCGACCCATCCTAGCCGACTAATCCGCTCACGGAACAAAAGAGTCCCGGCCAGCATATTCATAATGGGGTTGATATAGTAGCCAAGGCTGGCCTCAAGCGTATGGCCATGATTGACCGCGATCAGAAAGATCAGCCAATTGCTGCCGATCAAGAGGGCCGACAGGGTCAATAGGCCTAGGGTCTTGGGCTGACGCAGGATCGATAAGACCTGTCTTCCCTGGTAGGCAACCAGCACCAGGGCCCCGGCCCAGAACACGGACCAAAGCGCCCGGTGGCCTGTGATTTCGGCAGGCGAAATGCCAGCCCGGCCCATGGCCTGGAACATCAGGGGCATAAGCCCCCACATCAGAAAACACGCGACCGCCGACAGGGTGGCGGCGCGCGATTCGGCAGCCGATATTGGATCAGCCACTAGTTCCGGCCGAGCAGATTTCGTTGATCGAGCAATTGCGCGATCTGGATCGCATTAAGCGCCGCGCCCTTGCGCAGATTGTCTGAGACCACCCACATATTCAGGCCATGCTTGACCGTCTCATCCTTGCGGATCCGGCTGACATAGACGCCAAATTCGCCAACGCATTCGACCGGGGTGATATAGCCACCGTCCTCGCGCTTATCGAGCACGACCACGCCGGGTGCCTCGCGCAGAATTTCGCGGGCATCGTCCTCGTCCATGGCGCTTTCAAACTCGATATTGACCGATTCCGAATGGCCAACAAAAACCGGCACCCGGACGCAGGTCGCGGTGACCTGAATCTTGGGGTCCAGCATCTTGTGGGTTTCATCGACCATTTTTTGCTCTTCCTTGGTGGCGCCATTGGCAAGGAAGGAGTCGATATGCGGGATCACATTAAAAGCGATCTGTTTGGTGAACTTTTTCGGCGGCGGTGAACCAAGCACAAAGACGCCCTTGGTCTGGGCCCAAAGCTCGTCCATACCTTCCTTGCCCGCACCTGAGACCGACTGATAGGTCGAGACCACAATCCGCTTGATCTTGACCTCATCATGGAGAGGCTTAAGCGCCACAACCATCTGGGCCGTCGAGCAATTAGGATTGGCAATAATGTTCTTCTTGCGGAAACCCTCGATAGCGTCGGGATTCACTTCCGGCACGATCAGGGGCACGTCAGGGTGCATGCGCCAAGCGGACGAGTTATCGATCACCACGGGACCAGCCTGGCCGATCTTTTCGGACCATTCTTTGGACACGGTGCCACCAGCCGACATGAGGACAATATCCACGGTCGAGAAGTCAAACTGATCCAGGGCTTGGCATTTCAAAGTTCGGTCAGCATAGGCCACGTCCGCGCCAATCGAGCGGCGCGAGGCAACAGCGTGAATCTCGTCCAGAGGAAATTCGAGCTCCTCCAGAATATTCATCATTTCCCGACCAACATTGCCGGTCGCACCGACCACAGCCACGCGATAGCCCATGGCACGTCTCCTAAGTCTCAAGCCAATAGAATGTCAAAATTGCGGGTCGGAGGCTTACGCCCCAAACGCTCTTGGCGCAAGAAAAGGCTTTGCAAATCGAGAGTCGCTAAAGGCTAGATTTGCAATCAGGGCGGGCAGTCCATCAGGCGCTCGACCAGCCAAACCCTGATGACAACGTAATCATGGCCGCCCAAGGCTGTCAGGGTTTGCCGCCGCTAGGTCCATCGCCTAAACCGGCCCATTCTTGGACCTGGCCCTGTTCGGCCGTTCACTAAGAAGGGCAAGGTTAGGCGCGTGACCATGGTATCTCAAATCTCGGCTTCGATCCCTGGCCTACACCCAGCCCCCACCAAACATGCTAAGCTGATGGCCTGGGTTGAAGATATTGCCGCCCTGACACAGCCTGACCAGGTTCACTGGTGCGATGGGTCGCAGGCTGAATGGGATATGCTCACCGGCCAATTGATCGCTTCGGGAACCTTAGAGCGCCTCGATCCTGCCAAGCGGCCCAACTCCTTTATTGCCCGGTCTGATCCAAAGGACGTGGCCCGGGTCGAGAGCCGGACCTTTATCTGCTCAAAGCTGCAAATCGATGCCGGTCCGACCAATAACTGGACCGACCCCGATCAGATGCGAGCGACCTTGGCCGATCTGTTCAAGGGCTGCATGCGCGGCCGCACACTTTATATTGTTCCCTTCAGCATGGGGCCGATCGGCTCGCCGATCAGCGCGCTGGGCGTTGAGATTACGGATAGCGCCTATGTGGCCGTCTCAATGCGCGTCATGACTCGCATGGGCAGTCAGGCCCTTAAGGCCCTCGGAACGGACGGGTTTTTTGTCCCGGCCGTCCATAGCCTCGGCGCGCCCCTGACACCCGGCCAGAGCGATGTCGCTTGGCCCTGCAATGATGACAAATATATTGTCCACTTCCCCGAAAGCCGCGAGATCTGGTCCTATGGCTCCGGCTATGGCGGCAACGCCCTCTTGGGCAAGAAATGCTACGCCCTGCGCATTGCCTCAGTCATGGCCCGGGATGAGGGCTGGCTGGCCGAGCATATGCTGATCCTCAAGCTGATCTCACCTAAGGGGCAGGTGCGTTATATTGCGGCGGCTTTCCCAAGCTCGTGCGGCAAGACCAATCTGGCCATGTTGCAGCCGACCCTGGGCGGCTGGAAGGCGGAAACCGTAGGCGACGATATTTGCTGGATGCGGTTTGGTCAGGACGGCCGTCTTTATGCGATCAATCCTGAGGCCGGGTTTTTTGGCGTCGCGCCAGGCACCAGCCTACAGACCAATCGCAATGCGATTGAGACCATGAAGGCCAATACTATCTTCACCAATGTTGCCACCACGCTGGATGGTGATGTTTGGTGGGAGGGCCTGACCGATATCCCGCCCGACGGTTTGATTGATTGGAAGGGGCGGGCCTGGTCGCCAGCGCTCGGTGAGCCCGCTGCCCATCCCAATGCCCGGTTTGCAGCCCCCGCCAGCCAGTGCCCGACCATTGCCACAGAATGGGAAGATCCCGAAGGCGTTCCCATTAGCGCCATCTTGTTTGGCGGTCGCCGCGCCAGCGCCGTGCCCCTGGTGACCGAAGCCTTTGACTGGCAGCACGGCGTATTCCTAGCCTCAAACGTGGCCTCAGAGGGCACAGCCGCTGCGGAGAACGTAATCGGGGAATTGCGCCGCGACCCCTTCGCCATGTTGCCCTTTTGCGGCTATAATATGGGTGACTATTTCCAGCATTGGCTGACCTTGGGTAGGGATGCCGACGCAGCGAAACTTCCTAAAATCTATTTTGTAAACTGGTTTCGAAAGGACCAGGACGGCAAATTTGTTTGGCCGGGCTTTGGCGATAACAGCCGCGTTCTGAAATGGATCTGCCAGCGCCTTGACGGACAGGCTGAAGCTAAGCTTACGCCCATCGGTCACGTGCCGACTCTTGAGGCCCTGGACCTGTCCGGACTAGACCTTAACCCCGCCCAACTGGAGACCCTTTTGTCGGTGGATAAGACGGTGTGGCGCGAAGAAGCGGGTTTGATTCCAATGGGCTATGCGCCATTTAGTACCCGCCTGCCCCAGGCGCTTTGGGATGAACTTGACGCGTTAAACCAACGGCTTATTGGTTAATTAGCGCCCTAAACCAATGCCCTTTGCAATCGTATGCAAGCCTTGAACCAGCGTGATGGCCTAGCCGTATAGATGGCGCGCAAACCCTTTCAAAGTCTTCGACAGGCGGGTCCAATCCAACCGGCGCCGACGATTCTTGGCAAATTTTTTGATAGTTAAAGGACTTGTTTACGACCTGATGACATTAGTATCGATAACTACTAATTGGTCATTTGGCGAGGGACTATGTCCGACATTGTTGCAGCACAGACAATCAGGCTGGCCGACAATCTCGACCTGAAAGCGGCAACGGCGCTGCACAGTGAACTCTTGGCCCAGCGCCACGGCCCCA
>JBILKO010000131.1:0-6404 GCA_044376615.1 Caulobacteraceae bacterium
GTCGCTGGCCCGCGGAATGACAATGCTATTGAGGTTTTCCGTAATCAGGGTCCGGTCCTGTCCATTTGCAAAGGTCACGGGAATGTTGAAATATTCCTTAGCGATCACTTCGCGGTTGCGATTGGTCACGGCCACCCAATAGGTATAGGTCTTGTTCGGCTCAGCCCCTTGCGGGCCGCGACCAAAGGCAAACAGGGCCTCGACCCGCATCTCGATCGGGTCGGAGCCGCGATACTTGCAACCCGCCGAAATGCCTTGGATCTCGCCCGTATAGGCCACGGCGCTGGTCGCCTCGCGGCCCTTTTCAAATTCGATATAGCGGCTGGCGTCATAGAGGACTTTTACATAGGGGCATGGACCGGCATTGCGCAGGCCAGGCAAGGGGGCGGCCTGATTGCCCCATTCCTCGTCCCGCTTTTTGCGTTTGGCCTCGTCTTTGGCGCTGTCATCGCCGCCGCCTTGCGGTCGGCCCTGGGCCACAGCGTCGGTACCCGGTGCAAGGCTCAAGACGCCGCTCACGGCGACAATAAGGAAATAGGCGATGATCGAGGTGCGGCGCATGGGCGATCCGAAACAGCAAGGGCTACCGCAAGATTACGGCGCTTTGTTATGGACGGTGATAAAGGCTTCTCTTTGACCTCGCAACGTCAACCCGCATGATCAGGGCTGGCGAATGCAGAAAGCTGGGCTTAAACACGGACCATGAGCTCTACTCCCTCCTCCGCTAAGCCCGCCTTGACCGTCATGCTGGCCAGTCCGCGCGGCTTTTGCGCCGGTGTTGACCGGGCGATCCAGATTGTTGAGCGCAGCCTGGAGAAATATGGCGCGCCCGTCTATGTGCGCCACGAGATTGTCCATAACCGCCATGTGGTAGACCGGCTAAAGGCCATGGGCGCGGTCTTTGTCGAAGAGCTAGACGAATGCCCGCCCGACCGGCCGGTGATCTTTTCGGCCCATGGCGTGCCCAAGGCCGTGCCCGCCGAGGCCAAGAGCCGCAATATGCTCTATCTCGACGCCACCTGCCCCCTGGTCTCCAAGGTCCATGTCGAGGCTGAACGCCATTTTGAAGCGGGCCGCGAAATCATCTTGATTGGCCATGCCGGCCATCCCGAGGTCATAGGGACCATGGGTCAGTTGCCTGAAGGCGCTGTGGCCCTAGTCGAGACGGTCGAGGATGCCCAGTCCTTCACGCCCAAGGACCCGGAAAAACTCGCCTTTGTCACCCAGACCACGCTGTCGGTCGATGATACGACCGCCATAGTAGCTGCGCTTCAGGCCCGCTTCCCAGCCATGGCCGCGCCGCACAAGGAAGACATCTGCTATGCCACCACCAACCGGCAAGAGGCGGTCAAGCGCTTGGCCGAAGGCGCAGACCTCTTACTGGTCATCGGTTCGCAAAACTCGTCCAATTCGGTGCGACTGGTTGAGGTGGGCCTGCGCGCTGGCGCCAAGGCAGCGCGGCTGATCGATGATGCTGACCATCTGGACTGGGCCTGGCTTGAGGGCGTGGAGCGGATCGGCATTACGGCTGGGGCCTCGGCGCCGGAGCGCCTGGTTGAAGGCCTGATTGAGGCGCTTGCGGGGCGGTTTACGGTGACGGTTGAGGAGGTCAATCCGGTGCGCGAGACCGTGACCTTTAAGCTGCCGCGCCAATTGGCCGAGGGGATTGACGCTGCCGGCGCTTGACGGCACGTCTTTCGTCCCCGATCAAGCACCATGGCTGTTTATACCGACCTTACCGATGCTGAGCTGGACGCGTTTTTGGCGACCTATGATCTTGGCACACCCCTTGCCTTTAAGGGCATTGCGGAAGGTGTCGAAAACTCCAATTTCCTGCTCGAGACGACCAAGGGCCGCTATATCCTGACCGTCTATGAGCGGCGGATGAAGGCCGAAGAACTGCCCTATTTCTTAGATCTTCTGACCTGGCTGGCGGACCATAACTATCCTAGCGCAGCCCCAGTCGCGAATCGAGACGGCCAGACGCTTGGCCAAGTGCGCGGCAAGCCCGCCGCCATAGTCGAATTCCTGCAGGGCATGTCGGTGCGCAAACCCAGCGTTCAGCATTGCCGTGAGGCAGGCGAAGGCCTGGCCAGGCTACATCTTGCTGCGCAGGGTTATCCCGGGCGGCGGGCCAATGCGCTTGGCCAGTCTTCTTGGGCCCCGATGTTCGCAGGCCTGACCAGCGCAGCCGATGGCTTGAAGCCAGGCCTCACCGCCATGATCAAGAGCGACCTCGACACCCTAGCCAGGACCTGGCCAGGGAGCCTGCCGCAAGGCACCATCCATGCCGACCTCTTTCCCGACAATGTGTTTTTCTTGGGTGACAAGTTTGCCGCCGCGATCGATTTCTATTTCGCCTGTGACGATGCCCTAGCCTATGACCTAGCGGTCTGCCTCAATGCCTGGTGTTTCGAGGCCGATGGCGGGTTTAATGTCACGGCCGGGCGGGCCCTGGTTGCTGGCTATGAGCGCCACCGCCCCTTAAGCCCTGATGAGCGCGCCGCCTTGCCGATCCTGGCCTGGGGCGCGGCCATGCGGTTCTTCTTAAGCCGACTTTTTGACTGGGGATCGACCCCGGCCGGGGCGCTGGTCAAGCCCAAGGACCCGCTGGAATATGAGCGCAAGCTGGCCGTGCACCGCGCCGCCTATCAGGGCGGCCAGGGCCTGATCCTGTTTGGTGATGAAGCGTCTTGAGCACCAAGGTTGTGATCTATACGGACGGGGCCTGCCGCGGCAATCCAGGGCCGGGCGGCTGGGGCGCTATTCTGATTTATGGCGGCCACGAAAAGGAAATCTGCGGCGGCGAGCCCGACACAACCAATAACCGCATGGAATTGATGGCGGCGATACAGGCGCTGGAGCTGCTGACCCGGCCCTGCGAGATCGAGCTCTATACCGATAGCCAGTATGTCCGCACCGGCATCAGCCAGTGGCTGTCGCTTTGGAAGGCCCGCGGCTGGCGCACCCAGAGCAAGGGGGCGGTCAAGAATGAAGACCTGTGGCGCAGGCTCGATGCGGCCCAGGAACGCCACACCATCGATTGGCGCTGGGTCAAGGGCCATAATGGCCACCCGCTCAACGAGCGCGCCGATGCCCTGGCCCGGCAAGGGATGCTGATCGATCTGGGCGAAGCCTAGAGGCTATAGACCCTGAGGCGTGCGCCGCCCAGAACCGCCTCGACCCGAATTTCGGCGCCAAGCACCAGGGGAAAATTGCGGTCGGCCTCAGCAGGCCATTCGGCTCCGCCGACCAGGACCCGGCCATTACCATTGACGAAGGCCTCGACCACCAGGCCGGATTGGCCGACCAGGCGCGCGGCCTGGTCATTGATGTCATCGCCCTCCGGCACCCGACCCGGCGGAAAAAACCGCCAGGCGACCAGGGTGGAGCCAATCGTCAGGGCGGCAAAAACGGCGATCTCAAACCCAATGCCAAGCCGGACCAAAAGCGTAAGCAAACCCGTTGCCACGGCACACCCGACCGGCCAAAGGAGCCAGCCCGTGCCCGTCGCCACCTCGACCGACAAAAAGATCGCGCCAATTGCCAACCAGACCCAGAACGGATGGGCCATATAGAAGTCGTATAAGCCAAGCATGGGTCTATTCCGTGGTCGGTCCGGCCAGGCCCTGAGCCTGGCGCGACGAGACCGCCAACCTAGCGGACCGGATCGGCCTTGGCGATGGCATAGGCCCGGTCAATCGCGCCGCTCGCCTCAGCCAAGATATTCGCCACGATCTGGGCGGCGGGCAGGACGTCATGCACGCCGCCAGCCGACTGACCCATGGCCAGGCAGGACTTGTCGGGATCTAGGCCCTCAATCTGACCGCCAATCCCGCCCATGACCTTTTGCGCATGTGAGAGCAGGGCCTGTTGCGGGAAGGGTTGGATATCGCCAGGCCGGGACTCCCAATCGGCGACATAAGCATTGGCCTTAACCCGCATCGGCTTGCCCGAATAACATCGCGAGCGGACCGTGTCGCTATCGGTCGCATCGAGGATGGCGTCCTTATAGACCTGACCCGCATGGGCCTCAGCCGAGGCAATAAAGCGCGTGCCCATCCAGACGCCTTGCGCGCCTAGGGCCAGGGCGGCGGCCAGGCCGCGACCGTCATAAAGACCGCCTGCGGCCACGACGGGGATCTTGACCGCATCGACCGCCTGGGCAACCAGGGGCAGGGTTCCGACCAGGCCGGTATGGCCACCGCCCTCACCGCCCTGACAGATGACGGCGTCGCAGCCGGCCTGCTGCGCCTTAATCGCATGCTTGACCGCGCCGCAGACCACCATGACCTTGAGCCCGGCCTCTTGCAGCCGCTTCATGATCGGCATGGGCACGCCCAGCCCAGCAATAAATGCGCTGGCCCCGCCAGCAATAATCACCTCAACCGACTCGGTCAGGGATTCTGGTGAGGCGGCCAAGAGATCGACCCCGAACGGCTTGTCGGTCAGGGCCCGGACCTGTTTCATCTGGTCGGCGATAAAACTGGGCGAGGTTCCGGCCATGCCCAGCACGCCATAGCCGCCCGCATTGGACACGGCCGCTGCCAGCTCGGCATAGGAGACCCCGCCCATGCCCGCGAGCATGATCGGATGTTCAACCTGTAATAGGTCGCAAAGCGGGGTATGCAGGGCCAAGGCGTTTCTCCAGATTTTTCCTAGAAAAATCAGGCCCTAGGGCCAAGCGCAAGCCTGACCCCACGTCACACCGCCTAGAAAATCGAATAGCCGCCGTCCAGGACAAAACTATCGCCCGTATGGAAGCTGGAGGCGTCGGAGGCGAGATAGACCGCCACCCCGCCAAAGTCCTCGGGCGTGCCCCAGCGCCGCACCGGCACCCGGGCAATGACCTTATCGGCAAAGGTGGTGTTTTCCTGCGAGCGCGCGGTCATGTCAGTGGCGATCCAGCCGGGCAGGATGGCATTGGCGCGAATGCCATAACGGGCATGTTCGACGGCCACGGCCTTCATCATTGAGATCACCCCGCCCTTGGTCGCGGCATAGGCCTGGTTTCGCGCCGCGCCCTCAATCGCGGCCAGGGAGGCCACCCCAACGATCGAGCCGCCCGGCTCACCCTTTTTGGCCCGCTCAACCATGTGGCGGCAGGCCTCGCGGAAGGTCCAGAAGACGCCGTCCAGATTGACCGCCAAGGTCTTGCGATAGGACTCCGTGCTCATCTCAACAAAGGACGGCGCGCCGATCCCGATCCCGGCATTGGCAATCACCGTATGAACCGCGCCCATGGCCTCAGCCGCCTCGGCCATGGCCCCGACTACCGCCTTTTCATTGGACACATCGACCGTCTGGGCCAGGACGCGCACGCCATGCGCCAAGAGCGTGGCCTCGGCCTCAATATTGCGCTCGGCACTAGAGCCCCAGATCACCACATCCGCGCCCGACTGGGCCAGGGCCTGCGCCATACCCAGCCCAATGCCGCGATTACCGCCGGTCACCAGAGCCACCTTGCCCGCCAGATTAAACGGTGAATACGCCATGCCCGTGTCTCCCTAGTTTTTGAACGTTTGTTTGAAGGGTATCTTTAGGGGCGGGGGGCGGAAGATCAAGCGCGATTGGGTTGGGCGTGCCACACTTTCGCAAGGCAAATCGTATGACCGGCAGCGCTCAAACAGGCGCTGCTAAACCGACAAGCCGACCAGAAGAAGTGCCGCAATGACCAGTTCGAACAATACGGCAATCCAATTTTTTGAATCATTCCCTTGATCCAGAAAGATCGAAATAATCCGGCCAATTGCCGCACCTAACCAGCAAACACCCACGGTTAAGAATGCAATATCGCTTTTGGTTATCAGAGGCACTAGCCCCAAAAAAATAAAGGTTACCCCAAGTGTTCCTCGGAACTCAGCACGACCAGCCGCCGTGACGGGCGTCAGGCCCGTGAGTGCAGATGCCTTAGCTGGAAACAACAAGCCTAGACAGCCCATTCCAATGGTTAAGGCCGCGCCAACTGTATTGAATAGGTTCATGGTCGATCTCCGATTTGCAAAGATGGCCCAACGCCTATCAAACCCGTTAATCCAGTGCTAGTACGCACCTTTTGGTTCCTGTGAAAATCGGAGCAGTGGCTAAGATGGCAATGTCACCAAATGTTTTATCGAGCAAATGCGCGTCAAGGCGTTACTTGGCGCTTATCGCCAGCAAATGGTCACTTTTGATCATCAATGCCTTGGAAGATGGCTCATCTCGAAACAGTAATTTGATGCATAGGATTGAAGGCATTTCGCAAAAAATGCTGACACAGAATTTACGGCAGCTTGAAAAAGCCGGGATTATCAAGCGCGAAGATTTGGGTACTATTCCTCCACACGTGACGTATGAACTCACCACACTTGGCAAATCACTGAGACTTGAAGTCAGATCGCTGATTGTCTGGGTCGAAGCCAATT
>JBILKO010000044.1:0-17944 GCA_044376615.1 Caulobacteraceae bacterium
ACAAAGGCCCGTGCTGAGGCTTGCGGTCGCTTCTCGTTTTGCTACAACTTGCTTTTGCAAGGCCAAGATGGGTTTTTGGCTGAGGCTTGCGGTCGCTTCTCGTTTTGCTACAACCGCCTCGCCGTAAGGGGTTGAAATAGTGTCGTTTTTCGTCCGTTCATGGATCAAAAAAGCTCCAATTGAGCGGGCGAAGGCGGCGGATTTGAACGTTTTTTTCCGGTAAAAACGCGAATCTTGCCAAATTGGCGGTCGGTAATGGTCATGAATCTGACCTCTCCTAAAGCAGGGACGACGGCTCCCATACGATTCATATGGACATCGGCGTTTTCGATACTGGCACAATGGCGCGTATAGACCGAGTATTGCATCATAGTAAAACCGTCTTGCAACAGACTTTTACGGAAGGTCGCATAGGCTTTTCGGGCCTTGGGTGTGTCGGTCGGTAAGTCGAACATGGCAATAATCCACATGGATCGCCACCCCCATGGCAAGACCGGTATTGGTCTGGCGTGACGCCCCATCAGGCCTCACCTTCAAAATCAAGCAGATCGGGGTCAAGCGGCAAGCCCTGAGGCAGGGCCAGGGTCCGGTCGCCCCCGGTCAAGGCCCTACTAAGCGACGCTGCGGTCTGATGCAGGGCCAAGAGCAGCGGATAGCGCCTATCCCCTACCCTGACGGTTTCATTAAAAATCGATAAGAGGGCGGCGCGAACATTGCGATCAGAAAGGTCAGGAGCCGGATTGCCTTGTTCCAAAACCAAGCTCTTGACCCGCCAATCCACATAGGGCCGGTAGGGCTCGAACATGTCATCCACCAGGCAAAACGGATTGCCTCGGTTGGAATGAAAAACGCCGAGCGATGGAATTAGACCAGTGGCGACCACCGCCCGGGCCGCAGCCGCCCGCACCACCGCATAGCCATAATTCAGGGCGGCATTAATCCCATCAGCACCTCGATCTCGGCGAAAATCCTTTCCAAACAGGCGCGGCCAATAGCGCTGGGCGGCCTGAGCCTCAAGATTATCGGGATCGCCTGAACGAACCCTGCGCGATAGGGGGATCAGTCCGCCATGGTCGGGCGTGAAGTGTTCCAAAACCGCGCCCTGTTGCGCAATCTTGGCGACAATCAGGGCCTGCCAGATTCGCTTTCTTACCGGCTCTGTAGCCTGGACCTGGGAAAGATGCCGCTCGGTTTGAACGTGATGGGCGTCGAGCGGCAACATCAGGCCAGCGGGCAGATGGTCCTTGCCGGTAACCATGACCGTCGCCCCGGCGGCCAGAAGTTCAATGAATACGGCCTGGGTATAGCTGGCCTGGCTATCATCCACGATCACCACGCCCAGGTCCTCAATCGGCAAGGTCGCCTTGGGCATGTCCGGCCGCTCGATCACCAATTGTCGGTTGGCGACCGATAGGCGGGTTCCGCGCGTGGCAAACTCAATGGTTTTGCGGATCATAGGGACTAGTCGTTTGCTGGCCGAATGCGCCCGATGGGGTCAACGGATATTTTCTTACAAGCTGCACCCGGTAAGGTGCTGGCCGTGGGCCGCCACACGCTGTTCCCTACCGAATCTTGTTGATCAAGCAAGACCACCACGCCAGACGCCCAAACCCCCTGAACGACTTTTATGCCCGCTTTGGGGTGCTCCGGTGGGAACCGCACCGCATCGCCTGCGGCCAATGACATGACAAACCTAGCCCCATCTCGTTCACGCTGGACGATGGGCTCGCGCCGCGCCAAACGCCGCGAGGCTTCAAACAGGCTGACCACCTCAAATTCGGCCTTGCCGTCAGGGCGTTGGTAAATCGCAATATGATGGTTGGAACCAAGGTCGGCATAACCAGTCGATACCGGGGCCATCAGCCTTATCTGCTGACGCACAAGTAGCCGGACACGCTTGATCTCTGGCCCCTTGGGCGAAACGCACGGATAGGATTTCCAATTGATCTTTTTGGGATCGCCGCCGTGTTCGGCTAGCCAATCCTGCATAACCTTGCGGATATGAGGATCTCGAATATCGTCATATTCGCCCTTGGTTAGGACCTCGACCTGTTTGCGGCGAACAAACTCTCGATAGGTGCCGGTCTTAGTCTGGGTATCCTCGCCCGTATCGCCATAAACGGTTTCTTTGTGAAGTGGCCCAGAGACCTTCTTTCGGACCTTATGGGACACAACAATTTCGGCCACTGCCCGCTCTGTATCCGCACGGATGGACGGCCAGGGCGGTGCGATATGGGGGCTTTCACCCCCGCCTTGGCGCGGATCATCCTTGATTTGCCAATACCGCGACAGCTGGTTTGTTACCCCCGGATGGGTGCAGGCAACCGTTAGGGCGTCTATGGCATGATGGCGGTGGTCGGCCCGGTTCTTTTCTCCGGTATCGCCCAGAATATGGTTCAGCCCCCACAGCTTGCGCAGATGGGCTGTGACCCTGCCATTGACCGGCTGCACATTGACGGGGGCCGTTGGCCCGACATCCGGCCAAAGCCGCTTAAGCTGGCTGATGGCTTGACGGCCCGCATAACCAGTATCGTTCAACTGGCGGCTCGCAAAATCATCAGGCATGGATTCGGCTAAGAAGCGTTTAACCTTGCCTGGACTCATGCCCTCGCCAGACCGCGTCGCAATCATGCCCTGAAGCCTTAGCTTGACGTGATCCCACTGGTCAGGCTTGTTTTGAAAACACTCAAATGGAGTGCGGTTGCCCTTGGTCTGGTTCACGTCCTTGCGGCACAGGGTCTTGTTGCGAAAACTATCATCCAGGGACCGCGAGCGTGGCCAGATATGCTCAACCTCAAACTGACCTTCGAGGAAAAGTTCGGAAAACCCGATCTGATCGCCGGTATAAGGGTCCTTGCCTTGGCATTCTTTCCAGAGCAGCCATTTTTCAATATCGCGGGGCGCGGGCTCGACAATACCATTAGCCTGCAAGTCCTTCGCGGCCTCCTTACGCCGCTTTTCTTGTTTGCGGATGGCCGACTGAATCTCCTCGCGTTCCTTCTTGCCCTTGCCAAGGTCACGCGCCAATTCCACCCTGATCAGGTCGGGCTTTCGCCCGCAATAATCGATCAGGTTATTGACCACTTTTCGCAGTTCATTTTGGGTGCGTACTACAGTTGGGTTGCGTAGCTGACTAATCCGCGCGGCCTCATCCTTGTCTTTGGGGCTGGGCAGACGGTCAAATATTTCTCCAGTCGGCACTTCCATCCTAGGGAAGGTCGTTTGTCGCCATTTTGCATAATCTGGGCCATTCAGGAGTTCGCCCATCTTGCGCCCCGCCTCCAGTTCGGGCAGCAGCTTTTCAATCGCTGAAACCGAAAATGCATCCCACCCCGTCGGAAAGGACAAGGACTCTAGGCGGTTCACCTGTTCGGCTGTTGCGCCAAAATCAGCTGCAAAGCTTTCAGCGGCTTTGCGGCGATCTGCGGCACGCTCTTGTGTCCTCTTGATCACCACCCGCTGTTTGCCGATCTTGCCGTAATCGGCGGCCCAAAGACGGCTATGGGTCGCTTCGCGGATAGCCGCCTTATGGGGGTGATTGTCCCAATCTTTGCCAAAAACCGCCGCCAGCTTTTGTTCAACCGGATTTCCCAATAGTTTGGGCTCGCCGCCGAGTTCCAGGTTGAACCGAACCGTGTCGGTGCCAAGGCCCTTGGCCTTAAAGATCGGCTTTAATGCCCCCCGCACCCCGCCCCACGTCATAGATTGCTGCGTTTGCAGTGTGGCCAATATAGCGGCGCGTTCTTCATCATCGAGTGGACGAGCATTGCCGCCAGTAATTTGAAGATTGTTTAGCTTCTCCAGCATCCGCCTTTGGGCCGATAACCACCCACCCTTGGCCGCCAGTTCTGCCTCAGGTTCAAAACGGCATTTACCGAGCGTGTTCAGCCGCCAAAATACCGGTCTTTGGGAAAATATAACGTCGGAAACGTGGGCCTTGAGGTTGGGGTCACGCAGGGCCGGATGATGCGGGACCTGGGCCGACCAAAGCCTCTCGAACTCGTCCTTGATATGGTGCCTAAGCGCATGAACGCCGCGCTTGCGACTTTTCGGGTCACGTTGGTGCAGAAGGCTTATGTGTTGCCCCAAGGTTTGGCCGGAAGCCTTTAGAGCTGCTACCGTGGTTTCACGGCTTGAACGGGCAGCCTTCTCGTCTGCGGCTTCGCCGTCGTTTGAATCTAACTCAGGGCCAGTGCCGTCATCTTCTAGGTCCCGACCTTGGTAATGGCGGCGTTTGGCCAAATGATAGAGGGCGCGGCCAAGCTCGATTGGCGTCAGGGGTTCATTTAGCCCCTTATTGCGAAGTTCTATTGGGTCGACAGACATAACGCTGGCCCAATCGCCACTTGTAAACGAGGGTAGCAGGCCTGCTTCAGCTAGGGTCTCATTGAGTAGGCGCCGCCGGTCTCGCCTGCGGCGCAATTGTCTGCGCATCATCCGCTTGGTGCGTCGGATTTGATTAAGTGGCGTGCCGTCAGGGTCCCGGGCCTCGGGGAAAATCCGCGTCCCCATACGCACTATCGAACCGCTTTGATTGTTCGCGTCAAATTCAATAGCGGCGAACCCTATAGATGTGGTTCCGATGTCGAACCCAAAAATAAGTGCCACAAACACCCCCCCCTTGATTTCTATCTGAGGTGTTATATAAAGTTTTGGTAGCAAAACGAGAAGCGATCGCTTGTCTCAAGCAAAATGATCCTTCGAGCGGGCTGGGCATCCCAAGATCAAAGGCCCACTTCCCCTGCTGCCCCCTACTCCCCCTCCCTGGGCACGGAGACATCTGCGCCTTGAGCCTTTAGCCGGTCCAGGACCCCGCCGGAGCGGAGCAGGAATTTCAGGTCGATAATGGCGACGGTCTTGCCGGGCTTGGCCAGGGCGGCATTGATGGCATCGACCGATTGGCGGGTACCGCTATCGAGCAGGGCCGTGGCGCTGGGCAATTGCAAGAGGCACTGATCGAGCAGATTGGCCGTCATGCCGCGCTTGACCGTGGCCAGGTCGCCAGCCGCCCAGGCGCTGGCCAGGGGGCGGGCGCGGGCGGCCTCGGCATCTAGGTCATCCAGGGCGGCGCTAAGACAGGCCTCATGCGTGGCGGTCTTCATGGCGCTGGCGGACTTGACCATGGCGCCCCAACTGACATCGGCCATGGGCTGGACCTTGACGCCCAGGGCCTTGGCGCGGCGGATGACGGTGGTGGTTGGCTTGCCGGTCGACAGGCCCTGCTTTTCGCGAAAATCAGCGATCAGCAAAAAGCCAGCTATGGCGGGCTTCCATTTCGAATAGCGGCCAGGCCCAATCCCTAAGCTCTCGCGGGTGCGGACAAAGCGTTGGCGCAGGGCGGGGGATAAGTCACCCTCCAGCGTGTGACCAAAGGGCTGCCTCAGGCTAGCCATGCGCAGGGCCATGCCGGGCAGGTCAGTCAGGCGCAATTGCTCCTGCGGCGGCACCAAAAGGCGATTGGCCCCAGTCAGGGCCCGGTCCAGCCTGGGTGAAGACCATTGCAACATGTGCGGCAGGGGGGCGAGGCCGCCGAGGATCACCACCTCAGACTCGCCGCGCTTGACCCGCCACAGCGCTGGGCCCGGCGGCGTCCCGACCACGGTCAATTCCTCGACCACGGCGCTGGTATCGGCTGCGGGCTGGACTTGAGTCTGGGCACTGACCGGCAAGGGCGGGATTGGCACCACGGCCCAGGCGACCAGACAAAGGCCGCCAAGCCCGACAAGAATTGATCGTATCGAAACGGCCATAAGGGCGGGGTCCATCACCGACTCAGTTACAGGACTCTATCAGCATCCAATCGCGTTGTAATTTGGGCATGGCCGCCAAACGGGCGTATAGGCAGGGCTGGGGTTTGTCGTCGCAAGGGCTCAGACATGTCGGTTCTGCTTAATCTGGTCTGGTTTGTGCTCGGCGGCTGGTATGTCGCCTTGGCGCATCTGGTGATCGGGGCCTTGCTGCTCTTGCCCATCATCACCATCCCGTTTGCGCTTCAGCATTTCAAACTGGCGGGGATTGCCATGGCGCCCGTCGGCAAGCCGGTGGTCCCGAACTAGGCCATGATCCCGGTTACCAGCACCATCAGTCTGCAGGATGATGAGCTGGAGATCAGCTTTATCCGCGCCTCTGGCCCCGGCGGTCAGAATGTCAATAAGGTCTCATCGGCCGTGCAATTGCGCTTTGATGCGCGCCGCTCGCCGTCCCTGCCCAATGAGGTCAGTATTCGCCTCCAGGCCCTGGCGGGCAGCCGCCTGACCCTGGACGGGGTGATTGTCATTACCGCTGACCGGTTTCGCACCCAGGAGCGCAACCGCGCCGATGCGGTCGCGCGGCTGGTCGATCTGATCGCCAAGGCCGCCTATCGCCCGCCGGTGCGGCGGCCAACGAAGCCGACCAAGGCGTCCAAGATCCGGCGGCTAGACTCCAAGACCAAGCGCGGCGATATAAAATCAGGCCGGGCCCGCCCCTCGACCTCAGACTAGGCTTGCCAATCTGGCGCATTGGGCTATCTTCCGGCTCCAACAAACCCGTTCGAGGAGCCTGATTGTGCGCACCGCTATTGCCCTTCTGTCCGCCGCCAGCCTTAGCCTGATGGTAGCCGCTTGCAGCAAGCCAGCCTCTGCGCCCGAGGCCTCGTCCGAGACCGCGGCACCGGCCGCAGCCAGCGCTGAGCCGAGTGATGCGGATAAGGCCAAATTGCTGGCCTCCCTGCCCGCCCCCTATAATACGGGCGACCTGGAAAACGGTAAGCGCAAGTTCGCCATGTGCCGGTCTTGCCATACGATCAATCAGGGCGGCCCAAACATGACCGGCCCTAACCTCTATGGCGTGTTTGGCCGTAAGGCCGGTGCGGTCGAGGGTTTTGCCTATTCTGACGCGGTGAAAAAGGCCGGCTTTGTTTGGGAAGCCAAGCATCTGGACCAGTGGCTATCGGATCCGCGCGGCTTTATGCCGGGCAACAAGATGAGCTTTATGGGCCTGAAAGACGCCAAGGACAGGGTCGATGTCATCGCTTATCTCAAGGTTGAGACCGGCTTTAAGCCTGAAGGCAAATAGCGGCGCTTAGGCCAAGGCCTCGGCCGCCGCCTGGGCCTTGACCCGCTTGCGCTCAATTAGCCAGACGCACCAGATCGAGACCTCGTAAAGCAGGATCAGCGGTATGGCCAGGGTGATCTGGCTGATCGGGTCGGGCGGGGTCACAATCGCGGCGACAATGAAGATGCCCAAGATCGCATAGCGACGGCCCTTGCGCAGCATATTTGCCCCGACGATGCCAGCCTGGCCCAAGAGCGCCAGGACCACTGGCAATTGGAAACAGAGGCCAAAGGCTAGCAGCAAGGTGGTGACCAGGGTCAGATAGTCCGACACCTTAGGCAAGAGCTCGACACTGATATTGCCCGCGCCAAATATCTGCTGCGACAGGGAAAACCACAGGACAAAGGGCAACATGACGAAATAGACCAGGGCCGCGCCTGCGGTGAACAAGACCGGCGAGGCGATCAGGAAGGGCAAAAAGGCACGGCGCTCCTTGGCATAGAGCCCCGGCGCAACAAACCGGTAAAGCTGCCAGGCCAGGACCGGAAAGGTGACGATGACCGCGCCAAAGCCGGCGACCTTGAGCTGGGTAAAAAAGAATTCCAGCGGCGCTGTAAAGACCAGTTTCAAGCCGTGCCCGGCCAGGCTCGGGGCCTTTTGAATACCGGTCAGGACCAGAATAAGGTCAAAATAGCCGTGCTTCCCGCCCGCAGCATTCTGGGCAGCGAGCAGACCCGCTGCGACCTCAAACGGGTGCAGAAGAAATAGATAGATCTGCTTAGCAAAGGCAAAGCAGACACCAAATCCGATAACCAGTGCGACGACGCAGATAATTAGCCGCTGCCTAAGCTCGACCAGATGATCCATCAAGGGCGCGCGCGACGCCTCGATATGCGTCTCGTCGGGGGCCGCCATCAGGCCTTGTCCTCAAGCGCGACCTTGGGCTTACGCGGTGCCCTGGGCTTGGGTTTTGGCTTGGCCACCGGCTCAGATTCCGGCGGCGGATCAGCGGCTTGAACGACCGGCGCACTGGCAATGGGATGCAGCTGGATTCCACTATTGGGGTCGCTCAAGGCCTGGTCGATTTCGCGCATAATCGGGTTGGGATTAGCGTCGCCTATGGTATCCACCAGCCGAGCATTGCGCATGGCCTCAACTTCACGTCGCAGATCATCGAGCTCGGACTGGCGCGCCATATCCTCAAAACTGGCCCGAAAATCATTAGCCATGCCGCGAAGTTTGGCCAAAAACTGCCCAGCTTTACGCATCAGGGCGGGAAGGTCTTTTGGACCGACCACGATCAGGGCGACCGCAGCAATCACCAATAGCTCCGTGGCCCCGATCTCAGGCAGCATACGTCAAAACCTTGCAATTAGCGTTCAGGGCCAGTCCATTGCCCTTTACAACGAAAAGGCGCTAGTGGCGCGCCTCGTCCTTGTCCTTGGCTGGCAAGGGCGTTGCTGGGGGTTCGGCGGGCTTGGCCGCGTCTTCACCCTTTAGCCCGTCACGAAAGGCCCGAATGCCCTTGGCAGCATCGCCCATCAAGGACGATAGCTTTCCGCCGCCGCCAAACAGAATCGCAGCGACACCAATGACAATCAACCAATGCACCCAACTCATCGAACCCATGGCGCGCCTCACTCAAGCTCAAGCTCTCGTCCGAACGACGGACAATCCAATTTAACTGTCAATATAGGCCATATCGCGGCGCGTCGCCAGAAAAGCGACACGATCTGAAGGAAATGGTTAGGCGGCCTTGGATACGACCTGGTTTCGCCCTGCCGCCTTGGCCTCATAAAGGGCTAAATCGGCACGTTTCAGTACCGCATCGGCCTGATCACTTGTACCCGAAGTTGCCGCAACTCCAATCGAAACTGTCACAGTCAGCTGTGGTTGGTTGAGTCCTATCTGATAAGGCTCTTCAGCAAGATAACGTCGTAGACGCTCGCCAATCAAATGGGCGGCCTGCAATGGTGTGCCGGGCATTAGGACGACAAACTCCTCGCCCCCGGCCCGGCAGGCAAAATCCATCGCGCGGACGTGGGTCGAGAGATGCAAAGAAAACTGGGCCAAGATCTTGTCACCAATATCATGGCCAAAGCGGTCATTAATGGCTTTAAAATGGTCGATATCGATCATCAACAGCGACACGGGCTCGCCGCCCATGGCTGCGCGCGCGACCAGGGCATTGAGCTTTTGCCGCATGAACCGCCGGTTATGCAGGCCGGTGAGCTGATCGGTAACGGCAAGCTCAAAAGAATAGTCCAGATTGTCCCGCAACAGGTCGCCATAGCGCTTATGCCGGATCTGAGTCTTAGCCCGAGCCGCCAGTTCCAAGGGATCAATCGGGCGAGCCAAAATATCATTGGCGCCAAGCTCAATCGCCTTGACCAGCTTTTGCCTCTGATCAATGTCCATGACGGCCAAGATGGGCAGGTGACGCGTCGCCTCATCAGATCTCAGCGCCGCGACATAGCGAAGGCCGTCAAACCCATCGCTATCGAGATTGACAATCGCAAGATCCGTCGCGCCGCGCGCAGCGGCATGGGCCAGTTCCGGGGAGGTTTCGATAATCGGCCTGTGTTCGGCGCGTAGCTCCGCCGCTATGCGTTCAGCTTGCCGGACATTGTCATCCAAGATCAAGATCCGGCCGCCGCCGCCAGCGAGGCGCGCTGCTGAACTCCCGATGACGCCGATCCGCCGACCCGAGGCCTCCCTCAGGCGCAATTCATCTACTGCCATTTTCAGTCTGGTCAGGCCGCGAACCCGGGCCAACAACATGGCATCATCAATCGGTTTGGTCAGAAACTCATCCGCCCCGGCTTCGAGCCCAGCCAAGCGGTCCGCGCGCCCATCCAGAGCGGTTACAAGTACAACCGGTATATGCTGGGTTGCCTGATCTTCTTTTAACCGGCGACAGACCTCGAGGCCGTTGATACCGGGCATCATGACATCGAGCAGGATAATGTCGGGCGAAGCGGTGCGGGCCATCTCAATGGCGGCTTCCCCATCGCGGGCAGAAATGACCTCAAAGTATTCAGCCGTTAGTTTGCCTTCCAACAACCTGACATTGGCCTCTATGTCATCGATCACTAGAATGCGAGCGCTCATGACCCTACCTTTAAGCCAAAAGTCTGCGGATCGTTTCCAAAAAGGCCGCCACCGAAATCGGTTTTGAAATATAGGCCTCGCAGCCTCCCTCGCGGATTCGCTCCTCGTCACCCTTCATAGCAAATGCCGTAACCGCGACCACAGGTATATGACGAAGCTCATCGTCTTCTTTCAACCATTTGGTGACTTCCAACCCTGAAATCTCAGGCAGCTGGATATCCATCAAGATCAAGTCCGGTCTATGTTGACGCGCCAAACCCAAGGCCTGCAGCCCTTCACGGGTTTGCAGGGTCTCATAGCCCTGGGCATCGAGCAAATCATGAAACAGTTTCATGTTTAGCTCATTGTCCTCGACGATCAGGACCTTTTTGGCCATCTTGAACCTAACACCTATGCAAGGGGTCGATCCTCAAAACCAAGGCCCACCCTTTTATTCGACAAACTGTTCCCACAGATATCCTTAAGCCTCCGTTAGCCGAGAGTATCACCCTGACCGCAACTTCATCCCACCAAGCCCCGCAGGACCTGGCCTCAGCCAAGATCGATAGCCATCGGCCCTTACTCATTGTCGATGTTGACGAGGTGCTCGCCTTGTTTATGGCGGGATTTCAACGCTTTGTGGAACGGCATGGCTATGAGATGCGGCTGACCAAATTCGCGTTGTTTCAAAACATCTATCCAAAGGGCGGCGATCAGCACATTGATCTCTTAGTTGGAAAAACCTTGTTCGATGACTTTTTCCGCAGCGGCGGCGCGGATATGGACCCCACGCCGGGCGCCGCAGACGCCCTTTCGGTGCTTTCGAATCGGGCAAGCATTGTGATTCTCACCAATGCGCCGGAGCATGGCCGCGACGAGCGTGCCCGCTGGCTCAAGCGTCATGGGATGGACTATCCCCTGATTATCAATTCCGGTCTAAAGGGGCCGGCTGCAGCGCACCTTGCTGCGCGAACGCAAAAGGCTTCGGCCTTTATCGATGATCTCCTGCCCAATCTTAGCTCGGTGGCCGCTGATGCGCCCCAAATCAAACGCTTTCAGATGGTCGCCGATCCAAGGCTTCGGCCCCTTGCACCCAGCGATCCAGCAAACCATACCCGGATCGATGACTGGGCCGATTTGCAGACCGCCTTGGAACAGCATCTCGAATAAGCCCTATGACCGCCCTTTGCCGCGATTGCCTTTGGATGGGTCAAGATCCGCCATCGCGGCGGTGCCCCGCCTGTCGGACGCCCCGGCTTGTGGTCCATGACCAGCTCGAAAACCTATCCATCGCCCACATGGACTGCGACGCCTTTTATGCCTCAGTTGAAAAGCGCGACCGGCCCGAACTGCGCGATCTTCCGGTCATAGTCGGTGGCGGCCATCGCGGCGTGGTGACCACCTGCTGCTATATTGCCCGCATGTCGGGCGTTCGCTCGGCCATGCCCATGTTTAAGGCGCTCAAACTGTGCCCGAAGGCCACGGTCATCTATCCAGATTTTGCCAAGTACAAGTCGGCCAGCGCGGCGATTTTTGCCAAGGTTCGGGCGCTTACCCCCCTGGTCCAACCCCTGTCACTCGACGAGGCCTGGATTGATTTGGGCGGGACCGAGGCACTCAATGGCGCTTGCCCAGCCAAGGTCCTAGCGAGATTGCAAAACCAGATTGAGGCCGAGGTCGGCTTGACTGTTTCGATTGGCCTTTCGGCTAACAAGTTCTTGGCCAAGATTGCTTCAGACCTCGACAAGCCGCGCGGCTTTGCCGTCATTGGCCAGGCCGAGGCCCAGTCCTTTCTAGCGCCCAAGCCCGTCACCATCTTACCGGGCGTTGGCCCAGCGCTGGCCCAGTCGCTGGCAAAGGTCGGGTTCAAAACCGTCGGAGACCTGGCCAAGGCCGATCCTAAGGACGTAACACTCCGATTTGGCACCAATGGCCTACGCATGTGGCAATTGGCGCAGGGTCAGGACAAGCGGCCCGTAAACCCCGATCAGGTGCGCAAAAGCGTCAGTGCCGAAACCACGTTTTTTGACGATTTGAGCCAGTTGGACGCCTTGACCGATGCGCTTTGGCCCCTGTGCGAGAAGGTGGCGCGTCAGATGCGCGCCGCTGCCATTACAGGCAGAGTGGCGACGCTCAAGCTCAAGACCGCTGATTTCAAACTGGTCACACGGCGAAAGACCCTGGCTGTGCCTTGCCAGACGGCCAAGATGTTGTTCGCAGCCGGGCGCGAGCTGTTAGCGTCGGAAATACGAGGGGAAACCTATCGCCTGATTGGCATTGGCCTGTCGGATTTGGCCGATGTAAGCGCCGCCCCAACCGACTTCTTCTCCGCCGACGAACAACAGGCCCGCGAGACCGAGCGCGTCATAGACGATCTGCGCACCCGTTTTGGCAAATCGGCCATTGTCAGCGGCCGCAGCCTAAAGCCGCACTAGCCTGTTTCCCTAAATCCTCCCCCCTTGGGGGAGGGGGACCCCGGACGGGTGGAGGGGGCTCTAGACAAACCCTTCCTTCCTCCTTCCCCGCGCAGGCGGGGACCCAGACCTGTTCGCACAGCCTGTAATCATCACTCTGGATCCCCGCCTTCGCGGGGAAGACGGTGAAGAGGGCCTTTCCCCCCACCGTTGCGGGGGAAGATTTGACTAGTCTAAGCCCGCACGCACCCGCCAAACGTTCAAACAGGCCTTGGGCCTGCCAAACAACCGCGTTAGGCTGGTCTGAAACATTCGGGGAGTTTGCCATGTCTGCAGTCGAAGCGCGCCTTTTGGCTCTTGGGATCACCTTGCCAGCGCCGGTCGCACCGGTCGCCAATTATGTGCCTTTTGTCCGCTCGGGCCAATTACTGCACATTTCTGGCCAGGTTTCGCTCGATGCCAATGGCGGGATCAAGGGCACGGTCGGTACCGAGGTCGACCAAGATACCGGCATTGCCGCAGCCCGGCTCTGCGGCATCAACCTCCTGGCGCAAATGAAGCTGGCCACCGGCGGTGACCTGGACAAGGTGGTGCGGGTGGTCAAGTTGGGCGGCTTTGTTCAGGCTGGTCCAGACTTTTTTGCTATTCCTCAAGTCGTCAATGGCTGTTCTGACCTAATGGTCGCAGCGTTTGGGGATGCTGGGCGTCATGCACGCTCGGCCGTTGGGGTTTATCGACTGCCACTGAACTTTTCGGTCGAGGTCGATGCGGTGGTGGAAGTGTCATGAAAAGCAAGTTCGGCGCGGCCTGGGAACAGCTTTTCGCCCCCCATATTGCCCATCGCGGCCTTTGGAGCCCAGACGGCGCGCCCGAAAACTCGCTGGCGGCCTTTCAGGCGGCAAGCAAGGCCGGCTATGCGATTGAGCTCGATGTTCACCTCACCGCCGATGGCGAGGCTGTCGTCTTTCATGATGCCACCCTAAACCGCATGACCGACAATCCCGGGCGCGTTCGCGACCATAAGGCGGCCGACCTCGCCAAGCTTCCCCTAAAGGGGACAGACGAGACCATCCCGACACTTGCCGAGGTCTTAGCCCTGATCGGCCATCGCGCCATGGTCCATATTGAGCTGAAAACACCGTTTGGCGAAGTCGGGCCTCTCGAGCGCAGGGTTTCGGACATATTGGTCGATCATAATGGCCCGACCTGCATTATCGGGTTTAATCCCTATTCTCACGCCTGGTTTGCCCAGCACCACCCGCAGATTTTGCGCGGCCTAAACAGCTATTCTTATACCGGCGAGCACGCCGCGACCGTCGCCCCCGAACAAAGGCGAGCCTTTGCTGCGCTTGAGCATGTAGCAACTGCTAAACCTCACTTCTTAGCCCTTGGCCTCGATCTCTTGCCCAGCAAAAAAGCCGATATCTTGCGCAAGGACGGTATGCCCGTCATCGCCTGGACGGTACGCAAACCGCAAGACTGGGAGGCGATCAAGGGCCATTGCGACAATATGGTGTTTGAGGGATTTTTGCCGTGATGATCAGGGCAATCGTGGGCTTAGACATTTGGGGCATTGGATGATGCAGCCACTTAAGGATTTAGACCTGTGAACCGAGGCGATATATATATGGTTCGCCTTGATCCCTCTAAAGGCGGCGAGCAGTTCGGATTTGGTCCTGTGGTCGTTGTATCGCCTTCGCCATTTAATCAAGGCTCAGGCCTATCCATTGTGCTACCAATCACAAGCGGCGCAAACATAGCTCGTAAAGTGAGACACGGGGTTAAGATTTCGGGCATCGAGACCAACGGAATTGTACGCTGCGATCAGCCTAGGGTCCTAGACATGAATGCCCGAGAGGGACGGAAAATCGATGAGCTTCCTCCGGCCCAGATCAATGAAGCCATGGCCAGACTTGCCGCCCTACTGGGATAGGTAATGACCGCAATTAAGTCTTCGGTTCGTGTTCATCGGCGTATTGCCGAAATTGGCCAGTCAGCATGGGGTGCCTGCACCGCCAATCCGGACTATCAGGCTAATCCCTTTGTCAGCTATGCCTTCCTTGATGCCCTAGAACTGTCGGGCTGCGCGATCGCTCAGACCGGCTGGGCGCCGCACCATTTGGCCGTAGAGGATGAGGCTGGAGCCGTGGCGGCAGTCATGCCGCTTTATCTCAAGGCCCATTCTCAGGGCGAATATGTTTTCGACCATGCCTGGGCCCAGGCCTATGAGCGGGTGGGTGGCCAGTATTACCCAAAGCTGCAATGCGCAGCACCGTTTTCGCCCGTGACCGGACCACGCCTCTTGGTCCGCCCGGACGTTGATCCGGTGATTGCCAAACGCACCCTACTTGGCGGGGCCGTGACCTTGGCCGAGCGGCTGGAGGCCTCGTCGTTGCACATCACCTTTCCCTTACGTCAGGACTGGGATTTCTTGGGAGATGAGGGCCTGCTTCAGCGCCAGGACCAGCAATATCATTGGCACAATGCCGGCTATGCGACCTTTGAGGACTTCTTGGCAGCCCTATCCTCCAATCGGCGCAAGACGATCCGGCGTGAGCGGCGCGATGCCCAGGCGGGCCTTGAAATTGTTGGCCTATCGGGCGAGGCCCTAACTGAAGACGCCTGGGATGCGTTTTACCAATTCTATGAAGACACCGGCGCGCGCAAATGGGGCCGCCCCTATCTGAACCGCCAGTTTTTCAGCCTGCTCGGCCAGACGCTTGGTGATCGGGTCCTGTTGGTCATGGCCAAACGCGGCGAGCGCTATATTGCCGGGGCCCTTAACCTGCTCGGCGATGACTGTATTTATGGCCGCAATTGGGGGGCGGTCGAGGAGGTGCCCTTCCTGCATTTCGAACTGTGCTATTACCAGGCCATCGAACACGCCATCCGCCTTGGCTTGCCCAGGGTCGAGGCGGGCGCGCAAGGCCAGCACAAGATTGCCCGCGGCTATCTCCCTGCCCCCGTCTATTCAGCCCATTTCATCGCCGACCCCGCCTTGCGCGAACCGGTGCGCCGCTATCTGGACCAGGAGCGCGCGGCGGTTCAAAATGAAATGGACTGGCTGGCCGAGGAATACTCGCCCTTCAAGGCCACCCCCTGACCAAAGGATAGAGCTATGAGCCTGACCGGTACCTATGACGAGGCCAATATCTTTGCCAAGATCATTCGCGGTGAGATGCCTGCGATAAAGGTCTATGAAGACGCCCAGGTTTTGGCCTTTTTGGACGTGTTTCCACAGTCGCCGGGCCATTGCCTAGTGATTTCCAAGACGGCGCAAGCGCGAAACCTGTTTGACATTGCACCCAGTGACCTGACCGCGATCACCCTCGCTGTTCAAAAAGTCGCCAAGGCCGTGCGCGATGCCTTAAAGCCAGATGGGGTGGTCATCACCCAGTTCAATGGCGCGCCAGCAGGCCAGACCGTGTTTCATCTGCATGTCCATATCATCCCGCGCTATGACGGGATCGCGCTCGCGGGCCATGGGCATGGCCAAATGGCGGACATGAATGAGTTGAAGGCGACGGCCAGCAAGATTGCCGCCGCCCTTTAGCTAGGCCGCGGCCTTGCCCAAGACCCCGTCCCGGGCAGAAGCGGGAATGGATTCATAAATGGTTGGCCGGGCGATCTTTAAACGCGCGCGCGCCTGATCCAGAGGCTCAGCAAACAGGGCTTCATAATCCTGCTCAGGCAACCATCCGGCCTTGGCCCCGTTGCGCCAGGCCTGAAGTACGGCCTTGCCATAGGGCAGGCCCGACTTCGAGCTTTCGAGCTGCAGGGCTGCGCCCGCGCCGATAAAGCCAAAGCCCAAGGAATTGGTCTGGGCAAAGGAGAAGCTCACCACACAGGCTTCGCCCAAGGCGTCGGTGCCATAGCCGGTCAAGACATGCCAGATATCGTGCACATCGCGCAGGCGACGGCCGTACCAGGCCAAGGGATGCTCTGCATCAATTTCGCCCGTAACCTTGCGGCTCTCATCGGCAAGGCCATAGGCACTGAGACCGCGCGGCGCGATAAAATCCTTATAGGCGGCACCGACCGTACCGGGCGCAAAACTGGCCACCCAATCGCGATCTTGCAGGCGGTCCGCGAGCTCCAGACGCTTATAGGCCTGGCGGCCACCTTCTGGTGACTGCAAAAGCCGCTGATAGCCTTTTGGCAAGGCGCGGCCGGCCAGGGCCTGCATGATGACAAAGACTTGTTCAGTGTCTTCCTTATTAGCAATCAATTTGCGAAAGGCCAGAAGGGCCTTAAGCGGGCGCAAGCGATAATCGTGCTGAGTGACCGCGACCGACGGATCTGCGTCAATATCAATGGCGTAATCAGCAGCTGTCATGATACTTGCTCCAACTCATTTCGTAAAAATGACGCGTCCGTCATTTTTTGTCAATAGGCACCGTATGAGCACCCTGCGCAAACGCTCCATCAACCTATCCGGCCACGCGACTTCTCTAGCGCTAGAGCCAGAATTCTGGGCCGTGCTCGAAACCATGGCCAGCGAAAAAGGCATCAGTATGGCAGCCTTAATTGGCCAGATTGACCAGGCGCGCCCGGGCCAATTGCTGGCCTCGGCTTGCCGTTTAGCTGTGTTGGCGCATGTTCAAGCGAGGCCAGCCTAATACTGGCCCCTTAAGGCCGCGTGAACATGTGCTAGTTTCGCGCCCAACCCACACAGAATCGAGTCCTTCGCCTTGACTGACCATCCTGCCGAAACGCCGCCTGTGCGCATAAGCGACCTTGCTCGGGCCGATCGCGCGCCAAACTCTGGGACTGGTCACTATCTGGACGGCCTCAACACCGAACAAAAGCAGGCGGTCGAGGCCCTGGACGGCCCGGTCTTGGTTCTGGCGGGCGCAGGCACAGGTAAGACGCGGGTCCTGACCACGCGCCTGACCCACATATTGAGTCAAAACAAGGCCCGCCCTTGGGAAATCCTCGCCGTGACCTTTACCAATAAGGCCGCGCGGGAAATGCGCGAGCGCATAACCCATATGATTGGCCCCCAGGCCGAGGGCCTGCGCTGGCTTGGCACGTTTCACGCCATAGCGGCCCAGATCTTGCGGCGCCACCCAGAACTAGTCGGCCTGAAATCGACCTATACCATCCTCGACACCGACGATCAGGAGCGCCTGATCAAACAGGTCCTGGAATCGCAAAACATCGATGCCAAGCGTTGGCCCGCTAAGCTGATGCTGGGCCTGATCGATCAATGGAAGAATCGAGGCTGGACACCGGCCAAGGTCCCCGCCGGTGAAAGCGCCCTTTTTGGCAAAAATCAGGGCCAGCAGGTCTATGCCCAGTACCAAGACCGCTTGCGGGTGCTCAATGCCTGCGATTTTGGCGATCTGTTGCTACATAACCTGACCCTGTTCACTGAGCATCCAGATGTGCTGGCCGAGTATCAG
>JBILKO010000045.1:0-17854 GCA_044376615.1 Caulobacteraceae bacterium
CAAATTGCTCGATCCGACGACCGACGATCACTAGGTCAGGAGCGAACCTTTAAGGGTTCGTCGATCCGCATATGCGACCTTGCAATCACCGCCTCAGCTTCGGCAGGCGGCAGGGCCTTGGCATAGCCAAAGCCTTGGCCAAAATCGCAGCCTAGGGCTTGTAATTGAAGGGCAATATTTGAGTTTTCTATGCCTTCGGCTACGACTTCTAACGAAAGATCGCGGCCCAGATTGACCACCGAGCGCACGATCTTGGCAGAGCCCTCATTGAACTCCATGGTGCGGACAAAATAGCAGTCAATCTTAAGCGTATCGAAGGGCAAGCGGGTCAGATAGGCGAGGGACGAAAAACCTGTGCCAAAATCATCCAGCGACAAGCCCGCGCCAACTGCGCGCAGCTGACCCAGCACCACCCCTGCCTTTTGCGGATTGCGCATAATATCGCTCTCGGTCAGTTCGAGCTTGATGGCACCGTGCGGCAGACCGGCACGGGCAATCACGGTGCCGACCTGTTCAACCAGGCCCGGCCGATCGATCTCGCCAGTCGATAGATTCACCGAACAGGTCAGGTCGGCCATGTTCGGATAGCGGTCACGCCAGATGGCGAGCTGCTCGGCGGCTGTCTTTAACATGCGCGTCCCGAGCGCCGGCAAAAGCCCCATCTCGCCGCACAGTCCCAAAAAGTCAGCCGGCATCAGCAGGCCGCGGCGCGGATGCAGCCATCGCGCCAAGGCCTCAAAACCCGAAAGCTTACCCGTATCGAGCTGAACGATCGGCTGGAAATAAGGAATAATCTCACCGCGCTCCAAGGCGGCGCGCAGGTCTGCTTCCAGTGCCAGCCTTGACAGGCCATCGGACTCCAAAGACCGGCCATAGATGGCCACTGCACCGCCGCCATTGGTCTTGACCGTTTCAACTGCCAATTCCGCCCGGCGCAAAAGCTCTGTGGGCTCGAGTGCGTCTTCACCGCCCTGGACTTGCACCACACCAATGGACAAGGCCGGATGAATATCAAAGCCAGCGACCCGCAGGGGCGGCTCCAGCGCTGCGCGAGCGCGCGTTCCGGCAGACTCTTCCGTTGCGGGGACAAGCGCGGCAAATTCGTCCTCGCCAATTCGGGCTAGGATAGATTGTGAGCAAAAGGTCGCCGCCAAGCGCGAGGCCAAGGTGGCCAGGACCCGGTCGGCCCGATCATGACCCAAGGCCTCATTGAGCCGCCTTAACCGGTCGAGATCGGCGACCACCAGCTCATAGGCCCCAGAGCTCAAAAGGCGCTCGCGTACATCGCGAATGAATCCGCTTCGATCCAAAAGACCCGTTAAGGCATCAAGGTTGGGCTCAACCCGGTCACTATCTGGCGATACCACCCCCACGGCCCGGCCACCTGCACGCCATTGGCCGCGCCAAACATTGGTCTGTCCGCCGCGCATATGCAGCCGCACATTGATCTCAGTGCCCGGCGTCTGAGGCTCGAACAGGGATCGGGCACGGGCATGATCGCGCGGCAGGACCATCGCCAGGGCCGCCGCGGATGAGCATTCGGGCAGGAGCGGGCCAAAGCCAAGGGCGCTTGCGGCACCGATCAAGGACAGGCGGTCTTGACCACTATCCCATCGCCACAGCACCGACTGCGCATGGTTCAGGGCCGAAACCGCATCCGCCAGCGCCCAGTCGCCATCATTGTCAAGGCTGCGGGTCATTTAGGTGGATCAAGCTCCAGGAATAGGGCAATGCTGACCCTAGGGCGCGAGGCGTGCATAGAGCACATGGTCTCGCCAATTTTGATTAATTTTTAGATAAGCCCTGGCCAGACCTTCACGCTCAAAGCCCTGATTTTCTAGGACCTTTTGAGAGGCGATATTGTCGACCAGGCAGGCCGCCTCCAGTCTGTGTAGCCTTAATTGTTCAAAGCTAAACCGGGAAACAGTCTCAAGGGCACGGCTGGCAAAGCCTTGGCGCACATACGGCAAGCCGATCCAATAGCCGAGGGTTCCGGTCTGGGCCACACCGCGGCGGATCTGGGAAAGCGTAATCCCGCCAACAAGGACCTGGTCGCTTGAACGGAAGATCAAGAAGGGAAAGGCGACACCATTGTCCATATCGCGCTCATAGGCCGCGAGTCGGCGGCCAAAGGCTGGACGGGTAAGGTCATCGGCAGGCCATGCGGGTTCAAACGGCTGCAAGTGACGGGCAGACTGGCGCCGTAAGTCTGACCAAGCCTGAAAGTCAGTGCGCCGCGCGGGCCGCAAAACAATGCCGGGGCCATCCAATGTGAGACTGACCTGTGGCAATAGCCAATCGATCAGGGCCATGGGACATCTTTCTTAAGTCACAATATCGTTCAGCTAGCCTGGTCGAACTTGGAGACGTGTTCAAGCCCTGGTTCTGCTACCTGGGGTTTGGTGCCAGGCCTGCCAAAGCGTAGCTCGCGCTGCAGTGGCTTTTTGAACAGACTGGGCCTTCACATGCCCAAAGCCGCGGATCATTTGCGGCAGGCTGGCGATCTCAACGGCTAAGGATCTTTGTTTAATGGTCAAGCCCTGCAGCAGACCGTCTAGATCTTGCACATATTGCGCAATGGCTGCCCGCTCTTGGCGGCGTTCGTCTGTATAGCCAAACAGGTCCAGCCATGTACCCCGCAGGCCTTTGAGGCGGGCAAGCAATGGAAAAGCGCGACGTACAATCCAGGCGGGCATGGCCAGCTTGGTCGGAACGCCCCCGGGGCCACGTGGCGCGAAAAGCGGCGGAGCGAGCCAAATTTGTAGTCGCCCCCCCTCAAATGTATCGGCCAGCTGCGCCGCAAATCGCCCGTCGCTATAAAGCCTAGCCACCTCAAACTCGTCCTTATAGGCCATCAGCTTATAGAGATTGATGGCGGCGGCGCGGGTAAGTGGCAAGGGATCATCGGCCAGGCCAAGACCGCGTTCGGCTGTCCGGACCCGCTCAATCTGCGCTAAAAAGCAGTCGGCATAAGCGCGGTCTTGGTAGGCCACCAGATCATCAACGCGCCGGGCGATAAGAGTATCAAGGTCTTCGGTTTCAAGCCTTGCGCCTTGATCCTGGGCTAACGAAATCAGACATGCCGCATACTGACGACCAATTTCAAAGGCTTGTAGATTCTTATCAGCATCGACTCCATTAAGCGTAATGGCCCGATAAAGCGCTCGGCTCGAGACCGGTATGACCCCGTTTTGCCAGGCATAGCCCAGCATGATCATATTACCATAAATGCCGTCGCCGAGCCTGGCCTCGGCCAAGCTAGAGGCCGGGCAGGCCTTATAGGACAAGGCTGCGGCCGCGATCTTCTTGCCGGTGGCGACCGGATCAAACCTGGCATCGCGATCGGCGATAACATCAGCAGTCGGTGCAAGGTCTTGATTGGCAAAGGCCTGGGTGCGGTCCTTGGCATAAAGGGACAAGGCCTCCGGGCCAGCGGCAGCCAGGACATCACAAGCAATCAAGACATTTGTACAGGCCGGGGCCACACGGCCGCCGATCACACTGGTCGGTTTCTCCCCAAGGCGGACGTGGCTAAACACCGCCCCGCCCTTTTGCGCCAAGCCGGTCATATCAACGACCGAGGCCGCACGGCCATCAATATGGGCGGCCATGGCCAGGATCGAGGCGACGGTCGTCACGCCTGTGCCACCAATCCCGGTAAAGACCAGATTAAGCACCCCCTCGAGCGGCACCAGTTGCGGCATAGGGCTTGAGTCGGCTGTCAGGGCCGGTACAGGCGGCGGGGCCTTAAGCCTTGCGCCGTCAAGGGTCACGAAGGATGGGCAAAATCCGTCAAGGCAGGACAGGTCCTGATTACAGCTGGACTGGTTGATCCTGCGCTTGCGGCCAAATTCGGTCTCTAGCGGCTCGATCGAGACACAGTTGGAGGCTTTCGAACAATCGCCGCAGCCTTCGCAAACCAGGGGGTTGATCATGGCCTGGCGCGGGGCCTTGGGCATCAGGCCGCGCTTGCGACGACGACGTTTTTCCGCCGCGCAGGTCTGATCATAGATCAGGACCGTCACGCCAGGGGTTTGACGCAAGCTCTCTTGAACTGGCATCAATTGGCTGCGTGGATAGATGTCTATGCCGGGGGCCAGATCCTTAATTTGGCGATAGCGGGCCACCTCGTCAGCGACGATAACCGTCCGGGCCACGCCTTCGGCGGCCAGTTGGCGGGTGATCTGGGCGACACTAAAGCCGCTTTCAGGTCTTTGGCCCCCGGTCATGGCCACCGCGTCATTATAGAGCAGCTTATAGGTCAGATTGGCCCCGCCGGCGACGGCGGCGCGAATGGCCAATGAGCCAGAATGGTTATAGGTACCGTCGCCTAAATTGACGAAGACATGCGATTGATCCGTGAACGGCGCAGAACCGAGCCAACTTAGACCTTCGCCCCCCATCTGGCTGTGCATATCGGTATTGGGATCGCTAAAACTGGCCATATAGTGACAGCCAATCCCGGCCAGGGCGCGCGAGCCCTCCGGCAAGCGGGTCGAGCGATTATGCGGACAGCCCGAGCAAAAGAACGGCTTGCGCAGCTGGTCGGCCGCCAGGGTCACAGCCGCAACCCCCGCCGCAGAAACCCGATTGAGATAGGCCGAAGCGCGGTCCATATGCGGCCCGACAGGCAGGCGATCAAATAGGGCCAGGGCAATCTCGGCAACCGACAGGGCGCCGACCTCGGACAAAAGCGGCGCGCCCTTTTCATCGCGCTTGCCTATGATCCGGGGCCTAGAGCGTTCCGGCAGGTCATAAAGGGCAGCGCGCAGCTGCGGCTCTATCAGGGCGCGCTTGTGTTCAATGACTAAGACCGTTTCAAGGTCGGCGGCAAAGGCGCGAACGGCGGTGGGCTCCAGCGGCCAGGGCATGCCGACCTTGTAAAGCGCCAGGCCAAGATCGCGGGCCTGGTCTAGGTCAAGGCCCATGGCGGCTAGGGCTTCGATCACATCCTTATAGGCCTGACCCTGACAGACTATGCCTAGCCGGGCGTGTTTGCCGCGAAACACAGTCCGGTCAATGCCATTGGCCTTGGCCCAGGCCAGGGCCGCAGGGATCTTGTAGTGCCGAAGCCGCCTTTCCTTCTCCATCGGCTGGTCCTTGGTCCGGATACCAAGACCGCCGCGCGGCAGGACAAAATCGGTGGGGGTGACAAAATGGTGCCGATCCAAAGACACATTGATGGTCATGGCCGAGTCCATCGTATCGGCCAGGGCGATAAGGCCAACCCAGAGACCCGAAAACCGCGACAGGGCGATCCCCGCGAGACCATAGTCCAGCACCTCTTGCACATCGGCCGGGGACAGGACCGGCATTTCAAAATCTTGAAACGCAAATTCGGACTGTGACGGCAGGGTCGAGGATTTGCAGGTATGGTCATCACCGGCCACCGCAATCACGCCGCCGAGCGGCGCGGTTCCGGCAAAATTGGCATGTTTAAAAACATCGCCGGTGCGATCGACGCCGGGCGCCTTGCCGTACCAGAGGCCAAACACGCCATCATAGCGCGCGCCTTCAAACAGGCCGACCTGTTGCGAGCCCCAAACCGCGGTGGCGGCCAGGTCCTCATTCAATCCGGCCTGAAACAGGATTTCGTGGTCGGCCAGGGCCTTGGCAGCCCGTTCAGCCTGTTGGTCCAGCCCGCCAAGCGGTGAGCCGCGATAGCCGGACACATAGCCCGCGGTCTTATTCCCCGCTTGGCGATCGAGCCTAGCCTGGTCCAACATGACCCGGATCAGGGCCTGGACCCCAGTGACCAGGGCGCTGCCCTGGAGCAGCTGATACTTGTCCTCAAGCGTGACTTCAGCGTGACGCATGACCCAACACCCCTACTGGCTTCAGGAAACCCGAGATCGCCACATCATGCCACAGACTCTTTAAAATTAGTGATCGAAATGATCTTAAATTAGGCACAATATTGGATTTAATTTCTAATTTTTTGCAACATGTAAGAATAGTATCTCATCTTTGGCTAATTCGCTAACCTAGCTTTGCCGTCTGACTTATGTGTGCGCCCATGCGCGGCAGCGGGGCAAAAACATATGGTCAGAAAACTTTTCGAGCCTTTAGACAAAATTGTTTGCCAATCGGTGGCAGGTTGCGGCATGAAACTCAGCAAGAACAATGCGGCAAATCCCGCAATAGGAGGAAATTTTGTCTGAAGTCCTCGATGCAATCGATGCCAAGATTCTAGACCTCGTCCAACACGATGCCGGCCTCTCGGTCGCCGACATAGCCGATAAGGTCGGCCTGTCCTCAAGCCCATGTTGGCGGCGGATCAAGCGGCTCGAAGAGGTGGGAATTATTCAGGGCCGAGTTACCCTATTGGACCGCGAAAAGCTGGGCCTTGGTTTTGAGGTCTATGCGACCGTCAAGTTATCGCTGCCGACCAAGGATAATCTCGAGCGGTTCGAATACGCAGTCGCCGATTGGCCGGAAGTGGCCCAATGCGCCACGGTCACGGGCGGCGAAGACTATGTACTGCGGATCATTACCCGCGACATGCACGGCTTTGACGATTTTCTGCGCGACAAGCTGTTATCGCTCGGCCTGGTGTCCAATGTCGAAAGCCGTATTGTCATTCGCGCGGTCAAGGCCTCAACCGCCGTGCCGCTCGGCCTGGTCAATGCCCATATAGCCAGCTAGGCGTGCTCTGGCCTGGCCTTTAGCGCCTGCCAAGCCGAAAATCCATAAGATATGCCCGTCCAGAGCGTTACGAGTGCCGCCAGCCAGACCAGGGCATTAGCGCCTGAGGTGACCTGTTCAAACTGTTTCATGGTCAGATCCAGCCCATAGGCGGGAGCAAACCAGGCGACCATGACCGCGCCCATAGAAACCAGCTGCAGGCTGGTCTTTATCTTGGCCAAAAACGTCACCGGCAGACTTAGGCCTCGAGGCGCGAGCACCTCCCGTAAGGCCGAGACCGCAAATTCGCGAAACAGGATCAGGCCGACGGGCAAGAGCACCGAAGGTTGAACATGGGCGGCGATCAGGCCGAGCGCTGCACCGCAAACCAAGATCTTGTCGGCGATCGGGTCCAATATGGCGCCAAACAGGCTTTCGACCTGCCATCGCCGCGCCAGCCAGCCATCAAAAAAGTCGGTTACGGCGGCCACGACAAAACAGCCCAATATCAATTGGAGCAATAGGAAGACCACTGGGGTCGGGACCATGACCCCATGATCCTGAATCCAGGCAAAGGTGACAAAGCCGGCGAACATGACCAGGGTCAGAACCAGCCGAACGACGGTCAAGAGGTTGGGGATCAGGGCTTTGACGGACATGGCGACACCTTGGTCTAAGTAACTGGCCTTAAGACTATACGAGATCGGCCTGCCCGTCATGGACCACCGCAGTTACTAGATCAGGTCACCGCCAGCCGCCGAGGCCGTAGTGCCAAATTGCTGATAGGCCTTGATGACATTGCGCCCAACTGTCCAGCGATGCACCTCGTCTGGACCATCGACTAGGCGCTGAGAGCGGATATGGGTGTACCACCGCGCCAGGGGCGTATCATGGCTATAGCCGAGCGCCCCATGCAGCTGGATCGCTGTATCGACGACCTTGTGCACCATATGGGCCAGGAACACCTTGGCGATGGAGTTTTCTTGCCGCAGATCCATGCCCTTTTCGGCCTTATAGGCAATATGCAGCAACATGAGCCGGGCCATATAAAGCTCGCTGGCACAATCGGCCAGCATCCACTGGACCCCTTGGCGGTCGGACAGGAGTTGGCCAAAGGTCGAGCGCTGGGTGACATGCGCCGTGGCCAGATCAAGCGCGCGCTGGGCCATGGCGACATTGTGCATACCGTGCCTTAGCCGCCCATAGGCTAGGCGGTGCTGACCCATATTAAAGCCATTGCCCTCGCCGCCGAGCAGGTTTTCGGCCGGCACAACCAGGTCCTTGATCTCGATCTCCGAATGGCCCCCGCCCATCACCTTGGTAAAGGGCCTTCCGCGGCCATGGTCTCGATATCGCGCTTAATGATGTAGCCGGGATTGGGCAGCTCAACGATAAAGGTCGAATAGCGCTGATGCCGGGGCGCATCGGGATCGGTCATGGCCATAACCACGGCCAGATCGGCGGCGCTGGCAGCCGAGGAGAACCATTTCTCGCCGTTCAGAACATAGTTCTCATTGCCATCCTTGACCGCCCGGGTCTGCATGCCCGTCGCATCGGCACCAGCGGCCTTTTCGGTCATGGAATAGCAGACCCGCTTTTCGCCATTCAGCAGCGGCTTGAGGTATTTTTCCTTTTGGTACTCGGTGCCGTGCGCCAAGAGGGTCAGCATGGTGGCATCGTCCGGGCCCTGACTATTCATCGACAGGGCACCGAGATGGCTCTCACCCAATTCCATCTGCACCAGGGCATTGGCCAGCGGACCAAGGCCCATGCCGCCATACTCAACAGGGATAAAGGGACACCAAAGCCCCTGGGCGCGGGCTTTTGCGCGCAGGCCCGCCAAGATGGTCTTGAAATCGCCGCCATCGGCCAGGGCTTTTTCAGCAGGTATGCATTCATCATGCACGAATTGGCGCACCTTGGCGCGGACCGCCTTAGCTTCCTCGGGAATTTCAAAATCGATCGACATGGGCATCCTCCTGGCTAATGTGCCGGCCCCTCTTTAAGCGTGAGCCGTGCCGCAAAACCTTATTCAGATAGCCTGCCCCGCGATACCGCTCAGGTAAAGCCCGATCCTCTTCCTTAAGGCACACGCTCCGCCAGTTCGGCCAGATTATCCTCATGGCGTTTGCGGCTGATGTCATAGCCTAATAGGCACAACAGCGCCGCGCCGTGGATCAGGGCGGCAATCAGCACATAGGTCAGGACCAGTTCGTTGAGAATATGTTGGGGTACCTGACCGGGCTTCGCGCCCTCTGGAAAATGCACCAGGCTAAGAATGAGGCCCGAAGCAAAAATGCCAATCCCGGTGACGGCCTTATTAATGACGCTAGCGGCGGAGAATAATAGGCCCTCCGAGCGCTGCCCAGTCTTGACCTCGATATCTTCAGCAATATCGGCAATCATGGCCGTGCCCATAATGCTGGCCGTAATCGATAGGCTTAAGGCCAGAACCGAATTGGCGAACAAGATGGGCACAAGCAGACTGGACTCATTGTCCGGGAACCAGCCGGCGAGACGAAGCAAAAATGGCAGGGGCAGGAAGAAGGCGCTCAGCGTATAAAGCCCAATCGTCACCGGCTTTTTGCCAAACCGCCTGGACAGGTGCGGGCTGATCAATAGGGCAACCAGGGCGGCGATAAAGGCCGATCCCAAAAGGACGGCGAAACTGGCGCTACTCAATTGCCAAAAATAGGTGACAAAATAGGAATTGAGCGCCAGGCCCAGGCCTCCGGCCATTGAACTGAAAAGGGCCGAAGTCATGATGGCGCGAAAGGCCCGATTGGCCAGGATAGCCCTTACCGACCCAAGCCAGACCGCCAGATTAAACCGGGACTCTGCGACGGGCCCTTTCAGGTGCGGGATGAATTTGTGGGTCCCCGCTGCCGAAACCATGATCGCCGCAACCATAATCACGGCAGAAACCGCGCCATAGGCCGCATAACCGGCGGGATTAAGCTGGCCAACGGCGTGGGTCGCATCGGGTCTCAGCAGGAAACCCAGAGCCAGGACCGTCATGGTCAGGCCGCCCCACCAGCCAAAGAAATAACGAAAACCAAATAAGGCCGTACGCTGATCATAATTCTCGCTTAATTCCGGCCCCAACGCAGTGGAGGGGATTTCATAAAGGGTGATCAGGCTGCGCACCACGATGGCCATAACCAGCAAATAGGCAAATAGCTGCCCATCCGACAGGCCGGTCGGTGGCCGCCAAAGGAAGTAAAAAGCCAAGGCCGCTGGAACAGCAGCAAAATACATAAACGGGTGACGGCGCCCCCAGGACGAGCGCCAGGTATCTGAAATCTGGCCAACGATCGGGTCGAGCAAGGAATCGACCACCAGGGCTATACCAATCGCCGCCCCAACCCAGGGGGCCGGAAGGCCCAGGACCTGATTGTAAAACAGCAATAAGAACGAGCTGAAGCCATTGTCTTTGACCCCATAGGCCACAGACCCGAGCCCATAATAGAGTTTGGTTGTAAGGCCGACCTTGGGCCGCGCGGGCAGGTTCATAAACCTACCCCGATCCAGCGGGAAGTCCTGGGTCTTATCATTGGTCCGTCCCATAACAAAGCGGCCGCTTGAGCGGCTCTGACAAAGAGGGTAGGGCAAGTCCTGAGCGAAGGCTATAATGTTTGAACCGACCAATACCAAGCCGAGCTGGCCTAAAGCGCTCCCTGAACTATGTCTCCCCCCATGCAAACGCCCCGACTTACAGTCTGGTATGACGGCACCTGTCCCTTGTGCCTTCGCGAAATTGCCTTGATGCGGCGGCTAGACCGGCGCGGGGCGATTGCGTTTGTCGATCTTGGAGATGCGTCCAGCGATTGCCCGCTCGACCGCCAAACCTTGTTGGCCCGGTTTCATGCTCAAGAAGCCGGAAAGGCGGTCGTCTCTGGAGCCAAGGCCTTTGCGGCCATGTGGCGCGCGATCCCGGTCTTAAGCCTGTTTGGCCAATTGGCCCGCATTCCGCCCGTTCTTTGGCTCTTAGATCTGGCCTATGGCGGATTTTTGAAGGTTAGGCCGCGCCTACAAGCCCTGGCCCGCCGATTCTAGGCGCAGCATCTACAAATTGTGTTAGACCCGAGAGGTGAGCCAGCCTTTGGCCTGCCGACCTGGCCCAGCGCTGCTGCGGGCTGCCATAGGCCGCCAATGGCGCGGCTCTTGACCCGTCCCCCATCTTCACCTGCTCAAAGGACAAGGTCATGGCCAAGGGCCAAAAAAAATCCAATAAGGAAGTGCGCAAACCCAAGGCCGAAAAGCCAAAGGTTGTGGTCGCCGCCTCGTCCTTCCTCACCCCGCCGCCGAAAAAGAAATAGACCCCGCCATTTGACGGCTAGGCCCTTGGCTTGTCATGGTCGGGAACCGATACGGAGTCCCCCATGGTCAAGATCCGCCCCATCCTGCTCGGCCTTTTCCTTGGACTTTGGGCCACGGCGGCCTTGGCGACTCCAAAGGCCGATCAGGCCTTTAAGGCCATCTATACGCGCGAATGGGCCTGGCGAACGGCGCAGGGCCTAACCGATCCAGAGGGCGGGGCTATTCCAGGGCGCCTGCCAAACGTCGATGCGGCCAGCCAGTCAGCGCGCCTGACCTATTGGACCCAGACCCTTAAGGCGTTGGATGCGATCTCGCCCAACACCTTATCGCCCAAGGCTAGGGTCGATTACGGCGTTTATCGCTATCAGATCGAGGCCCTGGCCAATAGTCAGAGGTTCAAGGACTATGAGGCCCCATTCAATTCCGACAGCGCGTTTTGGAGCGATATTGCCAGCACTGCGCGCCAGCCCTTTAAGACCGCTGCTGATTATCATTCTTTTATCGCCCTAATGCGCGGCCTGCCGCTCTATTTTGCGCAGGCCGAAGACAATATGCGCTCTGGCCTTGGCCGCGGTTTTACCCCGCCGCAAGTGACCCTGGTCGGCCGCGATCAGAGCGTGGCAGTGATTGCGCAGGCCAAATCGGCCGAGGCGACGGTCTATTACAAACCTTTTGAACAGATGCCGAAATCCATCCCTGCCGCTGAACAGGCAAGCCTGCGCGCCGAAGCGGTTGATGTCATCAATCGCCAGGTCATTCCGGCCCATATCCGCCTGCTGACCTTTTTGCGCCAGGACTATATCCCCAAGGCCAATCAGGGGCTGGCCGCGACGGCCCTTCCGGACGGCCAGGCCTATTACCGCTCCAAGATCGCCGAATATACCACCCTGGACCTGAGCCCTGATCAGATACATGCGATCGGGCTGGCCGAGGTCGCCAAGATTAAAGCGGAAATGGAGGCGGCCAAGACCGAGGCCGGGTTCAAGGGCGATATGCCCGCCTTCCTGGCCTATCTGCGCAGCGACCCGAAATTCTACGCCAAGACGCCGCAAGACCTGCTCGACCGGGCGGCCTGGATCGCCAAGCAATTTGACGGCAAGGCTGGGCAATGGTTTGGCCACCTGCCCCGCGCCCGCTTTGCCATTGTGCCGGTGCCAGATGAGATTGCGCCCTTTTATACGGCGGGGCGCGGCGGCACCGGAATATACCTGCTCAATACCTATGACCTGCCATCGCGGCCGCTCTATGCCCTAACCGCACTGACCTTGCATGAATCGGCTCCAGGTCATGCCTTCCAGGTGCCGCTGGCGCTTGAGAACAAGGACCAGCCTGACTTTCGCCGACAGGTCTATATTTCCGCCTATGGCGAGGGCTGGGCGCTTTATTGCGAAAAGCTGGGCGTCGAGATGGGCATGTATCCGACTGCCTATGACCGGTTTGGCATGCTCAGCTATCAAATGTGGCGTGCCGCGCGGCTGGTGATCGATACGGGCATTCATGCTAAGGGTTGGAACCGTCAGCAGGCCATTGATTATCTGCACGACCATACGGCCCTGTCGGACCGCGAGGTCCAGACCGAGGTCGACCGCTATATCAGCTGGCCTGGCCAGGCCTTGGCCTATTATCTGGGTGCCATGCAGATCGAGGCTAGCCGCGCCAAGGCCGAAGCCGCGCTTGGCCCCAAATTCAATATCCGCGCCTTTCATGACACGGTCTTGGCGCTGGGCTCTGTACCCCTGCCCGTCCTTGAGGGTGAGATTGACCAGTTTATCGCCAGCGGCGGCATTGGCCCTTATCCAGACGAGGAATGAGGCAAAGTTTCGCCTTGGCCTAGGCCTAGGTTTGCGATCTAGTCTCGCATAAAACCAATAAGGACGAGGAACCCCAAATGGATATCGAGGCCATGCGGCGCGGCGCCGAAGCGCCAAAGCGGGTGGATGCCAGCGATCTTGACCTGGCGGCCAGGGACCTAAGCGACGCCTTTGTCGAAGACCCGCATGTCAGCTGGTTTGTCCGCAATGATGCGCGCCGAGATACCGCGCGGCTGAAGTTATTTCAGTTTATTCTTGCTGGCCTGGCCCTTCCCGAAGGCGAGATCATGCGCCCAGCGGCGGGTGGCGCGACAGCGGTCTGGATGCCATCGGAATCTCTCGGCCCCACGCCCTTAATCGATCAGCTGCGCACCTTGCCGCTATTGCTTGCCACTAACGGGTTTGGCCGGTTTGGCCGCCTGGTGGCCTTGCGGGCGGCAATGGACAAGCACCATCCGATGGACCGGGCTCATGATTATTTGTGGTTTCTTGGGGTAACGCCGGATGCCCAAGGACACGGTATTGGCTCACGCCTTCTGAAATCCCGGCTTGACCAACTCGATGCCGCTGGGCGGCCTGCCTTTTTGGAAACCAGTTCGGATCGCAATGTCGCGCTCTATCGGCGCCACGGCTTTAAGGTCATTGCCAATTACAAGCCTGCGCCTGATGGTCCAACGACCTTTGGCATGTGGCGCGAGCCTGCCTAGGCTGCGACCACTGGTCCGCATACAAATAGGTGACAAGCCGTCATTTTTCTGATGGCATATGGCCATAAAGCGGGCCAAGCGTGTTTGCGTTATAGCGCCCGATAGACCAGTGGGAGCAGACCATGAGTGACGGTGCAATCGACCTAAATGCTGACCTAGCCGCCAAGGCCTGGACCACGCCCCTAGACAAGATCGACGTCGCCAATCCAGAGCTATGGTCGGCCAATGCACATTGGTCCTATTTCGAGCGCCTGCGCAAAGAAGACCCGGTCCATTACTGCCCCGAAAGCGAATTTGGCCCCTATTGGTCCGTGACAAAGTATGAAGACATTATGGCCGTCGATACCAATCACGGCGTCTTTTCGTCCGATGCGCATCTGGGCGGCATTACCATTCAGGACATGGATACCGACTTTATCCTGCCCATGTTCATCGCCATGGACCCACCCAAGCACGATATACAGCGCAAGGTGGTCAGCCCAATCGTCTCGCCCGCCAATCTGGCCAAGCTAGAGGGCACGATCCGCGAACGGGTCAATACGATTTTCGATGGCCTTCCGATCAATGAAACCTTTGACTGGGTGGACCGAGTCTCGATCGAATTGACCACCCAGATGCTGGCGACCCTGTTTGATTTTCCGTGGGAAGATCGCCGCAAATTGACCCTTTGGTCCGATACCGCCACCGCCGTTGAAGGCACGCCGCTGGCCCCCACCAAGGAGGCACGCGAGGCCGTCCTGCTCGAATGCCTGACCTATTTCACCGGGCTTTGGAATGAGCGGATCAATGCTGAGCCCAAGGGTGACCTGATCTCGATGATGGCCCATAATGAGGCGACGCGTGACATGCAGCCCATGGAGTATCTGGGCAATCTGATCCTCTTGATCGTCGGCGGCAATGACACAACCCGCAACTCGATCACCGGCGGCCTCCTGGCCCTGAATGAGAACCCCGGCGAATATCAAAAGCTGCGCGACAATCCGGCCCTGATCGAATCCATGGTGCCCGAAATCATCCGCTGGCAAACGCCACTGGCCCATATGCGCCGCACTGCCCTGCAGGATTATGAGCTCGGCGGCAAACAGATCAAAAAGGGCGATAAGGTCGTCATGTGGTATGTCTCGGGAAATCGCGACGAAACGGCGATCGAAAACCCTAACCAGTTCATTATCGACCGCGCCCGCCCCCGCCAGCATCTGTCCTTTGGCTTTGGCATTCACCGCTGCGTTGGTAACCGCCTGGCTGAGCTTCAGCTCAAGATCGTCTGGCAAGAAATCATGAGGCGCTGGCCGATGATCGAAGTGGTCGGTGAGCCACGCCGCGTCTTCTCGTCCTTCGTCAAGGGCTATGAGACCTTACCAGTGCGGATTCCGGGCTAGGGCGGCCTTTCAGGATCTGAAGTTTGGTCTGATCGACAGATTCATCGTGCGTGACTGCCCGTCTCTGGTTAAGGAGGCGCGGCATGGCCCAGTCTGACCCGATCCATCTTGTTTATGGCACAGTCCCGCACGGGCTGGCGCAAGTACCCCCAGGCGCAGTCCAGGTCTCGCCACTTTTTCCCGGGACCACAGCGCTTGAAGATCTAGCCGACGAGAGCGCCGAAAGCGCCGTCGTCCTAGCCCCGCCCGGCACGGTCGAGCGGGCCTATGTGCTGGCTCAGGTCTTGCGCGTGGTGAAACTGGGCGGCGAGCTAACTGTCTTGGCACCAAAGGACCAGGGCGGGGCGCGCCTGCTCAAGGCCTTACATGGGTTTGGATGTGATGGGCATGAAGCCTCTAAGGCGCATCACCGCATAGTGTTTGTCACCCGGCCCGAAGTCCTGAACGGCATTGACACCGCCATAGCCCAAGGCGGTTTGCAGGACCTGACGGGCCAGGGCCTATGGTCACAGCCCGGTGTCTTTAGCTGGGACCGGCTCGATCCAGGCACCGCGCTCTTGCTCAAGACCCTGCCGCCCCTATCGGGCCAGGGCATGGATCTCGGCTGCGGGATCGGGCTCTTGGCCAAGGCGGTCTTGACCAGCCCAAAGGTCACACACCTTACGCTTATCGATATTGATGGCCGCGCCATAAAGGCGGCCGCACGCAATATCACCGATCCGCGCGCCAATTTGGTCTGGACCGATGCACGCGAGATCCCCGCCACGGCCGATCAGGATTTTGTCGTCATGAACCCGCCGTTTCACCTCAGCGGTTCGGAAGACCGTCGCCTGGGTCAGGCCTTTATCCAGGCCGCAGCCAGGGCCCTGCGCAAGGGCGGGACCTGCTGGCTCGTGGCCAATCGCCACCTGCCTTATGAAGAGCCCCTATCGACCCTGTTTGCTAAGGTCGAGGTCCGGGCCCAGGCCCAGGGCTATAAGGTGTTTGAGGCCAAGAAATGAGCAAGGTCCCGACCGCAAGGCTCGACCGGCTCCTAGCCAATATGGGCTATGGCTCGCGCCGCGAAATCCAGCAAATGATGGATATGGGCTGGATTGTGCTTGATGGCAAAGTCCTGCGCGATGCGGCGCTGCGGGTGCCGATTGGCCCCGATCTGTCTAGCCGCATGACTGTTCAAGGCAAGCCGCTCGATCCGCCCGCGCCCTTGACCTTGATGCTGCACAAGCCGCTTGGTTATGTCTGTTCGCATAAGGAGGACGGGCCGCGCATTTATGACCTATTGCCGCCGCGCTGGCAGATGCGCGAGCCGGCCCTGTCCAGCATTGGCCGGCTGGATAAGGAGACCTCAGGCCTTCTGCTAATCACCGACGATGGCGGCCTGCTGCACCGGGTCATCTCGCCCAAGCATCATGTCCCCAAGCGCTACCTAGTCACCCTAGACCGGCCGCTAGAGGGCCATGAGGCCGCGACCTTTGCCAGCGGCACCTTGATGTTAGAGGCCGATGACAAGCCGGTCCTGCCGGCAAGGCTAGAGGTGCTCGGCCCAAACCAGGCCTATCTGACCCTAACCGAAGGCCGCTATCACCAGGTCCGGCGCATGTTTGCCGCGATCGGCAATCATGTCGCCGCGCTTCACCGCGACCGGATTGGGGGGCTGGGACTACCGGATGTCTTAAAAGAGGGCGCTTATCGGCTTCTGACCAAGGCGGATTTGGTGACGATCTTTGAGCCCGGAAACCAGCACTCAATGGTCTAGACCGGCGGCGTCAGAATTGCATTTGCCAGAATGAAATGCAAGGGTCCGTTGAAATGGCGGGGCCTGCCCTAAAGTTAAAAGCACTGCGCGCGAATGCCTTGGGATACTAGACAGTCATGGAACTTGAACAAGAACTGCTTGAAGACGTGGCACCTTTGGTGGAACGCTCCGCACCGCTCGAAATTGGGCCCAGTCGCCACGCCCTTACGCCCGGTCATTTTTATTCGCCAGATGTTAATCCTGATGAGCTGTCGCAAAGGCAAGGCGAAATATGGCCAGCAGTTCCGCGGCCGCTGTTGGGTATCCCGTTCGATGATGAGCTGCACAAAACGGTACTAACCATAATCTTTCCGCGCTATATGCCTGACTACAATTTTGTTGAGGACGAAGACCAGGTCACAACGGAATATGAGTTTTACACCCGCAATAGTCAGTTTAGTTGGCTGGACTCTCGTGCAACCTTTGTCTTGCTACGCGAGTGGCGACCTAAACGCATTATTGAGGTTGGCTCGGGATTTTCGTCCCTATTGATGGCCGACATCAATAGACGGTTCTGGAATCTCGATTGCGATCTGACCTGTATTGAGCCGTACCCACGACCGTTTCTAAAGGCTGGGGTGCCAGGCTTAACCCACCTAATCGAGGACAAGGTTCAGACGGTCGCCCTATCCGTATTCGATAGGCTCGAAGCGGGTGATGTTCTGTTTATTGACTCCTCGCACGTCTCCAAAACCGGCAGCGACGTAAATTATCTGTATTTTGAAGTGCTACCGCGCCTAAAGGCCGGCGTAAAAATCCACATTCACGACATATTTTTTCCCCATGATTACCCAAAAGACTGGGTCCTTGGCGAGGCACGGAGTTGGAATGAGCAATATGTCTTAAGAGCGCTATTAATGTATTCCAATGCGTTCAAGGTCTATTTCGCGAATAATTATGCCTTTACGACCATGCCAAACCTGGTCCAACAGGCCTTGGCCCACCCAGAAGGGCGCGCCTTTGGTGGCGGCAGCATATGGATTGAGCGACTATAGTCGTCCCTAGGCTTCGACGAGATCCACGGGCAGTGCTACCTCCACCTGCGGCACGAGGTGATCCAGATGCACCACGGTCTGCATATGCTCGCCATTCGTGATAAAGCCCTCGACAAAGCGTCTTGTCTGGTCGGAATTCACATGCGGGGCGCTATGGACCTTTGAAGCGGGCAGCGAGAAGGTTTCGGACACGGCCTCAACCAACAGGCCTGACCAGGCCTCG
>JBILKO010000120.1:0-7356 GCA_044376615.1 Caulobacteraceae bacterium
TTCGGTTTGCGCGGTTCGATGCCTGTGGCAACAATCACCTGATCAAAGTCGTCCGCCTTTAGTTTGGCCGCATCGACACGGGTATTGAGCTTGAGATCAATGCCCAAGACCTCAATACGACGTCGATAATAGCGCAGGGTCTCGTCGAATTCTTCCTTGCCTGGAATAAGGCGGGCCAGATTGAACTGGCCGCCAATTTCTGGCGCGCCATCGTACAGCGTGACCTTATGCCCACGTTCCGCTGCCACAGTCGCAAATGCAAGGCCCGCAGGTCCGGCGCCGACCACGGCCAGGCGCTTTGGCGCTTTCGTTGGCAGATAGTTGAGCTCCGTCTCATGACAGGCGCGCGGATTGACCAGGCAGCTGGTTAGGCGGCCGGTAAAGGTGTGATCCAGGCAGGCCTGGTTGCAGGCGATACAGGTATTGATCTCGTCTTCGCGGCCCTCTTTGGCTTTTAAAACCAGCTCAGGATCGGCCAGCATGGGCCGCGCCATAGAAATCAGGTCCGCATCGCCGCGCGCTAGCACGGTTTCGGCAACATCAGGCATATTGATGCGATTGCTGGTGATCAACGGGACCTTGAGCTCCTTGCGCAGCCGCCCGGTCACCTGGGCAAAGGCCGCTCTTGGGACCATGGTGGCAATGGTCGGGACCTGGGCCTCATGCCAGCAAAAATGGGTCGAGATAATGGTGGCCCCGACCGCCTCAATCGCCTTGGCCAGGATGACGACCTCTTCCCAGGCCATGCCGCCTTCGAGCATATCCATGGCGGCAATGCGGAAGATGACGATAAAGTCGGGGCCTACCGCCTCACGCACCCGGCGCACGACCTCGACCGGAAAGCGCATGCGGTTCTCGAACGATCCGCCCCATTGATCGGTACGTTGATTGGTGCGCTCGACAAGAAAGGTCGAGAGCAGGTAACCCGCCGAGCCGATAATCTCGACCCCATCATAGCCCGCTGATTTGGCGAGGGCCGCGCAGTTGGCAAAGTCGCGCAGCTGTTTTTCAATGCCATCCTCGTCCAGCTCTTGCGGAATGTGCGCGGCAATACGGGCGCGGATGGCAGAGGGCGCAACGCTATCCCCGCTCCGCGCCAGCGACCCGGCATGCAGGATTTGCAGGCAGATCTTGACGTCGGGATCGGCAGCATGGACGGCCGCCGTCACTTGCTTATGCGCCTCGCATTCTTCATGGGTCGACAGCTTGCCCATGCCGGCTTCCCGATTGGGACCAATGCCGCCGGTAATAATCATGCCAACACCCCCGCGGGCGCGCTCAGCAAAATAAACGGCCTGACGCGCCATGCCGCCTGGGATATCTTCAAGGCCGGTATGCATGGACCCCATCAAGACTCTGTTCTTCAACTGGGTGAAGCCGAGATCAAGCGGTGAAAATAGGTGCGGATATTTGGCGTGTGCGGTCATGACCAGTCCTCCTGCCCTAGCCATTGGCGCGAGCGCCGAGCTGGACTTATTCTGAAAACTAGTCTTGTCGCTTAACAGGCCAATGACAAGCCTGACACAACGTCAACCCGAGCGGGATCTTGCGCTTTAAGGCGCGCAGTAGATCATCTGACCATAGACCATGATCAGGACGGCTTGGCCATTTCCAGTTGACAAGTGGCTTATCCGGCCTTGCACTGAGGCTAAGCCTCAAAACAGAAGGCATATCTAGGGAGCGAAAGATGGACGGGAACTCGCTGCTAAAAGCGTCTGGCGTGAATGATCCTTGGGCCCTTCCGTTGGAGAGTCTTGACCCCAGCCGGGCCGAGCTGTTTCAAAGCGGCGCGCATCTGGAATACTTCCGGCGTCTGCGCAAAGAATCCCCGGTCCATTTTACGTCCGAGAGCATGTTTGGCCCCTATTGGTCGATCACCAAGTTCAATGACATTATGGCGGTCGATACCAATCACAAGGTCTTCTCATCGGACAGCGACATTGTCATTGGTGATAATCCGCCGGGCTTTGCGCCGGTCAATTTTATCGCCATGGACCCACCCAAACATGACGTGCAGCGCAAGGCAACGACGCCTGCCGTATCCCCCAGCCGATTGCAGGACCTGGAAGTCCTGATCCGGCAGCGGGTCTGCACGATTTTGGACAGTCTGCCCTTGAACGAGACCTTTAACTGGTTTGATCGGGTTTCGATTGAATTGACCACCCAGATGCTGGCCACACTGTTCGACTTTCCCTGGGAAGAACGCCGCCTCCTGCCCTATTGGTCCGATGTGGTGACCGCCTCTGAAACCGTTGGCGTGGCGGTTGATATGGCTCACCGCGAAAAGGTCCTGCACGAATGCCTGGCCTATTTTGCCAAGCTTTGGCACCAGCGCGCCGCAGAACCACCCAAGTTCGACTTCATTTCGCTCCTGGCCCACAATCCTGACACCAAGGACATGATCAATGATCCGATGGAGTTTTTGGGCAATCTGATCTTGCTGATCGTCGGCGGCAACGACACGACCCGCAATTCTATCTCCGGCGGTGTCTTGGCCCTAAACGAGTTTCCAGAACAGAATGCAAAACTAAAGTCTGATCCGTCCCTGATCCCCAATATGGTCTCGGAAATCATTCGTTGGCAGACGCCGCTGGCCCATATGCGCCGCACCTGTACCGAAGACATTGTCTTTCAGGGCAAACAGATGCGCAAAGGCGACCGGGTGGTCATGTGGTACATATCCGGCAATCGCGATGAGACCGTAATCGACCAGCCTGACCAGTTCATGATCGACCGTGACCGGGCCCGCCAGCACCTATCCTTCGGCTTTGGCATTCATCGCTGCATGGGTAATCGTGTCGCCGAGATGCAATTGCGCATCCTATGGGAAGAAATCATGGCACGCTTCGAGCATGTCGAGGTGGTGGGTGAGCCCGTGCGTTTGGCGAATAATTTCGTTCTTGGCTATACGGACCTACCGGTGCGTCTGACCACAAAAACCTAGCGTCAATTCTCAGCCGATGATCGCCCGGCTGGATATTATGGCATTCAGTCGGTGATCTCATACTAGTCCGGCTTATCGCCGAGCGCATAGGAGATGGGATTGCCACGGCCTGGGCCCGCCGCAAAGGTCTGAGCCGCCGCGCGTAACAAGAATGGCTTCATATCGGACGCAACAAAGGGCGGGGTGTGGTGGGTAGCCACCTTGGCTTCACCGATGTGACGTTGTCAAAATGCAGTGCTCAGAGTCTGATAGGAGTGCCCATGTCCGTACTTACCCTTTTCTGCACGTGCGGCGCAATCGAGTGGTCATTGAGTGAAACGGCTCCTCCATCAGGAATCCGGTACACATGCAATTGTGATGATTGCCAAGCCTTTGCCTATTTTACGCGCAATTCTGACAGCGTCCTCGACGCAACCGGCGGGACTGATGCGTACCAACTTCCGGCATCCCAGCTAAAAGTCGCCAGAGGCCTAGATCAATTGGCCTGCGTTCAGGTCACGACGCGCGCCCTTCTCCGCTGGCACTGTGCAGTCTGTATGACGCCCATCGCAAATACCTATGGCTCGTCCAAACTGTCTTTCCTCTCGGTCCCCCTTTGCACCGTACCGCTTCAGAATCGGCTAGAGGTATTTGGTCCTTCCTCCGGACACGTTTGGACGAAATTCGGTTGGGGTGACCTGTCGTCAGTAAAGCAGGTCAGCATCCCGGCAATGCTTTGGAGGATTGTGGTGCGGATAATTGTCGCTAGGATCACAGGCGACTATAGAAACAACCCCCTGTTCAATCGCGACGATGGACGTCCGATAGCGGTGCCAAGGCACCTCAGCCGGTCCGAACGGTTCGCGCTGGATGAAATGGTGAGGGTTCGGGCATCTGCCTAGAAAATGTCCACGTCTGGTCCTGTCGACCGCGATTAGCCAAAAGCCAGAAGCTGGCCAGCGTCGAGGCGCCGCCAAGTTCTAGGGTCGTTTGACCTCAGCGTTGCCGAGCAAACAAATGTAGCGCTGCCGTCCCTAGCACCGCCGCTTATCGCCAGGCAGGGTATTGCGGCTTGCCATCCGTGATATCATACCAGTCTGGCTTATCGCCGACAAAGATGTGGTCCTTGATTGTGAGGCCGGTCTCGCCGTCGAAGGATCCTGCGGTTATGGCGATATGGTCGCTTTCGATCTGACGCCAGAACAGCACACTGCCGCAAACCTTGCAAAAGCCGCGTTCGGCAAGATCAGACGAGCGGTACCAGGCCAAACCGGCTTCGGTGACAAAACTTAGGCCAGAAGCGGGTACATTCGTCGTGGCCAAGAAATTGCCGGTGACCTTTCGGCATTGGCCGCAGTGGCAAGCGGTCACGTCTGCCTGAACGGCTCGCAAAGTGAACCTTACCGCTTCGCAAAGGCATCCGCCGGTAAGGTGTTTGGGGCCATCGAGCATGCCGCGCTCCCTTGTCTAGGTTAGACTTAAAATCCCGAATACAGCGGCTGGGCGATTAGGGCCGCCTCAGAGTCGCAACTGTCAAGATTTGGCTTGGAACGCTCCTGAAGGCTTTTCAGCTCGGCCTTGGCCGCGTCCATATCGGAACGAAATTCCGCGCTTGCATGCAGGGCAGCGATCAAGACGGCGCCATTGGTGCGTCCGGCCTCGACGGCGCTGGCTGAGTGCACGCCGCAAACCGCGCGGCTTTCGCCATAGGCTCTCGCTCTTGCCAGAATAGACGTTGCGCGGTCGGGCAATAATTCGGCCAAGATCAGGCCAATAGACCAGCCCCAGGTCGAATGGCCCGATGGGTAATCCGGACTAGAGTCCAAACCCAATGACCTAGCTACGCATATGGCGCCATCGGTTATCAAATAAGGCCGTTTACGCTTATAGACATCCTTTACCGTAGAGACCTGGAACCCTGAGTCCATTCCAACGCGGCTGATCAAGGCGGTAAGTTTCGGCGCTGACTGTGGGGTTAGGTCAAGGCCCGTCGCGCAGCGAAAATTTGCCAACATGGCGCTTGGGGCAGTCGGTACATCATTTTGGGCGAGCTTCCAGCGCGCAGAGCCCTCTAGCGCGCGGCTTGCTTTAAACAGAGCCTGGTCTTGGGCCTCGCGCTGTGACCCAGTTTCAGGCGGCTTGGGCAAGATCTGGCTAGCATCGGGCCAGGCTTTCTGGCCCAGATAGGGCTTGGGCACAAAGGGAATAAGACTGGCGGCCTCCTGCGCCGTTGCACATCCGGAATTGATCAAGCTGGTTGCGGCCAGGACAAGAACTAAGGCTGGTGCCTTATGCGCTTTAACTCGGGTCAAGATCGACTCCATAATTAACGAAACTATGGGCCAAATCAGGTCGCCCTGGCAAGCACACCGCCTGACCAGAGCGCCCGTATACCAGCACATGGTAAACATCTGACGCCAATCTCGATACGGTGCAACAATCGATTGTAGCCCCACAATTCCGTAAAATCGATCTTGCAATCGTTTGCATTATGGTCATTCTGCCATTCCGCGCACGGCTTTTTGGATGCGGAAACGAAAATGCGTTCGGTCTAAAGGCAGGCTTTTGCGACAGGCCTGAATCGATGGTTCTAGGTCGGACACTGGTAAGCCCGTTGCACCGGTTCCTTCCCCTCGGGGCTGGTGTGACGGGTCTTGCTTTTGACCTTAGATTGGATCGAGTATTGGTTTGATGAGCCTGCCCTTGCTGAAACCCGACCCCCAACATGCGGCCCGTATCGAACAACGGATGGCTCAGTTCTGGCCGCGCCTGGAACAAAGCCTTAAGTCGGTCTATGGAACAAACCCTGGCTTTCTCGGATTTATCGATCATTTAAAGCAAACCATTGTTGAGGCTGGACTGGCCCGTCCAATAGAGCTTACTGATCTTGATCAGCAAAGGGCAATAGACCCCAGCTGGATCCAGGCTTCTGGCCAGACCGCCTATTGCTTTTATGTCGACCGGTTTGCGGAAAACTTGCAAGGGATTGGCGCGCGCAGCGACTATCTCTCTGATCTAGGGGTTAGGTGGCTTCATCCCCTCCCCCTCTTAAAGCCTCGCCTAGGCGATAGTGACGGCGGTTTTGCCGTCTCTGATTACCGGCAGGTTGACCCACGCCTCGGCAATATGGACGACCTTCAGGCCCTGACTAGGGGTCTTCGCCAGCGCGGAATGGGTATGATCCTCGATGTGGTCTGTAACCATACCGCCATGGAACATGACTGGGCGCAAAGAGCCCAGGCGGGTGATCCAATCTATAAAGACTATTATATTGTCCTACCCGATGAGGCCGCCGTTGCCGAATGGCAGAAGGACCTTATCGACGTCTTCCCGACGACGGCACCCGGCAGCTTTACTTATAATGCCGAGATGGGTGGCTGGGTCTGGACCACCTTTTATCCCTTTCAATGGGACTTAAATTACGCCAATCCTGCGGTCTTTACCCAGATGCTGGAGGTCTTGATCCACCTCGCATCCATGGGTGTTCAGGGCTTTCGCCTCGATAGCGCGCCGTTTTTGTGGAAAAAGAAGGGCACGAGCTGCCGCAATCTTGCCCAGGCCTATGCGATCGTGGAGGCGTGGCGCAGCGCCTTGTCGATTATTGCGCCAGGCGTGGTTTTGCTGGCTGAGGCGATTGAAAGTCTCGATGATGTTCTGCCGTTTTTTGGCAAGGCGTCCAAGGGCTGTGACCTGGCCTACAATAATGGCGTTATGACCGCGCTTTGGGGGAGCCTCGCCGATCAGGACGCGGCCATATTCAATGCGGTTCTAGCCAAGGCCGCACAAAAGCCAGCGACTGGGGCCTGGCTTAACTATGTTCGCTGTCATGATGCCTGATCTGGAATGCCTTAAATCAGGACGCCCAGCCCGCCGATCTTGATCGCTGGTCGCGGTTTTATGGCAAGGGCGAGGGTTTTTCGACGGGCCAGGCCTTTCAGTCGGCGGCTGGCGGGGTACCATCGACCAATGGTATGGCATCGGCCTTGGTCGGCGTAAAACAGGGCGATGGCCCTGAAAGCCTCAGCATCCGACGTCTAATCCTGCTATATGGCATCATCCATGCCTTGGATGGTTGGCCCTTGATCTATATGGGCGATGAGATCGGCTTGGGCGACAATACCGCCTATGCGCGTGATCCTTTGCAGGCCCTAGACGGTCGCTGGCTTCACCGTCCGGCCATGGACTGGACTGCGGCCGAGCGCCGAAAGATCAAGGGCACGGCTGAGGCTGCTCTGTTTGATGCCATGACCCACCTTGCCAAGACCGCCCGCGCCTTGGATGCCAGGGGCGTTGCCGGCAAGGCAAGGCCCATAAGCCTTAACCAGCCCCGGATCTTAGCTTTTGTCCGCGACGAAGGCCCCAAACCCTTTTTGTGCCTGGCCAATCTATCAGATCAGCCGGTTAAGGCGGTCTTGCCCCAGCCCTGGTCTGAC
>JBILKO010000090.1:0-10328 GCA_044376615.1 Caulobacteraceae bacterium
ACTGATACGCGTCTTGTGGATCAGGCGGTGACCCTGCAGCCTTATGCCATTATGTGGCTATCGGCATGACGCGCGCAGCTGGCATTGAACTGGGTGGCACTAAGGTCTTGGTTGCCTTTGGCTCAGGGCCCGACGATTTAAGCGAGCCCTTAAGAATTGAAACGACCCATGCGACTGAAACCCTTGCCAAGGTCCGCACGGTTTTAGAAGCCCATAAGGGCGAATTTGATGCGATCGGCATGGCCAGTTTTGGCCCCGTACGGGTCAACACAAACGCCCCAGATTGGGGAACGATCCCTAATACGCCAAAGCCTGGCTGGGCCGGTGCCAATCTTATCGCCAGCCTTTGTGACGGTTTTGACCTTCCGATTGCCCTAGACACGGACGTCAATGGCGCGGCCGTTGCAGAAGGTCAGTGGGGCGCAGCGCAGGGCCTGAGTGATTATGTCTATGTCACGATCGGTACCGGCGTCGGAGTTGGCTTAGTCGCCAATGGCCGTCCTGTGCATGGACAGCTCCACCCTGAAGGCGGTCATCTGTTGGTCCGGCGCGACCCAAACCGTGACCCCTTTGTTGGAGTCTGTCCGTTTCATGGCGATTGCCTTGAAGGTTTAATTTGTGGGCCGGCCCTGGCCGAGCGGCTTGGCCATCCGGCGGAACAGTTGGCGGCCAATGATCCGCTTTGGGACCTGGTTGGCGAGTATGTCGCCCAGTTGGCTATGAGCCTTAGCCTGACCACCTCACCTAAGCGCATCATTGTTGGCGGCGGGGTTGGGTCTAATCCTCAGGTGCTAAAATCCGCTCGCGCGCTTTTGCATCAAAAGCTCGGCGGCTATCTGCCCGATCTCGATAATGTCCAAACCTTAGATTCCTATCTCGTTGCGCCCAGCCTCGGACCCCAATCTGGGGTTTTGGGCGCCATTGCCCTGGCCCAGTCGGCCGCCGCACAAAAGGATGCCCGCCCATGAGCACAGATGCCCCAGAGGCCAAGACCCAAAGCGTCACCGTGATCAAATGGCTGACCTTTTTGATGTTCATGATGTTTGCCATGACCACGGACTCCGTCGGGCTCATTATCCCCCAGGTGATCAAGGAATTTAACCTTGGCATGACAGCTGCCGGGTCTTTCCACTATGCATCTATGAGTGGGATTGCCTTGGCAGGTTTGTTTTTGGGCTTTTTGGCCGATAAGCTTGGGCGTAAGCGCACCATTATGCTGGGCCTGACCGTATTTGCCGCCAGTTCCTTCTTGTTTGTGGCAGGCCAGCATTTTGGCTTTTTTGTCGGGCTTTTATTCTTTTCCGGCCTAGCGATCGGGATTTTCAAGACTGGGGCCCTGGCGCTCATCGGCGATATCTCCACCTCGACCAGGTCCCATACGGCGACCATGAATATGGTTGAGGGCTTTTTCGGCGTCGGCGCCATTATTGGCCCGGCCATAGTCGCCCAGCTCTTGGCCCAGGGCTCGTCCTGGAAATGGCTCTATGTGATTGCGGGCCTCTTGTGCTCTGGCCTGCTAATCACTGCCATGTTTATCCGCTACCCTACTCGCCTTCAGCCGACCGAGACGGTCAATCTGCGCGCAACCTTGGCCCTGATGGGCAACCCTTATGCCTTGGCCTTTAGCCTTGGGGCCATGCTCTATGTGGGTGTGGAAGCGGCCATCTATGTCTGGATGCCGACCCTCTTGCTCGATTATAAGGGCCCGGCGGTCGTACTTGCCGTCTATGCCTTGGCCATCTTCTTCATCCTGCGCGCCGCAGGGCGGTTCTTGGGTGCCTGGCTGCTGAGCCGGTTTAACTGGACCACGGTCCTAGTCCTGGCCAGCGGGGCCATCTTGATCTGCTTTGCTGCCGCAAGCCTCGGCGGGATCAAGGTTGGGGTCTATACCCTACCCGCGTCTGGCCTGTTCATGTCGGTCATCTATCCGACTCTCAATTCCAAGGGCATTAGCTGTTTTAAAAAGGCGCAACATGGCGCGGCATCCGGCGTCATCTTGTTCTTTACCTGTATCAGCGCCGTCGCCGCGCCTCTAGCCATGGGAGCGGTGAGCGACCGCTTTGGTGGCCCCGCCGATGGCTTTGCCCTGGCCACAGGCTTTGCCGTCATCCTGTTTGGCGCGCTCCTGGCCAATGCAGTTTTTGATCCATCGGCGAAGTTACTCAAGACACTTGACGAGAGTGATTATTGACGGGCTTGGTTTAGCGCATGACCGCCAACAATCGAATTGTCCTGTCCAGTGATCATTCGGCCATTGCGCTGCGCCAAGCCATTGCCCAGCACATTGAGACACTCGGCTGGGACTCAGTCGAAATTGGGCCCGTAACCTCAGAAAGCTCAGACTATCCTGCTCATGGTGAAGCGGCGGCGCGGCGTGTTGCCTCTGGTGATTGCCGATTTGGCATTATCTTGTGTGGCACTGGCCAGGGCATTATGATGGCCGCCAATAAGGTCAGGGGCATACGGTGCGGCGTCTGTGCCGATTCCTATTCCGCGCGCATGATCCGCGCCCATAATGACGCAAACATGCTTGCCATAGGCGCGCGCGTAGTGGGACTAGGATTAGCCCTTGATATTATTGACGCTTTTCTGACCACGCCATTCGCGGGCGGAAGACATGCCCGCCGCGTCGACATGATTTCAGCGATCGAGCGCTAGACGGCACGGACAAGCCGCTAGCCGATCCCGCCCAAGATTCTTGACGTATCCGATAAACACGCCGAACCTGACCGATCATGATAGCGACGACAGGCCCTGTGGTCGCGAGCGTTAAGTGCGGGTGTCTCCATGCCAGAGCCGATCCTAGAGCCCGAGCTGCCGATCATCGATCCGCATCATCACTTATGGGATCGGACGGCAATCTTGGCCCAGCTACCCGCGCCCAGTCATGCCTTTGAGCGCTTGTTGCAATTATCGCCGCGCTATTTGCTGGATGAGCTTTTGGCCGATCTGCGCTCTGGCCACAACGTGATCGCCACTGTTTATATGGAATGCGGGGCCATGTATCGCGCCAGCGGGTCGGCCGCCTTTAAGCCCGTCGGTGAGACGGAATTCGTCAATGGCTTTGCCGCGATTTGCGCGAGCAATGTTTATGGACCCGTCCGCGCCTGTGCCGGTATTGTCGGCCATCTTGACCTAACCCATGGTGATGCCAGCGCCGCCGTGCTCGAAGCCCATATCGCCGCTGGCGGCGGACGGTTTCGCGGCATTCGCCATAGTGCCTCATATGATTCAGACTCTGCGGTATTAGGGCCTCTCGCCCGCACACCGGCTGGGCTTTATCGCAGCTCAGCCTTTCGCGAAGGCTTTAAACACCTAGCGCCCTTGGAAGTTTCCTTTGATGCCTGGCTGCTAGAGCCGCAGCTGGATGACCTTATTGATCTGGCGCGCACCTTTCCCGACACAACCATCATCTTGGATCATGTCGGCACGCCGCTGGGTATCGGAGCCTATACGGGCCAGAGGCAGGCGCGGTTCGAGGTCTGGCGGCAGTCGATCTTGCAATTGGCCAGCCTTGCCAATGTCTCGGTCAAGCTGGGCGGCCTGGCCATGCCGTTTGCCGGATTTGAGAGCTTTATGGCCAATCCCCCGGCCTCTTCGGCCGCCCTGGCAGCAGACTGGAAGCCCTATATCGAGACCTGTATCCAAGCCTTTGGCCCAGATCGCTGCATGTTTGAGAGCAATTTTCCGGTCGACCGCGGCACCTGTACTTATGACGTGCTGTGGAACGCCTTTAAGCACCTAGCCGCCGGATATTCTGCCGACGAAAAGACAGCCCTGTTCAGCGGCACGGCTCGCCGGGTCTATCGTCTGGAAATCTAGGCTGATCTGGGGCATGGTTGTGACCTAGGCGCTCATTTCGGGCACCAATATTGTTATGCAGGAATAGGTCCCATGTCCGATGATCCCGTTCCGCCCAATGAGACCCCCATCCAGCGCGCCTTGCGCCTAAAGACCCAGGCCCTTGCCGCCAAGCCCAAGCCGCCAAGGGGTGGACGGTTCCAGCGTGAGCAAGCCGCTGCAGCGCATTCTTCATCCAAATCCAAACCCTGGATGAGCCGCTAGGGCGCGCATGGAGGGCTAGAGCATTCACCCGCAGGATACGGGATAATAGAACAGTGGCCGTGCGGATTTTGGAGCATCTAGCCGAATGAAAACCTGGTCTTTGCACGGCGTATTCGGCGTTCTTGCGGGTGTACTGGTGCTAATGGCCACACCTGCCCTGGCCCAGCAACGCGACCCAAGCGCTACGGTGACCTCGCTGCAGGTTGGAGGCGATACCTTTACTGCCGTCACGATCGAACAAATCAATGGGCCGCCAGTTCATTACACAATTTCCCGAACCGTCGGTCGCAAGCCCTTGGTGCTCTATATTCAAGGGTCAGGCTGTGCGCCGGCCTTCTTTGAAATGCAGCCCGGGGTCTATGCGTCGACGGTTTTTTCACTGACGACGCAGGCCCATCGCGGTGACCACGCAGTTATGATTGTTGATAAGCCGTTTGCGGCGGTCCGCCCCCCGGCTTCGGGCGGCCTATCAGTCGACTGCTCGGCCGAGTTCAATCGTTATTTCACCCTCGACAACTGGGTAAACCATATTGCGCTCGCTGTTGCGCATGCAAGGCAGTTGCCCTGGGTGGACCCAGACCGAATCTTGGTCATTGGCGTGTCAGAGGGGGCGACGGCAGCCGCCGCGCTCGTGGCCAAAGATCCCGGCTTGACCAGTGTCGCTATGGTCGGTGCCAGCGGCACGAGCCAGCTCTACGATTTTGTAGTCGCGGCCTATCAAGCAAAAGGTGATGACTCGGCCTTGGCAGAGTTGAATGACCTTTCCGCGCAGGTCAGCGCAATCCAAGCCGATCCCGAAAGTACAACCAAGTTTGCCTGGGGTCACCCGTATCGCCGGTGGAATTCATTTATGGCCTTTTCAGCAGCTGAGGCCCTAACCAAGAGCAAGGCACGGGTCTATCTCGTTAGCGGCATGGCGGACGTTAATGTCCCGATCCTGTCGACCGAGGTCTTGTACAGCATGTTGCGAGCGAAAGGACGATCAGTCCTGTTTCGGCGCATTCCTCAAGCCGGGCATAGTCTCATCCCTGACGACGCTGATTTTGGGGCCAATATGCCCCGGCTCGAAGCCGAGTTTCAGCGCATTATCGATTGGTTTGATGGCAAGCCCTAATCTATCGAACCCCTAACAATCGCCGCGCCCTAGTCACCGCCTCATCAAGGGCCGACAAAAATCGGGATCGATCAGAGGCTTGAAACGGCGGTGGGCCGCGCGTGATTTCTCCGGATGATCGCAAATGCTCAGCCAGTCCCCTTTGCGCCAAGGCCGTGCCGATCGTGTCTGGGGTAAAGGCACGTCCCGTTGGGCCAATAACAAGGGCTGCTTTTTCGAGGCAGCGGCTGGCCAGTGGAATATCGGCCGTAATGATGATGTCACCGCGCCGGCATTGATCGACGATCCAGTCGTCAGCGACATCTGGGCCAGCCTCAACGACTACCCGCTCAATGCGGTCTTCTTTAGGTACAAGCAGGAAGCTGTTGGCGACAACATAGACCTGCAGGCCATAGCGGCGCGCAACCTTGTAGGCCTCATCCTTCACAGGGCAGGCATCGGCATCAATAAAGAGGCGAGGCCCTGACGCTTCAGAGCCCATCAAACGCCCTTAAAGACCGGTGCACGTTTCTGCAGGAAGCTTTGCACGCCTTCGCGATGGTCTTCGGTGGCAAACAGGCGGTGAATGACCTCAATCGCCCAGGCGCCGATTTCGTTGGGATCGCCAAGGGTGGCACGGCGAAGGCCCTCTTTCATATAGCGCAGGGCCAAGGGCGGATTGGCGGCAATACTCGCTGCCATGGCCTGGGCACGCGGCATCAGATCGTCATGTGGCACGGTGTAACTGACCAGGCCGATCCGCTCGGCCTCAGCGGCATTGATGGGATCGCCCGTAAACAAGAGCTCGGCGGCCTTAGCTTGGCCAACAATGCCAGGCAGTTTCCAAAAGCCGCCGACGTCACAAACTAGGCCACGCTTGATAAAAAGCTCCGCAAACACGGCGCGTTCAGAGGCTAGTCGGATATCAACATAGAGGGCCAGCTCCATCCCCCAGCCGACGGCCGAGCCATTGACCGCCGCAATCACTGGCTTTTCACAATTGATCACGGCCATGGCGGCCGGTGTCGGGGCAAACCTAACCTGGGTTGGACGTGCCGGAGCAGCGCTGACCTCCCCGGTCATCATCTCCTTGACGTCTTCGCCTGAGCAAAAGGCTGGATCGGCTCCGGTAACCAACACACAACGCACGTCTGGATCACGGCTGGCATGGGTGAAGGCCGCCTCAATCTCATCATAGGCGCGGCGATTAAGGGCGTTACGTCGTTCGGGGCGGTTTAGGGTGATGGTCGCGACATGATCTTGAACCGCATAGAGCAGACAATTCAGCTCAGTGATCGCGATCATTCTTGCCCCCTGACAAAGCTCTAAGACGCCGGGCTGGCGGCTTTGACCTGAAGCGTTTCATACTGATCGGGATGGGTCACGTAAAAATCGAGATTTACGAGCAGGTCTTGCCAAGCGGCGTCTATGGATGGTGTCCAGTCAGGGCCGAGCAAGTCGCGAAGACTGTCAGCGACAACCGCGAAAAAGTTCCGAAACACATCAGGTGGAACATCATAACCTTCATGGGTAACGACCTCGCACTGGATCATAGAAGCGGCGTATTTTCGCTCGCCCGCAAAGTCCAAGATCGCTTCAATTACCTGGGCGAGCATCTCGCCTTTGACCGAATGATTGGTATCGCGCCAGAACAAGGCCTGCATGTCCGGATACTGGGAAAACAGGCGCCCATAAACAATCGGGGTTAGGTCCTCGCAGCGGCTAGCGGCCAATTCCAAACTGGTTTCGATGAGAGTCAGGCTCATCCGGCCGCCTGTCCAAATCGCCTCGCGCCAACAATCGGGGCCACCCAACTGGCGGCGTGATCGGTATAGACCTCTGCCGATGGGCGGATGCCGGAAAAATCGTCCAATGTGCCCATCTTGACCATGACCATGTCGGGGATGATCTCCACCTTGGACAGGATGGGCGATCCGCATTGACCACAGAAATGGCGATGAACGGCTTGGCCACTATCACCCTTGTCTTCAAACACCTTGGTCTCGCCATGCTGGACATAGTCCGCGACCTTGACGACAAGATTGGCGGAAAACACACTGCCGCTTTGGCGCTGACAATGTGTGCAATGGCACAAGGCGGCCATGGCCGGCTCAGCCTTCAATTCGTAACGCACCGCCCCGCATAAACAGCCGCCCTTGCGTTTGCTCATCATGGCCTCCGATGAATTACCTTGACGGAGTTTGCCCCGTCTTTGACAAGTTAGATAACAAAATAAAGGGAAACGCCATGAAGCTTTACGATTCCATCGGCCCTAATCCGCACATTGTGCGTATGTTCATGGCTGAAAAGGGCATCAAGATCCCAAGCCAGACCATAGACATACTAGCTGGAGAGAACCGCAAGCCGCCCTATAATACGAGCGTCAGTCTTGCTGGCCAGCTCCCCGCGCTCGAGGCTGATGATGGTAGCATAATCAGCGAGATCACCGTCATTTGCGATTATCTCGAAGATATTCACCCCAGCCCGGCCCTAATCGGTTCAACGCCTGAGCAAAAGGCCGAAACCCGAATGTGGCTAAGGCGGCTCGATTTGAACATTTGCGAGCCTATGGCCAATGGTTTTCGTGCCGCAGAAGGGCGCCGCATGTTCGACAGCCGGATCAAGTTGGTCAGCGTCGCCGGAGCCGCCGATTTAAAAGCTGTAGCCAAGGATCGGCTGAATTGGCTATCGGCCATGCTCGAAGGCCGCACCTTTATTTGCGGCGAGCGCCTAAGCCTTGCTGATCTTCTTCTGTTCGGCTTCTTAAAATTTGGCGCTGAAGTTGGCCAAGACCTGACCAACGAAACGGCTTGGGCCAAGGCCTGGTATGACCGCATCAACGCCCGGCCAAGCGCCAGCGCCTAGAGCCCCGTCAAAATTCGGTTCAGATGGGTTTCGATCAGGGCATCCCGGTCAGCCCAGGGAAAGCTGCTGCGCGCCAGCATGAGGGCGACCAAGCCATGCAGGCTGGCCCAAACGCTTTGGGCCAATTGGTCGACCTCGTCCGGACTGTGGCCAGGTCCCAAATGCTCGGCCAAGGCTTGGTGGTGAAGGCCATAAGCCCGAAGCCCCGCCAACAGAGGCGGCGCAATTTGAGTTGGATCTAGCTCGGATTCTGCCTCAATCATAAACCCGACCCGATAGGCATCGGGCTGCTCAAAACCAAAATTTAGGTAGGCCCGGCCAAGATGCCTTAAACGATCATGGCCAGAATGGGTGTTGAAAACTTCAGTCATGACTGCGATCAGCCGCTCAAAGGCCTGAACACATACAGCGTCGATCAAGGCCTGACGGGTTGGGAAATAGGCATAAAGGCTGGGCTGAGAAATACCCACCGCCGCCGCGATCTGCCGGGTCGACACCGACTGCACCCCATGCTCGCCCATAAGCCGCATGGCTTGGTTTAAGATTTCCACACGCCGTTCGGGTCCAAGGCCCTTGGCCTTTCGGGAACTTGTTGGCTTCACTGAGACCATGGACGCGGCAATCGGGTTTGAACGGCTTGACAGGTTTTTAATAACCTATCACTGATAGGCAATCATTGACAAATCTCTAAATGAGGCTGTCTTGCCAAAGCTTGGTCAAATAGTCGCCCTGCCCCTGATCCTGGCCAGCCTTGTGAGCCTCACGGGCTGCGGCAAGGGCAAATCAAGCCTTCCGCCGCCGGTCGCGGCGGTTGAGGTGGTCAGTCTGTCAGCGCCGAATTCAGACCAAACCCTCCAGGCTACGGGCGCGCTACGGCGTGAACGCGAAATGGTGCTGTCTTTCCGCATTCCCGGTGTCATTACCAGCTTAAGCGTCGATGACGGCGATACGGTAAGGGCCGGTCAGGTCCTGGCCAGGTTAGACCCGACAGCCGTTGAGGCACGTTTGCGCCAGGCGCGCGCCGATCTCGACCGGGCCCGCCGTGACGAGGCCCGCTATGCTAAGCTTGCAGAAACCGGATTTGTCAGCCGTCAGCGCACCGAGGCCCAAGCTGCTGCTGCCAGCTCGGCCCAGGCCGCCTATGACTCGGCCGCTTTTGATCGGCGCTGGGCCAACCTGGTCGCGCCTTCCAGCGGCGTAGTCCTGGCCCGCGCGGCCCAGTCGGGCGAGGTGGTCCAGCCCGGACAGGCAATACTTAGCCTCGCCGATCAGAACAGCCCCTTGATTTTGCGGGTCCCGCTTTCGGACCGCGACATTGGTAAGATCAGGCTGGGCACCGAGGCTCAAATCACCCTGGACGCCCTGCCCGGCCAAGCCATAACCGGCAAGGTGAGCCGCATTGGCCAAAGGGCCGGCGCGCAAAGCGGCGCAATCGAGATTGACATTACCCTTCCTGCAAAGCCCGGTCTGCGCAGCGGCCTAATTGCGACGGCCAAGATTACAGCGGCAGGCCCTGCGACCACCCAGGCCGGATTTGCACGGCTGCCCGCCGAGGCCATTTTGGAGGCTAATGGGGCTCAGGCCTTTGTTATGCAGCTTGACGCCAAGACCCAAACCGCGCGGCGCACGCAAGTGGTTTTCGGAGGCTTTGATGGCGATGATGCCCTGGTCAAGGGTCTCGATAGCCAGGCCCGCGTCATTACGGCAGGCGCAGGCTTTGTGAATGATGGGCAAAAGGTCCAAGTCGTTGATCCCGCAAATCTGGGCGCCGCGCAATGAGCTGGAACCCGGCCAATTTTTTCGTGCGGCGCTGGCAATTTACGCTGATTGCGTTTGGGCTTTTGGTTATGCTGGGCCTGAGCGCCCTTACCAGCATTTCGCGCTCTGAAGACCCTCAGCTTCCGTTTCCGGTGATAGCTGTCACGGGGATATTACCCGGCGCAAGCCCAGCTGAAATCGAGCAGCTGGTCTCCAAGCCGATAGAAGATGTCTTAAACGGGCTCGATGATGTCAAGGAAGTCCAATCTAACAGTCTTGATGGGGCTGGATTAGCAGCGGTGGAGTTTAACTGGTCGGTTGACCCAGACCGTAAGTATGACGAGGTCGTGCGCGAGGTTAATGCCCTTCGACCCACACTTCCCCAAGGCTTAACTAAGCTTGAAGTGCGAAAAATTGGCACAAACCAGGTGGCATTCTTCCAGGTCGCCTTGGTAAGCGACATCCTGCCTATGCGCCGTTTGGAAAAGCTCGCGCATGATCTACGCGACAAGATCAATAGTGTGCCGGGCGTTAAATTAGCGCAATA
>JBILKO010000046.1:0-17487 GCA_044376615.1 Caulobacteraceae bacterium
TCGGCAGGAAGGCGTTACCAGCCTCCATAGTGCTGATCCCTGCTAACCTAAGTTCCTTCACCAACCGGTCCTGCAGGGTCTTGTTGGCGCGCTCGACCCGGCCCTTGGCCTGGCTGGAATTGGCGCAGATGATCTCGATCGTTAGAGCCTTCAACGCCCGACCGAACTGGGTCATGCCGTCGCCGTAAAGCCCTGCAGCCTTGTTCACGCGAAAGACCGCATGCTTGTCTGTGTAAAACGCCACAGGCTTGCCGTGGGCCTCAAGATATCGCTGAGTTGCGTTGAAATAGGCGAAGGTCGACTCCGACTGAACAAATTGCAGGTGCATCAACCGGCTGGTGGCGTCGTCAATGAAGACGAGGAGGGTGCAGTCCGGGCCACGGTCTTCGAACCAATAGTGCTCCGAACCATCGACTTGGATCAGCTCGCCCACGCACTCACGACGATAGCGCGGCTGATAGACCCGTCCGCGCCGCTTCTGGCGATCGGCCCAAAGTCCAGCCTCACGCATCCAAATCCGCAAAGTCTCACGGCCAACGAAAACCCCATGGACCTCGCGAAGCTTCTCAGCCGCCAAGGTGGGTCCAAAGTCAGCATACTTCTCGCGGACTAGCGTCAGCACCTGGTCCTTGAGCGCTGATGGTGCCTGCCGGTTGCTTGGACGGCCGCGCTTCTTTGAGATCAGCCCCGGCGCGCCATCGGTCTTGTAGGCCTTAGCAAGCCGCAGCACTTGACGCCGTTCCAGCCCCAATAGTTCTGCGGCAGCTTACACTGTTAGACGGCCGCTGCTCAGATCCCGAAGGATCTCGAGCCGCGATAGTTCCTTGTCGCTCATGAAATGTAACGTCATCCTGAGTGCCTCCCGCGTTATCGCAAGAGGGTGACATCTCTAAATGGCACAGGGTGACATTATTATCTGGCGGCTACAACATTATTTCGTCTAAGGAAGATTATGAGCAATATATAGGCCGCGCCGTCTAAGGGCGCTCGAACTGGTACAGAGGCCTAGGTTGGGGTAGTTAGAACTGTATGGTGAGCACCACGCCAAGAGTATAAGATGCCCGTTGCCGTGCCTCAGTTTGTCAAAGATGCGTTCGACCAGCGCGGCCACCAATTTTATGGCGAGGCCGTATCTCAGGCCGAGCACATGCTCCTATGCGCTCATAAAGCATTGCTAGCAGGCGAGGATGAGCCAATGATCCTCGCAGCCCTGCTCCATGATTTTGGCCACTTACTAGAAGACGCCGAAACAGCCCCCGGCCAAGGTATAGATGCTCAGCATGAAGCCGTGGGGGCTGCGTATCTATCGCGCTACTTTGCCCCATCGATTACGCGCCCAATTGCCCTTCACGTAGCCGCAAAGCGCTATCTTTGCCAGGCTGACCCTGACTATCTTGGCCAGCTTAGCGCTGCCTCGCTTCTGAGCCTTAAACTTCAAGGTGGCCCATTGCCGTTCCGAGACATCCGGCTGCGCCCAAAGCTTCGGCTCGACAATATAGATTGGCAAGACCGGACCAGCTTCTAGGGCCCGTGCCAAAGGCTGGTGATCGACGATCCTCAGATCGCGTTTGAACCAGACAATATTGAGTGGAGATGTCATCTGCGCATCGCGGCCTCGGAGTTCGTCAATTGGCTTCAGATCCTTTCGCGCTCTTTGTCGAAGGTTTGAATTAGATGGTGGCGGCTCGGAGGCCAGCACCTCTGCCAAAAGAATGGGGCTATTTTCGTTGCATCGCGCAGGAGACCGTGGCGGCCCATATCACGCCCACGCCTATCCCCGAGGCGTTCAATTGCGTGACACCGTGCATGGCCAAGGCTTGCGGCATCGCATCCGACTTTGGAGGGTGTGCGCTCATGGGCCTACAAACTCTGGTGCAGCGTCAAAGTCAGCGGGCGTGAAAGGCTTGGCGGCAAATAAGAAGGGGTAATAATAGGTTCTAAGCCGGGTATGATACGCCCGAATACGATCCTGATAGGCCGCTTGCGCGGCCATGTCTGTGCGCGCAAGACGGTGCATAGCACGCTGAACGGCGATTGGGGGCAAGGCAAAAGAGACAAGTTTGGCGCATGCATCGCGTTTTGCAATTCCGGCGCGATAGGCACGCGACATGGGCTCAACCTTTTGATCGCCCAAATGTTGGAAAGCAAAATACCATTTCCACTCAAAAGGTCTTTGCATCGGCTCTGAGTTCGAAAGTTCTGGATAGAGCGCGTAGAAGCGCTGCAAGGTCGCGTCGCGGTCCAGGTCCCATGCATCATGCACCGCCTCACGGTTTTCGCGCATAATGGCGGCACCGTCCGGGATTGGGGTCGTGCCATTGATCACAAGATTGGAACCGGCAGGTGCGATCAAGGTGATTACAAGCCAGATCGTCGCCAGAGCCGCGGCATTGGTCGGCGAACCGCCGCCAACCCTTGCAACCAAGGTCGCGACAAGCGTCCAAAACCCAAGGAGTGCCAAGATTAGAACCGTAAACGCCAAAGCCTCGCCCATACCAGCTCCGCTGATCAGGGCGCCGACCCAAAAGGCTAGGATGAGCACCGCACTGACGAGCCCAAAGCGCGCTACCACGCGGGGAAGCCACACACGCAAGCGAGCCTTTGGGATGGCCTGCAAACTCGCCAACCGCCCGGCTTCACGCTCACCCGACCACAGATCATAGAAGAGCACGATCAGAACTAATGGCGCCAAATAGATAAGAACAAAGGCAAAATCGAAACGGCCCGGCAAGGCGAGCTCTGGGTTTTGGGCTTCATTTTCATGGATCTGACCTTCAAGCGCCAATGCCCGAATGCGCAGAATCGAGGGTGCAATATCGCGCTGCCCGAGCGCTGCAAACGCGAGGGGAGCGGGCCGGTCCCAGGTTGGGTGGAAACGATAATAGGCTGCATCGCCTGGCTCTTTAGCAAACACCTTTATGGCGGCTGTATCTTTCGTCTGAAGCGCGAAAACTTCGGCAATTTCGGCCTTTTGTCTGGATATATCCTGTAACCCCAGACCGACAGACAAAAAGGCTAGAACCGCCAAAAGTGCGATCGCCCACACACTCGCCCATTGGCGCAAGAGGAACATGATTTCGCGCAAAAAATGCTTCACAGCACCCTGCCCCCCAAGGTGCGCGCACTCCAGCCAGCCAGAATAATCATGGCGCCAAGCCATAGACATAGGGTCAGGATTGGGACCATTGCGGCCGCAATCCGCTCTGCGGCACGGGTAGGCTTGAACGCAAACTTGGGCACTTTGACCCAGTGATCGGCGCCAATGCGTGTGCGCTGTTCGGCCAGGCGATCCTTGGATCGGGCCGCATCATCGGCAAGTCTTACGGTATTGCGATGCAGGCCATTGAGATGTTGTACCATCGCAAAGCGGTGGGCTTCGCCTTGCTGCAAAAACCGCAAGTGTGTTTCAAGGTCCGTTCCGGCGCTCGCCATCGAAATGCGTCGGAAAGCAATTGCCGGACTAAAGATTGAGAGCCCGGAAACAATTTGGCTTTGCGTTCTTTGCGACGCTGCTAATTCGGTAAAATACTTGTCAAAAAGCCGCGACGTTAGGGCCTCTCCTTCTGCTGACACTGCCCCTCTGAAGTTGAAGGGTAGGTCCTCAACCTTGGTCACGCCATACTGGGTCAGCGTGCGGGCTTTAAAGGCCGCAAAAAAAGGATCGTCCGGGTTGTGGCTGTCCCCCAATTGCCGCAACTGGGCTTGGATCGTCAAGTCGGTGGCGGCGCGGCTTTGCAATGGCTGTAGCCCGCTTGCTAATTCCGCCGCGCCGCGCGGCGCGACGATGGCGACCAAACACCAAATACCGATTAGCGTGAGCAAGGCGGCCTGACCGGAACGGGCAAGGGCCGACACCGCTACAATAGCGACAATCCAAATCAGCAAATAAAGCGCGCAACCAAGTCCTATCAAGGTCGCAGCAAGGGCCTCGCTTGGCATCGTTATCGCCATCAGAATTAGCGCCAACCAGGCAGGCGCTAGCGCGACTAGTCCCACACGGCCTAGGGCAAGTATTTTGCCGAGGATCAAGTCCTTCGCAGTTACACCACAGGCCAGTAGAAGCCGCAAACTTCCGCGTGATCGCTCCCGCGTGATCACCCCAAAACCCAAAAAGATCAAGAGAAGTGGCGCTAAGGTTTGAAGCACAAAAGCGGGTGTCAACTGACCAAAGCGCATCAGGGTAGAGTTTTCGCGCACCGCAGACATGGTCGCACTGTTTTGGCGATGGCCTTCTAGGTACAAGCTTGTGCCGCTAAACGGGTCAATCCCCGGATCAAATCCGGCTAGGGCCCCGACAGGACGGTAAACATAGCTGCCATAATGGACCATACGGTGCGGATGGCGCGCGGGTTGGGCTTCAAACAGCTCATCGGTTTGGGTCTGATTAGCAAGACGGGCCAAGCCTTCCTGCGCCATATGCGCATGAGAGGTCGCGGTGGCAATCACCGACAAGAGCAGCAAAGCAATTACGCCAATCAAGGCCGCACGTGACCGCACCATCAAGGCAAGCTCAGCCTTCGCTATCAGACGGGCGCGCCTCATGCGGTGGCGTGTCCGATGCGCGCACTTGCGAAGGCCCCGTAAAGAGCTTGAAGGTCAAACCTTGGGTTCGTGCCCTGGGCTTGCCACTGGGATGCCAACCGGCCTTCAATCATCAAACCAATGGTGTCTGCCACCTCCACCGCGCCCAACAGGTCGTGGGTCACCATTAAAATGGCCACCCCGCTGGCTTTGAGGTCCAGCAAGAGGGCATGGAAATCCTGTGTCGCCTGCGGGTCCAGGCCTGTGGTTGGTTCATCGAGCAAAAGCACTGGTGTTTCGCGCAACAGGGCGAGGGCGATGGCTGTCTTCTGGCGCATGCCTTTGGAAAAGGAGCCCAAGCGTTGATCATGGCTGGCGGCAGCTAAGCGAACTTGATTAAAGGCCTCTTTAATCTGGGCCCTTGGGCGCGATTGCCCAGCAAGGCTTAGGAAATATTCCACATTCTCCCGGGCGGTCATATGCTCGTAAAGCGCAACGGTTTCGGGCAAGTAAGCGATAGAGGCCCGCGCTGCATCGGGCTGGCTGTTTGGGTCCTTGCCGTCCACCGACACTTGGCCGCTCGAAACCGGCAAAAGCCCCAAGGTGGCAAACAAGGCTGTTGATTTACCAGCCCCATTACCGCCTAGGAGGGCATAAACATGGCCCGCAGGCACGGTAAGTGTCAGGCCATCAAGCACGGTGCGATCACCGCGCTTTACCACCAGATCTTTAAGCAATAGGCTACCAGCCACCATTCTGCGCGCCCCTAGAAACTATAGCGCAAAGAGACTGTCACATTGCGCGGTCCGCCCGGTGCCACCCATAACCGACCAAATGAATTGGTATAGTAGCGGGTATCGGCAAGATTACTGACTTGCGCGGACAATTCTAATTGGTCGCTAAGGTCATAGGTCGCAAACAGGCGCAGGGTCGTATAGGCGGGCAACTCGAAGGTCGTTGCTGTTTCACCCAAACGCTCGCCAACATAGAGCAAACCGCCGCCGACATCTAACGCACGCCCGCCAATATCATACGCCTTTGATATGAGCGCGCTCAGGGTTTGCTCCGGAACATTGATTAGGCGATCACCTTTTTTGATTAGAGAGGCAAAATTGGGATCAAGGCCATTCTTAGAAACCCTTGCCTCGACAAAGGCATGGGACAAACGCAGGTCCAGTTCGCCTGGCAATTTTGCCGTCACATCAACTTCAAGGCCTCGGCTTTCCGCCTCCCCGATCGCAAGAGAAAACCCGGCATTGATTGGGTCAGCCGTGATAATGTTTGTCTTGGTCATTGAAAAGGCGGCAATAGTGGCTTCCAAGTCGCCATCGAGCAGGGTGATCTTGCTGCCCAGTTCGAAAGATTCAGATTCTTCTGGGGCAAAGGCCTTGCCGACAAAATCTGACCCCGCATTAGCCCTAAACCCTTGACCATATGACCCATAGAGCGTGAAGGCGTCGCTAGCCTCGAAGACAAGGCCGACTTGTGGGCTGAACTTGGTGTCGCTAGATGACGTCGCCGTATTATTGGCGCGATTTAAACCATAACTGGAGAAATCGTCATAGCGCCCACCCAGGCGGATGTGCCATCGCGCGCTTAGCTTGATTTGGTCTTGGACATAAATGCCCCAGGCCTCCTGTTCATCCAACCGATTGGTCAGGGGTCCCGGCGTTGGCAAGGGGAATTGGCCATAGACCGGATTGAAAATATTGATCACATTCCCTGCAGCGGGGCTTGGGTTGCCGGCAACCGATGGCGGCCGATAGCGCAGGAATAATTGGCTATTGGAGAAGTGGTCATAATCAAACCCCATCAATAGGCGATGCTCAATAGCTCCAGTTTTAAGGCGTCCGATGATCTCGGCACGATAAACTGTGTGCTCAGCGGCATAATCGCGCAAGCGGCGCTGACGAGACAGGGTTTGGCCATCGACAAACAAGCGTTGCCGCGCAGTGGCGAGTTCTGCTTCGGTTGAGAAGCCCTCAAGATCGGTAGTTCGATATCCCATGCCCACCAGCAAGCTCCAATCGTCTTTGAAGTCATGTTGAAGCTGCAATTGGTGACCGGTAGCCGCGGCGTGAAGTGGCCCATCGCCCGGCTCGCCCAAGAAACGCGAGTAAGGCACGACATCCAATCGATTGTTCAGAGAAACCACGCCGCGATCAAATGGGATGTCTTGGCGCGTAATCTCACCCTCATAGGTTAAGCTGGTTCGGGAGGTGATCCGCCATTGCGCTGAAGGAAATATCCCTGAACGATTGGTGTCTAATGTGTCGCGAAAGCTACCGCCCTGATCATAAAAGCCAGTTAAACGAACCGCCAACCTGTCACCCAAGGGGCCCGTCCAGTCGCCATCGATGCGGACCTTGTCAAAACTGCCGACGGACAAGCCAAGCGCGCCTTCTGCTTCAAACTTGGGCTTTTTGGTAACAAGATTGATGCTGCCGCCAGGTTCCCCACGCCCAAATACTGCCGCTGTCGGACCCTTTAGAATTTCAATCCGCTCAATCCCGACAATATCGCGGGGGCCGCCAAAACCACGGCCGGCGTTGAAACCATTGACGAGATAGCCGCTGGGCAGGTTTTCATCACCAGCAAAGCCGCGCACGGCGAAACTATCCCACAAACCGCCAAAATTGTTCTGGCGCGCCATGGATGCCGACAAATCCAACGCATCCGATAGCCGTGCTATCCCCACGTCTTCCAAAGTGGCCGCATATAAAGAGTCTATAGATTGCGGCGTAAGCTTGAGGGGAATATCTGCCCGATAGGCTTGACGATGTGCCGTTACAACGATTGTTTCGTTTGTCTCTGGGGCAGCGAGGGCTTGAAATGGAACACTCAAGGCGCTCAGCAGCGCGCTTGCCAAGAAGAGCTTCTTGCGGTGTGGCATCCTACATCCTGTGGCTATGTGTCGGGTCCTACCCTACGGATCGGTCGCATTGGATATGCTCGATACGATATAACATAACAATGTTAGGGTGGTAAAGATAGCATTGCCGCCCAAGGTAATCCGGGTCGATAAAGGCCGGGCACTCAAATTGAGACCGGAGGAATTATTGGCGGACATGTCTTGCACTTTGGCATTAGGGTATGAGATTCCAAGGCCATAACATGCGTGAGAATAGCCAGATGTCAGCCACAACCGGACTGGACTTTGCCTTGGGCGAGACGGCCGATGCCATTCGCCAGACCACGGCGCGGTTTTGCGCCGACCGCATAGCCCCCCGCGCCGCCGAGATTGACGCCACCAATGCGTTTCCGCGCGATCTTTGGCCGCAAATGGGCGCGCTCGGCCTGCATGGCATTACGGTTGAGGAAGACTGGGGCGGCCTTGGCCTTGGCTATCTAGAGCATGTGGTGGCCATGGAAGAGATCAGCCGCGCCTCGGCCTCGGTTGGCCTGTCTTACGGTGCCCATTCCAATCTCTGCATTAATCAGATTCGCCGCTGGGGCACGCCCGAGCAAAAGGCGCGTTATCTGCCAAGCCTGATTTCCGGCGACCATGTCGGCTCTCTGGCCATGAGCGAGGCAGGCTCTGGGTCCGATGTGATGAGCATGCAATTGCGCGCCGATAAAAAGGGCGATCGCTATGTGCTCAATGGCACCAAGTTCTGGATCACCAATGCCCCCCATGCCGATACCCTGGTTGTCTATGCCAAGACCAGCCAAGACGGCGGTGGCAAGAGCATTACGGCCTTTCTGATCGAGAAGGGCTTAAAGGGCTTTAGTGTCTCCAAAAAGCTCGACAAGATGGGCATGCGCGGCTCCGACACCGCCGAGCTGGTTTTTGAAGACTGCGAAGTGCCGGCGGAAAACATTATGGGCCCGCCGGGCGGCGGCGCAGGCGTCCTGATGAGTGGTCTGGACTATGAGCGCGCTGTCCTGGCCGCTGGACCCATTGGCATTATGCAATCGGCGCTAGATATTGTTCTGCCCTATGTTCGCGAGCGCAAGCAATTTGGCAAACCGATTGGCAGCTTCCAGCTGATGCAGGGCAAGATTGCCGACATGTATGTCGCGCTTAATTCCACCCGTGCCTATGTCTATGCGGTGGCCAAGGCCTGTGACGCCGGCATGACCACCCGATTTGATGCGGCGGGGGCGATCTTGATGGCCAGTGAAAACGCGGTCAAGGTCTCACTAGAAGCGATCCAGGCCCTTGGCGGCACTGGCTATACCCGCGAATGGCCGGTCGAGCGGCTTTTGCGCGATGCCAAGCTCTATGATATTGGCGCTGGCACCAATGAGATCCGCCGGTTCTTGATTGGCCGGGAGCTCTTGGGCGCATGACGGTCATTACCTCAAACATCCACCCCGGCTCTGACCCGTTTAAAGCCAATGCGGCCCTGAACCAAAACCTGGCCGACCAGCTTCGCGAGCGCACGGCGCTGGCGGCCCTTGGTGGTCCCAAATCGGCACGTGATCGACACGAAGCGCGGGGTAAGCTCTTGCCCAGGCAAAGGGTTGAGCGCCTAGTTGATCCCGGCGCACCCTTTTTGGAACTGGGAGCCTTGGCCGCTTTTGATCTCTATAAGGGCGAAGCGCCGGGTGCTGGCATCATCACTGGCATTGGCCGGGTCAATGGCCGAGAGGTCATGATTGTGGCCAATGACGCCACGGTCAAGGGCGGCGCTTATTTCCCCATGACGGTGAAAAAGCACCTGCGCGCCCAAGAGGTCGCCCTGCAAAACCGCCTCCCCTGCCTCTATCTCGTCGATTCCGGCGGGGCGAACCTGCCGCATCAGGCCGAGGTCTTTCCCGACCGCGATCATTTCGGCCGCATCTTCTATAATCAGGCTCAGATGAGCGCCTTGGGCATTGCTCAAATCGCGTGTGTCATGGGCAGCTGCACAGCAGGCGGCGCCTATGTGCCAGCCATGTCGGACGAGACCGTGATTGTGCGCGGCTCTGGCGAAGAAAGCCAAGGCACGATCTTTCTGGGCGGCCCGCCCCTGGTCAAGGCTGCGACCGGTGAGGTGATTAGCGCAACCGAGCTTGGCGGCGCCGATACCCATGGCCGCAAATCCGGCGTGGTTGATCATGTCGCTGAGAATGACGAGCATGCCATTGCGATCATCCGCTCAATCGTGGCGCGGCTTGGGCCGGTCAGCAAAGCGCCTGTCGCCCTGATCCCCCCTCGCCCGCCCAAGCTAGACCCGGCCGAGCTGTACGGCATAATCCCCATCGATGTCCGCGCGCCCTATGATGTGCGCGAAATCATTGGCCGCCTAGTTGATGGCTCTGATTTTGACGAGTTCAAGGCCCTTTATGGCACCACACTCGTCACTGGTTTTGCCCATATCTGGGGCTGTCCGGTGGCGATCTTGGCTAATAATGGCGTGCTGTTTTCCGAAAGCGCTCTGAAAGCGGCGCACTTTATCGAGCTGGCCTGCCAGCGCAAAATCCCGTTGGTCTTTTTACAAAACATTTCCGGCTTTATGGTCGGCGGCCGCTACGAGGCCGGCGGAATTGCCAAGGACGGGGCCAAGATGGTCAATGCCGTGGCCACCGCCAATGTGCCCAAATTCACCGTCCTGATCGGCGGCTCTTTTGGCGCAGGCAATTATGGCATGTGCGGACGAGCCTATTCTCCTCGCCTTTTGCTGACCTGGCCCAATGCGCGGATCAGTGTCATGGGCGGCGAACAGGCGGCCAGCGTCCTGGCCACGGTCAAACGCGACGGCATAGAAGGCCGGGGCGAGACCTGGGCAAAGGAAGAAGAGGACGCCTTTAAGGCCCCGATCCGCGAGCGCTATGAGACCGAAGGCGATCCTTATTTCGCAACCTCCAGGCTTTGGGATGACGGCATTATCGACCCGCTCCAGACCCGCGACGTGCTGGGCCTGGCGCTCATGGCCTCGCTCAATGCCCCCATAGATGACGCCCGATTTGGCGTCTTTCGGATGTAGTCGCCATGTTTGGATCTGTCCTGATTGCCAATCGCGGCGAGATTGCCTGCCGCGTGATCAAGACCGCAAGGCGGATGGGGCTGCGCACGATTGCGGTCTATTCCGATGCCGACGCCCAAAGCCCGCATGTGAAACTGGCCGATACGGCAATCTGGATCGGTCCCGCCCCCGCCCGCGACTCCTATCTGGTTCAGGAAAAAATCTTGGAAGCGGCAGCACTCAGCGGGGCCGAGGCCATCCATCCCGGCTATGGCTTTCTGTCTGAAAACGCTAGCTTTGCCCAGGCCGTGATCGATGCTGGCCTGATCTGGATCGGGCCAAAGCCGTTTGCCATAACCGCCATGGGCCTCAAGGATCAGGCCAAGGCCCGCATGATCGCAGCGGGCGTACCCGTAACCCCCGGCTATATGGGCGATGATCAAGGCGATGGCCACCTAAAGACCGAGGCCGACAAGATCGGCTATCCCGTCCTGATCAAGGCCGTGGCCGGCGGCGGCGGCAAGGGCATGCGCAAGGTGGAGCGGGCCGAAGATTTTCTTACCGCCCTGGCCTCCTGCCAACGCGAAGCCGCCGCCAGTTTTGGCGATGCCCGGGTCTTGCTCGAGGTCTATGTCAGCCGCCCGCGCCATATTGAGGTCCAGGTGTTTGGCGACTCCCATGGCAATGTCGTCCACCTCTATGAGCGCGACTGTTCCCTGCAGCGCCGCCATCAGAAGGTCATCGAAGAGGCCCCTGCGCCCGGCATGGACGCCCAAACCCGGGCCGCCATTTGCGACGCCGCCATCCGCGCCGCCAAGGCGGTGGATTATGAGGGCGCCGGCACGATCGAGTTCATCGCCGATGCCACCGAAGGCCTTCGCGCCGACCGGATCTGGTTCATGGAGATGAACACAAGGCTTCAGGTCGAGCACCCGGTGACCGAGGCCGTGACCGGCCTTGACCTGGTCGAATGGCAATTGCGGGTCGCGGCGGGCGAGCCCCTGCCCCTGGGCCAGGACCAGATCAGCCTAAGCGGCCATGCCATCGAGGCTAGGCTCTATGCCGAAAACCCCGCGACCGGGTTCTTACCCTCCATCGGCCGGCTCGAGCGTTTTAACCTGCCCGCCCATTTTCGTATTGACAGCGGCGTGAGCGAAGGCGGCGAGATCAGCCCCTATTATGATCCCATGATCGCCAAGCTGATCGCCCATGCCCCCACGCGAAAGGCGGCGGCCCAGCGCCTCGCCGATGGCTGCGCATCGGTAGAGGTCTATCCGATTGCAACCAATGCTGCCTTCTTGGCCCGCACCCTGGCCGGTCCAGATTTCTTGGTAGGCGAAATCGATACCCGGTTTATCGAAGACCGGCTGGATCAGCTCACCCTGTCCCCAGGCCCGAGCAATCAGGCCTGGATTGCAGCCGCTAGGGCCCTAGCCCGCTCCGCCGATGCCTCGCCCTGGCAGGCCCTGCAAGGCTTTCGCCTCAATGCCGCGCCGCACTATGCGGTCAAGCTAAGCACCGGAAGCGAGACCCGCTTGGTCGAAATCAACCCCGCCCTGCCCTGCCCGGCCACCGCCTGGCGCTTTGGCGATCAGCATGTCGTGTTTGAAGCGGGCCAGGCCTACGCCTTTAGTTTGCCAGACCTGCAGTCCCTGACGGGCGATGCCCAAGGCGACGGCGCCTTACGCGCGCCCATGCCCGGCAAGATCGTTGCCTGCCCTGTCAAGATGGGCGACCGCGTGACCAAGGGGGATGCCATCATCACCCTCGAAGCCATGAAGATGGAACATGTCCTAACCGCGCCCTTTGATGGGGTGGTGGAGAGCCTAAGCGTTGGCCTAGGCGACCAGGTGGTCGAAGGGCTGGTTTTGGCGCGGTTGGCGGCCTTGGCCTGATCGTCCGATTCATGAACCCCTTTTAACGTGTCGCCGGGTTCAAAGCCGACTATGCATTGACCAACGTTTTCGTACGGGCGCGGAATATTCTCATGCTTTTACTGTCTCGGCCTATGCTGAGTATCGCCCTTACATCGCTTGTCTGTCTGTGCCTTCTCGCCCCTTCAATGGTTCGGGCACAGGACTCCACAGCCACACCCGCCAGCGCCAATGCCCTTCCCGCGCTTATTGACGGCAAACGCACCTTCTTGCCCGGCTATTTCTCGGATATTGGCCCGCAGACAGCAGCCGATATGGTCGCGCGGTTGCCGGGCTTTAGCATTGATGACGGCGACCAGGTGCGCGGCTTTGGCGGGGCGGCGGGCAATGTCTTGATCGATGGCAGCCGGCCAACCAGCAAGGCTGAAAACCTAAACAGCATTCTGGGCCGCATCTCGGCCAGAAATGTTGAGAAGATTGAGCTGCTAGAAGGGGCCGCCGCTGGGGCCCTGGCACCCGGCAAGAGCCTGATTGTCAATATTGTCCGCAAGACCGATAGCAAGGCGAGCGGCAACTGGGAGGTCCAGGCCACGGGCATGTCGACCAATCGGATACGCCCAAGGATCGATACCTCCTATACCTCTAAATTCGGCGATTTCAGCGTCACGACGGGCTTGAGCCTTGACAATGATCTTGCCGATAATCTCATCGGCATCGAGGGCATAAGAACGCCCGAGGGCGTAATGCTCGAAAGCGGTCCCAATGATGATCGCCGCCGCTCCAGTCAAGGCCAAGCCAGCCTTTCGCTATCTGGCCATCTGGGCGGCACAAAGATCAATGCCAATGCCAGCTATAGGCAGCAGGAATTTCGGCGCAATTGGGTGCACACAGCCCTAAGGCCCGCTGCGCTGTCGCCGTTCCGCATAGATCAGGGCTATGAGGGCCATAAGAGCCAGAATTATGAGCTGGGCGGGGATCTAGAGCGATCCATTGCGGGCTGGACCGGCAAACTTGCCCTCCTGGCCAAGGCCGATGACTATGACGATCTGAGCTGGGCCGGGTTCAATCTGGTCGGTGATCCGCGCAGCTTTGACCGCTATAATGCCATATCAAAAAACACCGAGCGGGTCGCGCGGGCCACGTTCAGCCGCAAATTTGGCGGTCACCAGATCGAGACCGGCGGGGAATATGCCTATAATAGCCTCGACTTCACGGGCGAGTTTTCCCAAGGCGATGGCAAGGTGTATGTCGTTCAGCCGTCGGATATTAACAGCACCACGGTATCTGAAGACCGCATCGAGGCCTTTGCCAGCGATTCCTGGACGCTTTCGCCCAAGCTGACGCTTGAATCCACGCTCACAGGCGAGTGGTCAACCATCACCCAGTCCGGCGACGCCGCCAAGTCTCGCTCCTTCTTCTATCCCAAGCCGCGGATCAAGGCGGCCTGGAAGCCCAAGGATGGCTGGACCTATCGGCTGGAATTGGAACGCGCAGTTGGTCAACTTGATTTTGGCGCCTTTGCCGATTCTGCCTCGGTCGGCGACAATAATCAAAACAGCGGCAATCCAGAACTACGCCCTGAAAAAGTCTGGTCCAGCCTGGTCGGGGTCGAAAAGCGCTGGGCCAAGCGCGGCGTGCTCAATGCCTCGCTGATCCAGGAAAACTTCACCGATCAATTGACCCTGGTGCCAACCGGTAATGGCGGCGTCGCCCTGGGCAATGTGCGGGACGCCAAACGCTGGGGCTATGACCTGTCCTGGACCCTTCCCTTGGCCGTAATTTTGGACGGACTAGAGCTAACCGGCCGTTATCGGTGGCGCACGTCTGAACTGATCGACCCGATCACAAATCAGTCCCGGCCGTTTTCCGGCTGGAACGGCCGCCAACTCAATGCGGACATCATTTATGAGATCCCAGCCAAAAAGCTGCGCATTGGCGCTTGGATCTGGCGCGGCGACAACGAGTCTGAATATCGGCCCGATCAAAAATACAATTGGCAAACCGGCCAAAGCTGGGCCGCCTGGATTGAAACCAAGGCCTATAAGAACCTAACCATCGAATTTGGGGTCCAAGACCCGTTTGGCAGCACTTATCGACGAATACGCACCGACTATGCGCCTGACCGCCGATCTGGGATCGTCGACCAGATCCAGTATCGCGAGCGCTCCAAGGATGGAACCTGGTATCTTGTGATCAAGGGTACAATCTAATCAGGGCTCAAAGCGCACAAAGCTTCGCCTCAGGGTGAGCATGATCACCCGGCCCTCCGAACGGCTCTCGCTACGGGTTATAAGATTGGGGGTTTCAGTCGTCTGGCGCGTGCTGGCCTTGCCGAACAGGTTTTGCACATCCAGGGTCAGGGTCAGTTGGGGACTAAAGGAGTGATTATAATTTAGGTTGGAAAAGGCAAACGGCTTGGACGTGCCCTGCCCGGTCAGACCGCTGCCCTGGACCGTATAGACAAGGGCAATATTGTCCTTGTCGGTCGGATTATAGTTCAAAACCAATTGGCCGCTTAGGGCCGTGGCCTGTTCGGGCCGATTGCCCTCGGCCTGACGCCGGTTTTGTGCCACGCCCAAGGCCAATTGCAGGTCAAGCTTTTGCGTCAAGGGGCGACTGGTATTGATATCCAGGCCCAGACCATAGCCGTTGCCGCCATTATCCTGGCCGCGCACAATGACCCCATCGGCCAAGACCTTAGTCACTGGGACGAGCTCGCCGCGCGTCGGCGCATAAAACAGCCGAACCTGGGAATAGCCCTTTTGCGAATAGCGATCATAGCTCAGCTCAAAGCGGTCGGTTGTTTGCGCCTTTAGGTTTGGATTGCCTTGGTTCAGGGTCTGGGCATCTTGATAGGCAAGGCCGGGGTTTTTTGCCTCTAGGCTGGGCGTCTGCTGCTCATGACTATAGGCCAGGCGCCATTTCGCCGTTGGCTGGGCCTGGTAGGTCACAAACAGGCTTGGGGTCCATTGGCTATAGCGATCACTCACCTCGCGCCCAGCCAGGCGTGATCCGACCTGATGCAGCTCGGCCCGCAGCCCGGCCTGAACCCCCCACTGATCGCCTAAAGGCCTTTGATAGGTGCCATAGAGCGCTGAAATCCTATGCCGATCGCGCGATTGGTTCGCAAGAAGGCCATAATCTATCGCGCCTTGACCCGTCGCCACGGTCGCGGCCGCGGTCCGGGTCTGGCTATAATTCACCCCCGTCGTCACCTGGCCCTCACCCAACGGGCGGTCATAATCCAGACTAAGACTCGACATATCCGTGCGGCTCGCCGTCCGGCGCTCGGCCTGGACCCGGTTCAGCACGGGCAGGCGATAGACCAGATCATCAAGGCCGCGGGTCTTGGCCGTATTGCGACTGCTCGCCAGATTGAGTTTCAGCGTATCGCCCTTATCCAGATCCGAATAGGTCCAGTTCAGGCTCAAGGCCCGGCCCAGATTGGCATCGGATTGGCGACTAAACTGGTCATAGGCCCGGTTCAGGTTGGCCTCGGCTTCAGTCAGCAGGGTTTGGCCCTGGCCGCGATTTAAACCCGACAGGTCGGTCAAGTCCAATTGCACCGACAGCCTATTCTTCGGATTGGGCGCAAAGGTCAGGCCGCCGCTAAACCCCCTATTATCGCTTCGGTTGCGAACCCGGTTTTGCGCCTGGCTAAGACTGAGGCGCCCGCCAGCGGGATCAAGCGCCTCAATCCAGCTATCATCAGACGTGGTTTGGGTTTCCTGGCGCAGGGTCAAGCCCGCATTGGCGGTCAAACGGCCATTGCCATAACTGCCGGTCAGATTGAGGCCAGAGCGGCCCGCGCCATTGCTGCTGAGGTCACCCGAGGCAAAGCCGCCCGGCTTATGATCGGCACGCGTCACCAGATTAATGATCGGGCCGCCATCGCCGCTGGCCATGGCCGCATTGGGGATCGTGATCAGCTCAATGTCCGAGATCCAGTTGGACGGCATGGCCCCCAGCACCAGGCCGCGCATATCACCGGCCATCAGGCTGGAGGGCTGGCCATCAATATAGACCTGCACATCGGTTCGGCCGCGCAGATAGATCCGGCCCCTAGCATCAACGGCCACAGACGGCACCCGGCGCAGGGCCTCAGCCACCGTGCCGCCCGTGACGCCAAGGTCTTTATCCAGCGCATAGCGCTCGCGATCCACTCGGCGCTTGGGGCGCTGGCCCTTGACAATCACAGTCGGGACCGGCGGATCGGCGGAGGCGGTTTGGGCTGGGGCGGGCTGGGTAGGCGCGGCGGCGGGATTGGGCAAGGCGGCACCACCATCAGCAGCCACACCCACTAGACCAAGGCCCATCGCCAATAGGGAAAAGATCGCCATAGGGCTAGTTCACCTCACGGCCTGGCGGGGACAAGGCACCATACCCACAAGATAGGGGCGCGCCGCCGCAGGCCGCGCGCCCACTATAGGTTACAAAAGCCCTAGGCCCTAGAAACCGCCAATCACAGGATAGGCGGTGAATTCACCAGTGGATGAATTACGTGCCGCTGTGATTGTGCAGACGGCCTTATTTTTTGCACCGCCCTGCTTGGTCGCCGTAAATGTAAACGAGTACCGCCCAGTATAGGAACTATAGCTGACTAAAGTAATAAATTGGCATCCGTTTTGTCTAGATGCGTCTTGCCAAACCGTGGATCCGATGAAGGAAAGCGTACCGGGGGCCGCATAAGCCCAGTTGGCACTTGAAACAGTTTTAGCAGGAATGTTTGGTTGAAAATTTCTGCTATAAGCTTGGGTGTATGACTCATAAGTTAGGTCGACCTTAACTTTGGCATTATTCGTAATTATGAAATATCCCCCTGGATCGGCCAAGGCTGCACCACCCATAAACAGGGACCCAAATAGGGCGGCAACCGCCATAGCGATCGTCTTTAGCGATAATTTGATCATAAGCTATCCTCCCACAAGCCGACGAATTTCGACCTTGAGACAGATTAATCTAGACTCGAATAAGTTGTAAAGTGGTCTCAATTCCCGTTAAGAGGAAAAGTGAAACAACCCCGCTGACTCAGATAATTAACATCCCAGGATCAGTAATATAGATTATTTATACGTCCAGGTGTTTTCAGTTTGCGGCGACTAAAGCCACAGCCTGAAAGTCAAATCTCTTTATCCATCAGATAACCCGGCTTATAGCTTAGCGGCAGAGAGGATACCTTAGCCAGGTTTGAGCGATCCTTG
>JBILKO010000008.1:0-50112 GCA_044376615.1 Caulobacteraceae bacterium
CTGGCGGCTGGACCGACCTCTTGGCTCAGAATCCGGGCTTTTTCGATAAGGCCGAGATCAAGATTCCGGTTCGCTCAGCGCCAACGCCCGTCGCTGCGCCAGCCCCGGCAAAGAAGCTGGCCAAGCTGACCTATAAGGACCAGCGGCGTCTGGAAGAATTAGAAGGCCTGATCGCCAAGCTGCCCGGTGATATTGCGGCTCTTGAGACGCAGCTCGAGGACCCGAGCCTCTATAGCCGCGATCCCAAGGCCTTTGCCAAGATCACCGCCAACGCTGAGCACCTGCGCAAGACCTTGGCGGCGTCGGAAGAAGAATGGCTGGAACTGGAAGAAAAGCGCGAGGCCTTGGGCTAGGCCTTAGAAGCCCGCGCCGATCCGGGCCAGCTGCGTGCGCATCTGTTTCAGCCTCTGATCGATTTCGGCCATGGTGCGATTGAGCGCGCCCTCATCATCGCGCCAGACCTGAATCACCCGGGCCCAGACCAGGGCCATAGCCGCCAGCCGCGCCGCACCCTTTAGGCCGCTTGAATCCAGGCCTGCGGTCTCGAGCACAGCCCGGGCCGTGCGGGCAATCCGCTTGGCCATGGGGGCAGAGCCCTCATCAATCGTAATCGCGATCAAGGCATGGCGATGCGACTCCATCGCCTCAATCCGCGCCATAACGGCATCGAACAATCGGTCATGCAGATCGGTCTGGGCGTCCGAGGCCGTGGCCATAGCCGCCTGATCAAAACCGGCAGAGACCTGGTCGATCAAGGCCCGCTTGGTACTGGCCACAGTGTAAAGCTCAGCAAAGCCAATACCCGCCTTGCCCGCTATGTCGAGCAAGCTGACCTGCGACCAGGGCCGGTCAGCAGCCAGGGCAAGGGCCGCCTTTGCGGCGCGGTCAATGATGGGAACTTGGAACTTGGCCATGACGGATAAATGGCGTGATATGAGGCCCTCAGCAAGGGTATGACTGAGCCAAAAATCCAAAGCTGGATTTTGGTATCATATTATGGTATCAACCTCCATGAACACACGGCATCGCCGCACGCTTGAGGCCATTTTTGCCGATCCAGTTCGGGCCAATATAGCCTGGACCGATATTGAGGCGCTTTTTCTGGCCTGCGGTGGTGACGTGTCTGAGGGACGCGGCTCGCGCGTTCGGGTCTCGCTTGCAGGTGTCGATGCTGTATTTCATCGCCCGCACCCGCAGAAGGAAACCGACAAGGGCGCGCTAAGGTCCGTAAGGCGCTTTTTGAACGAGGCGGGCATCAGGCCCGAAACAGACCATGACCGCCATAACACTTGACGGCTACTTAGCGACCATTGAACTCGACGCGGAAGCGGGGCTGTTTCATGGCGAAGTGGTCAATACCCGCGACGTCCTGACCTTTCAGGGCCGCACCGCTGATGAGCTGAAACAGGCCTTCGCCGAGACCCTGGCCGATTATCGCCAATGGTGTGCTGAGCGCGGCAAGACACCCGATAAGCCGTTTTCAGGTACCTTCACCGTCCGGCTCGAACCAGAGCTGCACCGCAAGATCGCGGCCGCCGCCGCTACAGCAAATCAGAGTCTAAACAGCTTTGTCGGACAAACCTTGGCTAAGGCGGCCGACTGACCCCGATCTCAGTGTAGAGAATGGTGGACGCAGTAGGGATTGAACCTACGACCCCTGCCGTGTGAAGGCAGTGCTCTCCCGCTGAGCTATGCGTCCTTATCCGCGAAGGGATGGGTCTATATCGCGGCCAGCCATGAGGGGCAAGGGCTGGAAGTAGATCAAGCCGGTTTCAAGGCCTCTAGGAATCCGCAAGCCTGCGCGATCGGGTCGACCTTGGCCTTGGCGGCGGCGGACAGGGCGTCGTAAGCCTGGCGCAAGGCCGCCAAGCATTTGACCTGATACTTGAACACACCTTGGCCATAGGCATGGCCCAGGGCTTTAAAGCTAAAGGTCTCCTCACCCCTGGCAATGGCAGCCTCATTGGCCAGCAGGAACGGGAAATAGACTGATCCGGCCAGCTTGAGCAGGCCCATGGCCGCAGGCGTGGGCGCAAGATCAGGGCCGTGCCAGTCGCCGCCCTCCCAACCGCTTAGGTCATCAATATTGAGCATCCAGCGGAACAGATAGGGCGCGGTTTCGCGCATCAGGTCGGCGGGCGTCGGATCGACCGCGTTTTGGCTCAGCTGTCCGTACCAGGCAAAATCGGCCAGGGATGGGCGGGTGCCGAACAGGAAGGGGGTCTGCGGGATCTGGTCATTGAACAGGGCATAGATCTGGCGGCCGGTTTCCTCGATCAAGGGCGCATTTTGGGGCGTACAGCCGACCAGGGCCATGCGGCCGACCTGGCGATCGCGAAATGCCTTGGCGGTGGCCTCTACCGCAGCCTTGCCCTGCCCCATGAGGCGATCAAATATGATCCAGTGGCTGCACTGGTCCTGATCGCGCTTGAGATACCAGCGATGATGGAACATCAGCTTGGTGCCCCATTCATCGGCCATGTCTTCGAGTAGAAAGGCGAAAAAGGCCTGGGCCTCATCGGTTGGAACAATGGACCTGTGGTCAGGGAATCGCTGCTCAAGGTCATAAAGTAAGGGCGTAGAATCGTTCATGGCCGTGCCATCGGCAAATTCTAGTACTGGAATGACGGGGGCCTTGACCTTGGCAAACACATTCGGCGTATCGACCCGCATCTGAACCCAGAGGTGTGGCAGGCGGCGATAGCGCATGATTGCCCGCATCTTCATCGAATAGGGCGAGCCCAGGGCTCCATAGAGTTTCATCATGTGCTGGCTCATGCGCGGCTCCCTTGCGTGTTGGCCACTCTTTTGGCGACGCTTAATTGCGCTCAGCCTGCCATGATAAAGACGCCGAGGTCCAGCCCTGGCGCATTGCATTTATCGTCGGTTTAGCCCAAGGGAAGGCCTGATTTTCAAGCACGGGATCAAGCATGTCTGAGGCGCAATTGATTGATGGCAAGGCGTTTGCAGAACGCCTGCGCGAGCAGATCACGCAAGAGGTAGCGACCCTAAAGCGTGACCATGGCCTGACCCCTGGCCTGGCCGTTATTCTGGTCGGCGAAGACCCCGCTAGCAAGGTTTACGTGGCCAATAAGGGCAAGCAGACCGAGGCCTGCGGCATGCTGTCGGTCACCCATCGCCTAAGCGCCGATACGCCCCAGGCCGAGCTGATCGCCCTGGTTCAGTCCCTCAATGCCGATCCGCGCATTCACGGCATTCTTGTGCAATTGCCCCTGCCCGACGGCCTCGATTCCGATGCCGTGGTCGCGGCGATTGATCCAGCCAAGGATGTTGATGGCCTGCACGTCGTCAATGCTGGGCTTTTAGCGACCAATCAGCCCGCCCTGACCGCCTGCACGCCCGTTGGCTGTATGGTCTTGTTGAAGGATGTGCTGGGAGACTTGACCGGCCTGCATGCCGTCGTAATTGGACGGTCCAACCTCGTCGGCAAGCCGATTGCTCAGCTCCTGCTCCAGGCCAATTGTACCGTCACCATCGCCCATTCACGCACCCGTGACCTAGCAGGCCTTTGCCGCCAAGCCGATATTCTGGTTGCAGCGGTCGGGCGGCCGGAAATGGTACGCGGTGACTGGATCAAGCCCGGCGCCACGGTGATCGATGTCGGTATCAATCGCATTCCAGTCAAAGATTCCGAAGCGGCAGCAGAAGGTCGAACACGCCTCGTCGGTGATGTCGCTTTTGATGAGGCCCTGAGCGTTGCAGCCCGCTTAACCCCTGTGCCCGGCGGGGTAGGCCCAATGACCATTGCCTGCCTGCTACAAAACACGCTAACAGCGGCCAAACGCCAGGCAAAAATCTAGAACCAGGCACACCTGGCTGGCCATCTGCCAAATTTTTGCCAAGTTTGGTTTTATTACGTGCGGGCCAAATGCAGGCCCGATTCAAGGAGAAAACAGTCGTGGGTTTGTTCGGTCTGAACGTATCAAAACGTCAAACTTGGAGCACAGGGCTCGTATTCGTGCTTGCTAGCCTTTTGGCTGGCACGCCAGTCTCCGCAGCCCCCAAGTCCAAAGGGAAAGTCCTTGAAGTATCTGACATTGCCTTTGATCCGTCCGCAGTCCGCGGCGAACTTCCAAACGGCATGAAATACGTCTTTTTGCCCAATGCAAAGCCAGAAAAGGCATTATCCATTCGGCTATACATTGCATCTGGTTCTTATGATGAAACCGATGCCGAACGTGGCGCGGCACAGGCCCTAGCCCAACTCGCCTTGGATGAAACCCAACACTTTCCCGGTGGCACGTTAAAGAAAGCGTTTGATGCCGAGGGTATCGAATTCGGATCCCTCCGAAATGCGAATGCCAACATCAATGGGACAACCTATAGCATCGAGCTAAAGGACGTTAACCGTTCCAAACTAGACTTGAGTCTGAAATGGCTTGGTGATGTTGCAAATGGCCTTTCGATACAGAATAAGAGCTTAGATCAGGCGAAATCAGCCTTAAGTGAACAGTATCAACTTAACTTAGGCGGGCCAAAGGAAATATCCGATGTAATAAACCGCTTTGTCGCGCCTAATCTGAAGATTTCAAAACGAGATCCAATTGCGACGCCGCAAGAAATCAATGCGCTCAAAGCGGATAGCGTCCAGCGGTATTACACGAAATGGTACAGGCCTCAGAACGCCTATTTAGTGATAGTAGGCGATGCAAATATGGATGAAATTTTTTCGTCAATCCAAACCTATTTTGGCACGTGGAATGCTCCGCCCCCACCTGTTCGAGAATCCGCTAAAACCCGGCTCAGTACCCGTGGCTTAGAGGTCATGACGAGGACTTTGTCGGTGACCCACCCACTGATAATGGTCTGCAAAACAAGGCCCGCAATTAAAGCTGAGGCCGACTCGATTAAGAGTCGCGTCGCCATGATCAACCAATTTGGATGGTTATCCATCCTCAATCATCGTCTGGGTCGAATTGGGGATAGCGCCAACTCACCATTTTTACTTGTCCGTACTCAAGTCAATCGTGACCGAGAAATAGATGTAATGTGCCTCGAAGCCATACCTCTAAACAATCAGTGGCAGTTCGCACTAGGTACACTCGCAACGGAGCTTCAGCGCCTCGAACGTCACGGCGTGTTTTTGAGCGAGTTGCAGGAGCTGAAAAACAATGAGATCGCCGATTTCACAAAACTCGAAGCCGGCGAAAAGGACCGAGTAACTCCTGATCTTGCCGATGAATTTATCCGGGCGATCGCTAGTAAAGCCGTTTCACCCAGCCCCGCTGAGGCAAAACGCGTGGCGGAATTGGTTTGGGCCAGTGCCACACCCGATACAATCATGCAGGGGTTTAGGTCCAGCTGGAACGGGAGCGGTCCGCTTGTCAGCCTAATCTCTCAAACGCCAGTGGATCCATCTGAATTAAAGCAGCAATGGACAGCTGCGATGGCAGCCCAAGATCCTGGAATTCCATCTATCCCCGGCAAAGTCGTTTGGCCATATAGCGATTTTGGTCCCAAAGGAGAAGTCATTAGCCGTGAGACCATAAGCCCACCTGGATTTACACGCGTCACGTTTAGAAACGGCGTAATCCTGAATCTTAAACAACTCAACTACGAAAAAGAGTATGCCTGGATCAGGGTTAGGTTTGGCGCCGGTCATCGTCAGATTGACCCAAAGCAACGGCCGGCCTTGATTCTCGCTCCGTTGATGCTCGTGCCAGGTGGGCTTGGTCAACTCAGTCTTGATGAAGTTAGGCAAGTCAACCGCGACAAACAATGGGGGCTCTTGCTCAGTATTGGGCGCGATTCTTTTAATATTCAGGGTGATACGAGGCTATCTGATCTTGATCGTGAGATGGAAACCATCACTGCATTTTTAGCTGACCCGGGTTTTCGTGCCGAAGCCGACGTAAGAGTGCAAGGCGCCGTAGAACGTTTATTTCAAGGGGTAGATACACCAGTCGGAAAAGCAATGCTTGCGTTGGCTGACCTCTATGGGACAAACTCACTTATTGGGCTGCCGAGCCGCGAAGAACTCCTCGCGACAAAAATGAGCGATATCGCGGCGTTGCTGAAGACACCGATGCAGACAGAAGGACTTGAAGTTACCCTTGTCAGTGACTTGAAAGACAACAATGTAATAGACCTCATCGCTCGTACTCTTGGCGCACTGCCAGAACGCAAAAAGAGTTTGACCATTCGCTCCGATTTCAAACCCCTCGCATACGGGCCCGGCCAAACAATTAGGGTCGATCTGAACGGTTCATCTGAAAAGTCTGCTATATCGGTAATTTGGCCAACTTTTGTATTGGAAAATTCGCGGAGAATAGAAACGCGGAGTGTAGTTTTGATGACGGAAATCTTAAAAAAACGACTGAAAGCGCGCTTGGCCGATGAAAAGCTGCAGGGTGTCGACGTCATTGCCATACCTCAGTTTCCTAACCGCTTTGACCAGGGATCTATAAACTTAAGCTTGCTGGCCCCTACGGGTGAGCTTGAAAGGGTTCAAAAAATTCTAAGGGAAACTGTGGCCAGATTTGGTAGTCACAAGGTGACGGTCTCAGAACTTAAGGCGACGCAAAAGCCGATTTTGGACAGTTCAAAGTCCCGCCGCGATAACAGTGGCTGGTGGAGCAATATCATGGATGGTTCGGCAAGAGATCCGTCTTTAATAGAGGTGGACCTTTCAATTGAAAGTGACATTCGGCGCTTGAAACCTAGGGATATCACCGACTCAGCCGCCAAATGGCTCAAGCCAGAGAACATGATCGAGGTCATAGTCGCACCAAAGCAAGCACCCAATATGCCGGAGAGCACTTCTGCTCCGGCATCAAGTCCAACGCCGTAATCAGGCCTTCCCAAGCAACCGCACCATACCCTAAACTCCTTATCGAGGGAGTTTAGGGCATGGTGTTTAGGCGGCTAATATGGTTCGGACTGATATTGCTCTGTGGCTGCACCAAGCCCGCGCCAACGCCTCAGCAAGCGCTCGCGCTTACGCCAACGGATGCGCGCCTGGCTAGCCTCTATGACACCTCCTGCAAAGCCTGCCACGCCCATGCCGAAAGCGGCGCGCCGCTGGTTCATGACCACAAGGCCTGGGACCCGCGCTGGAAACAGGGCTTGGCGACCCTGACGGACCATGTGATCCTGGGCTATAAGGCCATGCCGGCCGGCGGCCAGTGCCTGACTTGTACGCCAGATGACATCAAGGCCTTGATCCGCTTCATGGCCGACCAACCGGAGACGCCATGAAAATCTCCCGACGTGCTGCCCTAGCAACCGCTGGCGCAGGCTTTATTGCCCTTGGCACAGGCGCAGTCCTGGCCAATCGCGATAAGCCCGAACCCGCTGCACCGCCGACCACTGATAACGCGGGCCGAACGGTTTGGCGTAACTGGTCCGGCATCCAACACTGCTATCCGCAGCAAAGACTGGCGCCGACAACCGAGGCCGAGATTGCCCAGGCCTTGAAGTCTGCGCCAGGCCCAGTGCGTGTCGTAGGCGCAGGCCATTCCTTCACCGCTCTTGCCACAACGGCCGGAACCATGATGAGCCTGGACCAGATGGGGGGCATTCTTGGATGGGACGGCGAACAAGCCATCGTCAAGGCCGGAACTCGGCTTGGCGATCTTGGGCCTGCTTTGGCCGCCAAGGGCCGGGCCATGGCCAATCTGCCCGATATCAATAAACAGTCGCTGGGCGGTGCGCTGGGTACTGGGACACACGGCACTGGCAAGCACCTTAAGGCCATTCACGGCGACGTCACCGCCCTGACCCTGGTCACGCCCAAGGGCGAGGTCATTGGTTGCTCGGCGGCGCAAAACCCAGACGTGTTCAATGCCGCCAGGGTCTCGCTCGGGGCCCTTGGTGTTATCAGCCAGGCTACATTGCACACCACCTCGAACCGCCGCCTGCATCGCAAGGTTTGGGTCGAGCCGATCGAACAGACCTATGCCGAGGCCGAAGCGCGCTGGGACAAGCATCGCAATTTTGAGTTCTATGCGTTCCCTTTTACCGGCATGACCGCCAATATCACCCATGATGAAACCGATTTGGCGGCGACGGCGGGCGGGCATTCGTCGGATGATAGTGTCCTGGAACTGATGCGCACCCTGCGCAACCTGTTCGGCTTTGCTACCCCGGTCCGTAAGGCCATTGGCAAGACCCTGCTCGGCACCGCTAAGCCCGAAGACGTCATCGATGAAGGCTGGAAGCTCTTGTCCACGGACAGGCCCGTGCGCTTCAACGAGATGGAGTTCCACCTACCGGCGGAAAACCAACTGGCTGCGCTTAAAGCTGTGATCGAGGTGATTGAGCGCGAGCGCCCCGATATCTTTTTCCCGATCGAGGCGCGGCGTATAGCGGGCGACGATGCCTGGCTGTCGCCTTTCCAGGGCGGGCCCAGGGGCTCGATTGCCGTGCATTGCTATTACAAGGACGAATTTGCGTTCCTCTATGAGCTGATCCAGCCGATCCTCTTGCAATATGGCGGTCGCCCGCACTGGGGTAAGCTGCATAATCTTCAAGGCTCTCAACTGGCGGGCCTGTATCCGAATTGGAATGATTTCTTAGCGGTGCGCAAACGTTTGGATCCAGACGGGCGGATGCTCAATCCGTATCTGAAGGGCCTTTTTAATGTCTGAGGCACGCCCCTCGCGGCGCAGGTTAGTGACCGCAGGACTGGCCCTGGGCGGCCTATCGGCCTTGACCCTAGGAGGATTATCGATGCGCAAGCGTGACCTAGGCGGACCGCACTCAGACTATTTCCTGTCCCTCTCCAAGGCCTTGGCAACCGCTGGCCTTGCCCACCCGACCTTGGTGATTGATCGCGCAAAACTCGACACCAATATCGCCGCCGTTAAGGCCGCCCTTCCAAAGCGCCAAGCCTTGCGGGTCGTGGTGAAATCTCTGCCTAGTCTTGACCTGCTCGACGCCGTGACCACCGGTGTCGGCACCCAGCGCTATATGGTCTTTAACCGCCCGATGATGACCACCATGGCCGAACGGAGGCCAGACGGCGACTATCTGATGGGCAAGCCCCTAGCAGCAGCCGAGGCAAAGGAGTTTTATGCCGACCTAAAGCGCAATGCGTTTGATCCGTCCCGCCAATTGCAATGGCTGATCGATACGCCCAGGCGCCTAGAGCAGTATGCTGCCATCGCCGCGGCCAATGGCCAACCCATGCGCGTCAATCTGGAAATCGATATTGGCCTGCACAGAGGCGGATTTTCTGGGCCGGACAGCTTTGGCGCGGCCTTGAGCCAGATCAAGGCCAATCCCAATCTGATCCTATCGGGCCTGATGGGCTATGACCCGCACCTTTCCCATATCAAGCCGGGCGAAGGTCGCGCCAAGGCCCTGGCCCGAAGCCAGCAGACCTATCAGGACTATATTGCCCAAGTGAAGGCGGCTGGCTTTGACACTGCTGGGATGACTTTCAATACGGCCGGCAGCCCGACCTTTCATATGCACAAGGAAAACTCCTATGCGACTGAGGTCTCGGTCGGGTCTGCTTTCGTGAAGCCCCAGGATTTTGATACCGACACCCTAACCAGCCATGTGCCCGCCGCCTTTATCGCCACGCCGGTGATCAAGGCCTTGCCCGAGACCCAGCTGCCGACGGCCGAAGCGCTAGCGGGTCTATTTCGCTTTATTGACCCCAATACGACCCGGGCGTTTTTCATTCATGGCGGCCATTGGCTGGCCACGCCCGTTTCACCGCCGGGTTTGGAATATTCCAACCTGTTTGGCCGCTCAAGCAATCAGGAACTTCTAACCGGCTCGGCTAAGATTGACCTACAGCCGGACGATTACGTCTTCTTGCGGCCTAATCAAAGCGAGGCGGTCTTTCTGCAATTTGGCGATCTCGCTGTGTTTGATGGCAAGACGATCAGCGCCCGCTGGCCGACCTTTAGCGTTTCGGCATAGTCGCCAGCGTCGCATTGGTCCAGGTCACAATCTTGGCCTGGCAGTCGGTTACCGCCCGATCAAGGGCATCTACAATCTTGCTGACCCGATTGGCATCGGCGGCCTGGTCACAATCGAATAGATTTTGCGCGATGATGGTCCGGCTTGAGGAGTCCACCAAAAGGGCTTGAATATTGACCGCCGCGGTCGGCTTGCGGCCCCGATCCGGATAGCGGACCTCAAACGCACGCACATCGAGCCTTAGGTTCAACACAGCAGAGGCACCGTCACCGCTGCGGATCAGCCGCGCGGGACCCTCACCTTGGGCAAAACTGTTCACCAAGGCGGCGTCGAACAGCGTGCTGGCACCGTCATACCAACGCGCATCAGCAATATAGGCGCTCTTCTGGCCGGTCATGGTCAAGATCTTGTCGCCTGAGGCGGCCCGGTTGAACAAGGTTGAACCCTTAAGGATCGGGACCATGGCCTGGGCCGGATTGGCCGCCTCGCCCTTGGCCTCGACCCCAAACCGGTAAAGCTGAATGGGTTTGGTCTTGGGGAACAAGGTGATGCAGCCTGACAGGCCAAGGACCAGTCCAAGACCAAGTCCTAGGCCTATAAGTCGCTTTTGCACTGACACGGGAGCGATCATGGGCGAACCTCCATTTCTTTGGCCGGGGCCTTACCAACCAGGCCGCGCGGGTTTTTCTCAGCCTCAGCCATCAGGCGGTCAAATGTCTCAGCTGCGGATTCCAAAGACTCAATCGCGGCGGTTAGTCTCGGCAGCCCAACCTTGGCAAATTCAGCAGCTGGGTCTTTCACGCTCGCCAGCACGCCGCGCGCGTCCGTTGTGGTTTGACGTAAATCGTCGGCGGCCGCACTGACATCGTTCAAGGCCTTGCGCGCGTCGACTGTCATCAGCGTATTGGTTGCCTGGCTCGCCGCCTTGATGCTCAAGGCGGCATCATCGATATCTTTCAAGGTGATTTCGGTCTGGGCCAAAATGGTCTTGCGATCCCTGGCCTCAGCCGTGACGTCCTCAATATTGCGTAGGCTTCTGCCCAGGACGCGGATGTTTTCATCGGACATGACCCGGTTTACCCGGTCGAGTGTATCTAAGGTCCGGGTCAGGACAGTGCCACCACCTTGAAGTAGGTCCGCCAAAGGTCCGGGGCGACTGGCGATCACGGGCACCTCGCCGCGCTTAACCGTGTCACTGAGCAAGGGCTGGGCCGGGGTTCCGCCGGTGATCTGGACATAATTTACGCCGGTAATGCCTTGTGGCTCCAGCGTGGCATAAGAATCCGCCCGGATCGGGACGTCCGAGGTTACCCGTGCCTTGGCAATTACCAGGGTTGTATTTTTAGGGTCTAGCGAGATGTTGGTGACCTCTCCGACCTTGATCCCGTTGAAATGCACTTCGCCGCCTTCGGACAAGCCTCGGACCGGGCCAACGAAGGAGATATTGTAAAAGGCATAGTCCCGGTTGAATTGCAGTTTGGCCAGCCAGGCCACAAAGACGGCGGCCACCGCAACCAGGATCAGGGAGATCAAGCCCACCAGAAAATAATTGGCATTTCTTTCCATTACCCGGTCTCCTTAGCACTGCTCGCAGGCTTGGCGGAAGCGGCACGCGATGAGGCCGCCGCCCGGCCCCTTGGACCACAAAAATATTCCTGCACCCAGGGATGGGTCGATTTTTCCAGCGCCTTGGCCGTGGCCTTGGCGACAATCTTCTTGTCGGCCAAAACCGCGACCGAACTACAGATTGTATAGAGGCTATCGAGATCGTGTGTGATCATAAATACAGTTAGGCCAAGGCTAGCCGACAGATCAGCAATCAATTCATCAAAGGCGCCTGCACCGATCGGATCAAGGCCCGAGGTCGGCTCGTCGAGGAATAATAGATCTGGATCGAGGGCCAAGGCCCTAGCGAGGGCCACGCGCTTGATCATGCCGCCCGAAAGCTCGGACGGCTTCAAATTAATGGCGTGCGGCGGTAGGCCAACCAGGGCGACCTTCACAGCTGCCAATTCGCGCATGTCCGAGGCTGAAAGCTGGCCATGCTGGATCATCGGCGCCTCGATATTTTCCGCCACGGTCAGGTTCGAAAACAAGGCTCCGCGCTGGAAAAGGACACCCCAGCGCCGGTCGACGGCCTCGCGCTGCGTCCGGTTAGCAGTGGCCAGATCGACCCCAAAAATCTGAATCTGGCCCTCATCGATAGGCTTGAGGCCCAAGATCGTATTGAGCAGAACCGACTTGCCCGAGCCCGACCCGCCGACTACGCCAACGATCTCGCCAGCATCAATGGTTAGGTCTAGGTCCTTATGAATGACCCGTTCACCGAACCGCGACACCAGCCCTGAAATAACGATTGGGGGCGGCGCTGTTTTTGGACTGGGGCTCATATATCGAGCTCCATATAGATCAGGGCAAAAACGGCATCGATGAGGATGATCGAAAAGATCGACTGGACCACGGCCGAGGTCACGCGGCGGCCCAGCGATTCTACGTCGCCGCCGACCTCCATGCCTTGGCGACAACCAATTGCAGCAACCACACCAGCCATGATCGGAGCCTTGCTCATACCAATCCAGAAATGGGTGGCTCCTACATTTTCGACAATGCGCTGAAAGAAGAAGGCAGGACCGAGATCTAGCACCGCCCAAGTCACCAACATGCCGCCGAAAAGTCCCGACAAGGTGGCAACAAAGGTCAAGATTGGGATGGCGAAAAGAAGCGCAAAAAACCGCGGCAGAACCAGGGCGTCGAACGGATCAATGCCCAACACTTTCATGGCATCGATTTCTTGGCTCATCTTCATGGCCCCGATCTCAGCGGCAAAGCTTGAGGCTGATCGCCCGGCCAGGAGCACCGAGGTAATGATCACATTGAATTCGCGCAGGACGGCGATCCCAATCAGCTCGACCACAAACACCTGAGCGCCGAACTTGGCCAACATATTGGCACCGAGAAGGGCGAGGACCGCGCCGATAAAGAATGAGGTAACCGAGACGATGGGTAGGGCATCAAGACCCGCACGCTCGACCAATGAAAAGCAGGCAGCCCAGCGGATCTTATGCGGCTGAACCAGGGCCCGGCCCGCCGAGACCAACAACCGGCCATTAAAGGTCAAGGTATCGACAACATCGTCTAGTACATCATAAAGCCCGCGGCCGACCCGCTCGACCATGTCGTGGAACGGCCGCTTAAGGACAGGCTTGGCGGCCTTTCTCGCTGTGCGAGCCGTTCGGACCAGGTCCACCAACCTCAACGTCTCGGGGCGACCTATGACGCGGCTGGCATCAGCCTCGGGACCTAAGGCCCTAGCCAGGGTCAAGGCCCCGACCGTATCGAGCCGGCCAACCTCTGACAGGTCAATCTGAAGCGCGGGATCCTTGGCCAGGGCGGCGGCAAGGCGGGGCTCGACATCGCCCAGACCGCGATCGGTCCAGTCGCCTGAAGCCATCAAGCGCAGCCGCTCGCCGGCCCGTTCAAGCCGAAAATCAGCGCTCACTGTGGGCCTCGCATGGCAGGGTCACGGACAAAGCTCCAAAACGATCCGCATCCTAACAGACCTATCCGCCGCACCCAAGCTTTCCCGAGATAAAGCCCTAGTTGGGGACGGCTGCGCCCCATTCGCTCCAGCCCAAGATCTTGGGCGTACCGGGCAGATACATGCCCTCATGGCGCGTCAGCTTAAAGCCAGCCGCCTCAATCCGCGACCCAATCGGGCGGGTAAGGTGACAGCCGCCAGCCAAGCGTTTCCAGATCGGCTCGACCCGGCCCTGCCAGGTCTGGACCTCGGCATCTGGCGCAAGCCCATGTTCACAGTACAGGAAGGTTCCGCCCGGCTTCAGCACCCGCCGGGCCTCGGCCAGCGCCGCTTGAGGGGTATGGACCGAACACAGGGTAAAGGTGCAGACCACCGTATCAAAGCTCTTGTCTTCGAAGGGCAGGTCTTCGGCCACGCCCTTTGCAATAGTGACCTCCAAACCTAGCGCCCTAGGTGCACGCTCGGCCTGGGCGCGCAATTCGTCTGAAGGATCAACGCCCTCGACGCGGCTGACCTCTAAAGAATTATAGAAGCTGAGATTGAGGCCGCCGCCTATGCCCAGTTCCAGGACGCGGCCTTTAGCTAGATGCACAATCTTGGACCTTTGTTTCATAATCGGCTTCGACGAGCAGGCGCAGCCGATCAGTCGCGGCATGATGTGGCGATCATAAAACGAAGTCATTGGCCCCTCCCCCTGTCACCGACTAGCGGCGTTTACGGAAACCATAGGCACCTGTTTTACCCGCAGTCTAGTCTTGTCCGATTAAGGACGGAAAGGCATCGACCTTGCCGGACTCAATATCGGCCAGGCTGAGGGCGGGCCAGCCTACCGCCGTGGTCTTGCTCGCCTGCCAGGCCATGGTGACCAGGTCACGCAAGCTGACGGCACCAGCCGCTAGCCGCGCTGTGACAAAGACCTTGCCGCGCGCATCGCCAGGATTGAGGCCGCCGGCCTGTTCCAGGGCATAAAGGGGTTCCACCTGGGACGCCGTCGCCTTCAAATAGGCCAGGCTATAGGCCTCGATCGTACAGCCGCAATCGGTTGGGGCCGCCATGGCTGCCTCCACCTTTTGAGGCGAGATGTTTTGCCGGACAAAGTCGCCCTCAAACCGGCTGTGCAGGGTGCGGTCCAAGGTATAGGCCTTAGGGTTTGGTCCATCGCCCCAGCCATTATGGTGAATGGATACGTGCAGGGGCTGGCTCGCATCGCCAATATAGTGGGACCATACGCCAAGATTATGGATGATCAGGGTCTGGCGACGGGCCAGATCGGCCTTGAGCCAGGCGCGCTGCTCCGGCGACTTGGCGCGGGGAATGGCCAGGGTCACGGCCCGCCAATAGGCCAGGTCCTTGGTCAATTGTTGCCAGCCATCAATGATCGCATAGGGCAGATAGCCCATCTTGGTGCTGTCCGTGCCCGCCGCGGCCAAGGCCCGGTCATAATCGGCCCGCGTCGCCATTAGCGGGTCTAGGGGCACGACCCCGCCAATCTTTCCCGCATCATCCAGATTGAGAAAATGCGCCGGATCACGCATGGAATCATGGACCCGACCCGAGCCCTTTGACCGATCGGGTTCACGGGCCAATTCACCGATCTCTGCGATGTTTTGGGGTGTTTTGAGAAAGGCCGGCAAGTCGGGCCCTAGCGCCTTAACGCCCAAGACCGCGATCATGCGGTGCCCCGTCGCGCCCCAGGCATGGGCGTGCTGGGCCGAGGCACTCAAGACAAGGGCCAGGGCTATGGCCTTAAGGGATCGGGTCATGGGGCCTCTTAGGGTTGGTCGCTAGTTTGAAATCTTGAAATCGGCCTCAACCCGGCTGATCCAGGCGCGAACATGCGGATAGGCTTCAAGGTCAAAGCCGCCCTGATGCGCCAGGCGCGTATAGGCCACCAGGGCCATATCGGCCAGGCTGGCATCCTTACCAACCAGATAGGGGCGCATGGTCAGGGCCAGTTCCATCCTGGCCAGTGCCGCATAGCCGCGCTGAACAAGCTTTGGATCAATGGCATCGGCGGGCAAGCCGGCCATGTGCCGCTGGAACCGCACCACGGCAATATAGGGCTCGTGGCTATACTGCTCCCAAAACAGCCATTCGAGCATCTTGGCCCGGTCATAGGCATCGGTCGGAACCAGACGCGAACCCTCGGCCAGATGCATGATAATGGCATTGGACTGGGCCAGCATACGGCCATCGCTGAGCAACACACACGGCACCTGGCCGGCGGGATTAATGGCGAGAAACTCCGGCGTCTTGGCCTGGTCGGCCAGGACATCAATCTCGATCCAGGTGTATTCAAGCCCCAAAAGCTTTGCGGTCCAAAGCACCTTGAGACAATTGCCGGACTGGCTGTCGCCATAGATGGTTAGGCTCATGTCGCGCCCGTCCTCAAAGCTTAAGACTTGATGAATGCCAGTCTGAGGTTTATCTGAAGCTGGCGCTGAATGCCAAGGCCAATCCAGAGCGACCCTTGACCTTGTTTCAATGTCTGCGCGCCATCGGCTTAGGGTGCTGTATCTTATCAGCAATTCCAGGCCAAGGCCTTGCGCAAGTCCAAAAAGATCCCCAGGCCGTCGCGTCTTCGCATAATGGCGAGGTGCCGCAAGACCTGATCGCGGAACTGATTTCGACCAGCCTGACCGAGGCCTCAGCGACCTTGCCCACTGTCGATTGGGCCTTGGTGGCGCGCATGTATCATATAGGCAATCGAGGGGTTGGGACGCGGGACTCACTTGGCTGTCAGGTCGTGCCCTTGCGCACGGTAGCGATTGATCCACGCCTAGTGCCCAAGCGGACTATTCTGTTTATCCCGAAGACGGTTGGCCTACCGGTCCCTGGTGGCGGCAAGCATGACGGTTATTGGTATGCCTCTGATACCGGCGGCGGCATAAAGGGGGCGATGATTGACCTCTTTACCGGCCACGGATCACGCTCCATGGCACCCCTAATGCAACAGGGCCTAAACCTGGCCACCCTTGCCGCCAGCCGGGTTGGTAAATTTACCGGCTGTCCTCCGGCCTGGCCCCAAACAGAGGCCCAAGCCAAGCCCCCAACTAAAACCCCTGCCAAGCCCTAGATTGGCTCTGAGTGCGAGACCCAGCCCTTTTGCTCGCGCCAGTCCTTGGCCAGGCCGTCAAAGCGCTTCAGGCTCAGCTTTTCCAGATCCGCAAACGAGCACTTGCCATCCATGACCAGGTCGCGCACCGCATGGCCGCTAGCCGGTGATAAGCCAAAGCCGACGCTGGACATGGTGACAAAGGTCACATTCTCAATCTTGTCGATCACCGGGCGGCCATCGGGGGTGTTTTCGATAATCCCGGCCCAGCTGCGAATAACCCTAAGGCTTGGGGCCTTGGCAAACAGGCCATAGAGCCGCTTGGTCAGGTTGCGGATAAGGGGCGAGCCTGGCCGCACCGCAGGGCCATTTGGACCCACCTCCAACCATTCATGCGGGCCGCCGCCATAGGCCAGATTACCGCGCTTGGTCTGGCGACCATAGAGGCCGTTTCCATCCACCGCCCCAATCGCCATCATGGGCGCAGGCTCAGTGACAATCATTTCAGCGCGGGCCGTCGCAATCGGCAGATCAATGCCAATCCCGGCCAAGAGGCTTGCGGTTTGCGGGCCAGCCGCGACCACAACACTGTCGCAGGTCAAGATGCCGTCGCGCGTCTCAACCCCAATCACCTTGCCGCCTTCGGAGACAAGGCGAACCACCGGCGTGTGTTGCTGGATCCGGCCGCCCAGGTCCTGGATGGCCCAGGCATAGCCCTGGACGGTGCGCTGCGGATTGGCCTGACCGGCAATGGTTAAATGCACGCCGCCGAGAATATTGTCGCCGCTCATCGGCACCCGTTCGCGGATCTCCTGGCGATCAATCTCGCGCGAGGGCGAGCCCTGTTCGGTGAACATCTGGGCGACATAGCGATAGTGTTTGAGCTGGCTTTCGGTTGTGGCCAGCACGATCTTGCCGCGCTGATACTCGGTCGAATAGCCGAGCATTTCGTCCATCAGGGGCCAGAGCCTTTGCTCCTCAGCAAATAGCGGGCTTTGATAGTGCGAGGCCCCGCCGCCATTGCGGCCCGAGGCTTCCCAGCCAACTATGCCCTTGTCCAGGACCAGCACATCGACCCCGGACCTGGCCAGCCACCAGGCCGCGCTCAGGCCACTAACGCCGCCGCCAACAACGATAACCGTTGCACCTTTTGGATTGCTCATGATCAGCGGCCTCTAGATCGTGTCGGACAGGTTGGCGATGTGATAGGGCTCACGATCGCTGCCAATATCGGGATAAGGCACCCACTGGGTCGGAATGCCGAACCAGACATCCCAGCCCTTGGTCAGGATTTCCGGCTCATCATCGGCGGCCAGGACGCTCAAGGGCAAGGGCCGGACCGGCGCGCGATAGCCAGCCAGCGGCACCTTGGACACATCCACGCCCGACGACTGGGCCAGGATCAAGGCCACCTGCTCGCGGCAACGCCTGGCCTGGCACTGGCCCATACAGGCGCGGGTTAGGCGCTTGAACTGGTCTTGGTTGAGCGGGCCATCGGCGGCCAGGCTCTTAATATCGCGCTTGGCCGCCACTTCGGACGGAGGACCCAGGTAGCGCGGCTGGCGCACGGCGGTCAGATCCCCGCGCGTGACCTCTTCGCACTGGCAGACTACGATGGAATCGTCACCGACCTTGAGCAAGGCCGCCATCCAGTCGGTGTGATAGGCATGGGCATCAAACCCCTTGGCAGCGGACGGTATCGGCGCATCCGCAGCACCTTCACCGGCCAAGCCCTTTAAGGCCAAGGCGGCGGCGGCGCGGCCATGGGCGGCGGCATCGTCTGCACTCAGGCCAGCGCAATCACCGGCCAGCAGCACATTGGCCAAGCCGGTCGAGACCAGGCCGGTGCGCTGGGGCACATGGCCACCTTGGTCGGACTGCACAGCCAGCTTGCCGCCCATGACATTGAACAGCTCAATGGCGGGCACCAGCCCAAGCGCCTGACAGATTGTATCGCAAGGGATGGTGCGGCTGGCACCACCGCCAACGGGTGCGACCGTCGCCTGCTCGACCCCATCGGCTCCGCCCTTGGCCGAGACAATGACATGGCCGGTTAGGATATCGATGCCGTGCCCACGAACCTTGTCAGCGAGGGCGCCGTTGCCCTGAACCGTACCGCGCACCTCGATTAAGCCTGCGACCTTGAGGCCCGCCTCAACCACCATCAGGGCCGTGTTCAGGGCCAGGTCGCCCGAACCCAGGATCAGGACGGTTTGCCCGGCAAAGGCATCATAGCGCTTGATCAAGACATGCAGGCCATTGGCCCCCATGACGCCGGGCTGGTCCCAGCCTTGGAAGGACAGGCTCAAATCACGCGAGCCCGTGGCCAAGATCAGCTGCTTATAGGCCACCATCCAGGAGCGTTCTTCATCGGCCAGGCCAATCGCGGCTTCCGGCATTGCGGCAAGACCGGGGCCGTTCTGATAGGCGCCCCAGGCATAGACGCCGAGCTGGACCTCCACCCCCGCCTCAAAAGCCTCTTCCAATTGCGCGTCAGACGCAAAGATCTGTTCGATCATGCGGGCCTTGTTATCAACGGCCCGGGTCATGCGCCCACCGAAATAGAGCGGCGTGTCCAGGCCCATCAGCGAGGCTGAAACCGGGTTTTCATCGACCAGCAAGACGCTGGCCCCGCCCTTGGCCGCAGCAATGGCAGCAGCCACCCCGGCCTGGCCTGCGCCCACCACGACAATATCGGCCTTTTGCTTGGCCGAAGGGAGTTTTCCGGTGATCGAATACCGGTCAATGGTCGGGCTTGTCATCAAACCGCCTCTAAAGCTTGGGAAAGATCTGCAATCAGATCGTCAATGTGTTCTAGGCCCACCGAGATGCGGATAGTGCCATCGTCGATTCCGACCTCGCGGCGCTGGGCCTCGGGCACGGCATAATGGGTGGTGGTGGCCGAATGGCAGATCAGGGTCTCGGCCCCGCCCAGGCTGACTGCCATCTTGGCCAGCCGCACCTTGTCGAGCATCCGAAACGCCTCAGCCTCACCGCCCTTGATCCGGAACGAAAAGGTCGAGCCCGCCCCCTTACACTGGCGATCATAGACCGCCCGCTCTGGCGAGCCCTCGGGCAAAAAGCCCAGATAGGTCACGGACCGAACCTTGGGGTGGGCTTGCAAGAAGGCAGCAATCGCCTTGGCATTTGAACAGGACCGCTCTGTGCGCAGGGCCAGGGTTTCCAAGGACCGCAGGATCAGCCAACTGGTATGGGGATCGAGATGGCAGCCAAAGGTGGTACGCAGGCGCTTGAGGCTTCGCACCAGCTCGGCCGAGCCACTGACGGCGCCCGCCAGCAGGTCGCTGTGCCCGCCGCAATACTTGGTCAGGGAGATCATGGTCAGGTCCGCGCCCCAGGTCAGGGGGGACTGCAAGAGCTGACCCAAAAACGTGTTATCGACCACGATCATGGGGCGGCGACCGGTCTTTTTGCCAACCGCCTCAGCAATCTCGCGGATCATGGCAAGATCGGCGATAGCCGCGGTCGGGTTAGCTGGGCTTTCGATCATCATGACCGCTAGGGGACCAGCGGCCAGGGCCAGATCGACTGCCGCTTGGACAGTCGCCCGATCAACCGCATTGGTAATGCCAAACGCCTTGACGCCATAATTCGTCAGATGGCCATTCATCAGGCCATCCGTACCGCTATAGATCGGGCGGCTATAGACCAGGCTATCGCCGGGCCGCAGCAGCGCCATCAAGGTGGTGCTCAGCGCGGCCATGCCGCTGGAAAACGCCGCGCAATCTTCGGCCCCGTCCAGGACGGCCAGCCGTTTCTCGACCATGTCGAGATTGGGATGGTTCAAACGGGCATAAATATAGGCCCCAGCCCCTTCCCCATCCTTGGCCCCATCGAAAAATACCCGGTGGGCATCCTTGGCGATCTGGGCGGTCGGATAGACAAAGGTCGAGGCCAGATAGATCGGCGGTTTGGCCGCGCCCTGATGCTCAGCCGGGTCAAAGCCATAGCCAATGGCCAGGGTTTCTAGGTGCAGGTCTTTGGCGTCATGCGACATTAGTCAGGCCTTGCGGATCAAGCGTGGGCGTCAAGATAGGCCTTAGCCTTGGCGCAATACCAGTCGATAAACCGCAGAACCAGGATTTCCGCCTCGGGCGAATAAGGGCCAGGCTTATAGCCAATCGAATTGACGCCCTTTTGGTTGTTTTCGGCCAGATCGCGGTCCTGGATATTGGTCTTGGTCCAGATATCGATCAGGTTCTCGACCGTATAATCGACGCCCTCAACCGCATCCTTGCTCACATACCATTTGGCCGTGACATGGGTCTCATTTGGCGCCACCGGCAGGGCGCTGAACATAAAGGTAAAATCGCCCAAGGCGTGGCAGAAGGTATGCGGCTCAAGCGCCCAGCGCATGGAGCCGATATCGCCGTCACCCACCTTGCCCATGGTCTTGGCCACGAGCGGCTTGCCATCACTCGACATGGTGACAAAACCCGCATTCAGCGGAAAGCGCATGGCCTGCCACCAGTCGCCCTCAACCGGGCCAACGGGCAGGTTCAAGGCCGCCATGCGGGCGTGATAGGCGTCGAGCTGGGCCTTGTCTTCATAATCAAAATAGGCCGTGGTCCCGGTCGGGAAACTGGCCGACAGCTCTGGGTGACCGGTCAGGCAGTGATAGCATTCGCGGCCATTTTCCATGACCAGTTTCCAATTGGCCTGTTCCACCAGCACCGATTCATGCGCCAGCTTGGCATTGGCAAAATCATGCGGCGCGAGCAGCGGGCCAGCCTCTTTGCGAAACTCATCGAACGAAGGCGGATTGTCGGACAGGCAGACATAGACCGTGCCTTCCAAGACCTCGATTGCGATGGGGGTCAGGCCATGATCGGCCTGTACGAAGTCCTCAGCCATGCGCGGCGCACTGACCAGTTCGCCGGTCAACTCATAGGTCCATTTATGATAGGGGCAGACCAGGCGCGCCGATGACCCATGCCCGGTCTTGCAGATCTGGGCCCCGCGGTGGCGGCACGAATTATGATAGGCGCGCAAAACGCCGTCACGGGCTCGGACAATCACGATCGGCCAGGCACCAATAGTCATGGCCAAGGTCGAGCCGGCCTTAGGCAGCTCGCATTCCATCCCGACCAGGATCCAGGACTGGCCATAAATGGCCTTCATATCGAAATCGAACACGTCTGGATCATTATAGAGGGCCTGTGGCAGGGCATGGCCCGTCTTACGTTCTGCAAACAAGGCAGCGATCTTGTTCAAATCCGACATAGAACCTCCGATAACAGACCGTCAGATTGCCATGGAGCGACCATGGCTTGGCAATTCTATTTCCTCATGCGCCTATGTCGTTTTGCACACCAAAGGGGTTCCGAACTGTCAGGGCTTCAAATCGCCGACCGTCTTGCAGGTCCTCGCTAAACAGGATGTCGCATTCAGCCTCCAGGGCCGAAGCAATGATCAAGGCGTCGTAAAAGGACAGATTATGGTCGCTTGCAAGATGGACAGCGGCCTTGTGCGTCTGAATGGTAAGGGGCCTGGCCTCGCCTAAGGCGTCGTCAATATCGCAAAGCACCTGTTCGATTTCAGCCCATTGGCGCCCAAAGTTGCGACTGAGGACACTGGCGGTTTCGTTCAAGACCTGGACACTAATCACGCCCCCTTCGGCGATCAAGGCCTGGGCGCGGTCAGCCTTAGGGCCTGATTGCTGGGCATAGATCAAGATATTGGTGTCGAGAAACACCTTCACCGGGCATTGGCCTCATCGCGGTCGAAGCGGTAATCTGTGGGCGCAGTCCATTGCCGGGCGCGCATATTGGCCAGGGCCTGATGTCTGCGCTCCAGCTTGGTCACGGATATCGCCTTATCGGCAATTTCAACCACCGCCAATTCGTCACCAGCCTTTAGGCCCATGGTTTCGACGAGGGCCTTAGGCAATCGGATGGCGAGACTATTGCCCCATTTCGAAACCTGCATCGGATGACCTTTGCCGAGATGCGCCCTATGATATCATCAAGATGATATCATGAAATGCCCTTTGCTTTCAACCACCAAACCCCTTGACCCAAGACGCAATTGGCCGTGTTTGTGGGACCCAATGTCGCCACGTCTTTGCTTAGAGTTTACACGCCTATGATTAACCGCCGTTGGCTTCCACTCAACGCCCTGCGTGCCTTTGACGCTGTAGGTCAGCACCTAAGCTTTACCGCCGGGGCCCAGGCCCTGCACGTGTCACAAAGCGCGCTAAGCCGTCATGTGATTGGCCTGGAAGACCTGCTCGGCAAGCCCTTGTTTGAGCGGCGACCGCAAAAGCTGGTCCTGACCGAGGCGGGCGCAGCGCTCTTGCCTGTGGTGCGCAAGTCTTTTGATCGGCTGGAACAGGCGCTCAACACGATCCGCGACAGCAATCGCAATGTCCGCACCCTGCGCATCCATATGCCGCCTTCTCTGCTGCATCAGATGGGCCTGCCCCTGCTGCGCGAGTTTCGGCGCGAATTTCCGGACATCTTGATCGACGTATCCTCATCGCATGTCACCGGCCTGCCGGCCCAAGACCTGGACATGGCCGTGGTCTATGATCGGCAAAATGTCGATGACAAGGTCTCCGACCTCTTATGGGCCGTGCGCGTCACACCCGTTTGCTCGCCTGAACTGGCCAAGCGCCATGAGGGCAAGTCGCTAGAACAATTTTTGGCCGATAATGAGCTCTTGCATGTCAAGCTTGAGAGTGAGCCTAGGGGCATGCTCTGGGCCAGCTATATGCGCCAAAGCGGGATTATTGCTGATACTGATCGCGGCCTGGCGTTTGACACGGCCTTGTCGGCGGTCAGCTATGCTATTTCGGGCGAGGGCGTCGCTCTTGCTGATGTCGAGCTGTTCGCGGCAGAGCTGGCGGATGGACGTCTGGTTGCGCCCTTTGCCTCAACCCTGGCTGACGGTTATGGGTATTATCTGAAATTCCACCCAGAGGATCTGGCCGATCCGGTCGTGGCCCTATTCCGCACCTGGATCATCAACCGCTTCTCCGATCCTGCCAAAACCCAGTCCCAAGGCGCTGCATCCTAGGCCCGGTTTGCGTCAGGGCTTACCCACGGTCGAAATTGCATTGCTTTTCTAAAGACTTGGGCGTATGAAACCTGGTCGAATATCGAAAAGGTTCGGTTGCTCTCCTCTGCTCGATCTGGATCGAGCGCCGGACTTGAACTCCTGACCCCCGCCGAATTCTGATCGCTGCGTCAAACGTTTGACGTAGCGTCACTCTATGCCTTGAAGGTGTCTACTATGTCTACTGGAACCGTTAAGTGGTTTAACAGCCAAAAGGGCTTCGGCTTCATTCAGCCCAATGACGGCGGCAACGACGTTTTTGTGCACATTTCGGCCGTCGAACGTGCGGGCCTCGGCTCGCTGAACGAAGGTCAAACGGTCAGCTACGTCCTCGAAAAGGATCAACGTAGCGGCAAGATGTCCGCTGGCCAGCTGCAAGCTGTCTAAGCACAGGTCCATGGGCACCTGACCTAGGTCAGATACCCGGAACTGACAAAATTGAGGGCGGGCCTGTGCAAACGGGTCCGCCCTTTTTTATTGCGCGGCGGCCAACCCGCTAAGGTGATGCAGGACAATGCCGCTGGTCGTAGCGACATTGAGCGAGTCCCAGCCACTGGCCATTTGAATACGCACACTGCGCGCTCGGCCCAACACGTCAGCGCTCAAGCCAGGCCCCTCGGCACCGAGCAGTAGGGCGCAGCGCGGTGCGCGGGTAAGTGACCCCAGTTCGGTTTCACCTGATGGACTGAGCGCCAAGGTCTCAAAACCATGCGCCTCAAGCTGTCCGATCATGTCAGCACCGGGCGGTAATTGCACAAAAGGCACCAAGAGGCTCGCCCCCACCGCCACACGGATGGCCTTGCGATAGAGCGGATCACAACAATCGGAATCCAGCACCACCGCATCAACGCCAAAGGCAGCGGCGTTGCGCATGATGCCGCCCATATTGTCCGTATTGGCAATGGCGCTTAAGCCCACGACCAGGGCGTTTGGCCCAAGACCTGACAGTACCGTGTCCAGATCAAGCCTAGGCGGCTTTTGCCCCAAGGCCAAAATGCCGCGGTGGATGGGAAAGCCGACAATCGTATCCATGACGGCCTGACTAGCTTGATAAACAAGCGCGGCCTCGGGCAAGGCCTGCCAGACCTCGCTTAGCCGCAGCGCCTGACGCTCGGCCAACAGCATGGACTGAATGGCAAAGCGCGGTGCACGGGCCAGGACACGGACCACAATCTCGCCCTCAGCGATAAACAAGCCCTCTCGGCCCACCAGGTCGCGCTCCCGAACGTGGCGGTAAGCGGCAATGCCGGGGTCATCGGGATCGGTAATCGTGATCAGTTCGGGCAAGGCCTGGTCCTATCGGCGATCAAGTCACAGCCCTCAACCTAGTGCCCACCCCTTCCGGCCGCGGCCCCGTCGGGGGCAATGCGAGGCTTGGCAAATGGCACCAGGCAGAGGGCACAGACAAATACAAGGGCCATCAGGGCAAACACGTCGCGAAAGGCCAAGGTGGTCGCTTCTCGCACAACTATGCGTCCTAGGACAGCCTGGGCGCTCAAGAGGGCCAAGCCTGAATCGCCCGTGATCTGACCCATTTGCAGGCTCATGCCCTGAACAAAGTCCTGGGCCGCGCCCAGGCTCTGGCCCATGCCTTCGCTGAGGCGCAGGACATGCAGGCGGCTAAAGTCTTGAATGCCTGTATTGACCAGGGCAATCCCAACCGCCCCGCCGAGGTTTCGCACCAGATTAAACAGGCCGCTGGCATAGGGAAGATCGGCTGGCGAGGCGGTCGATAGGGCCATGCCAACGGCGGGAACAATACACAAAAGCACCGCAAAGCCGCGCACGGCCTGGGGAAAAAATAGCTCGGCAAACCCCCACTCCGTGGTGATATGGGCCAGCATCCAGAGCCCGAGCGCAAAGATCGAGAACCCGGCCCCAATGACAAAGCGCGGGTCAACCCGGGTCGAAAGGCGGGCCGCGATCGGGGCACCAAAGAACATGAAACAACCTGTCACAAAGACCGTCGTGCCAATATCCAGGCTGCTATAGCCGCGCACCCGGCCTAAAAACACCGGCATCAAATAGGTCGCCGAATAGAGGCCAAAGCCGGTCACAAAATTCAACATGCAGGCCAGGGTAAAGGTCGGATTGCGAAATGGGGTCAGCTTGACCACTGGCGCGGCGCTGCGGAACGAGCGCTCCAGGAAGACCACAAACCCGACAATCGATAGCCAAAGCGCTATGGCCACAGCAGGATCGTTCAACCATTCATGCCGTGGCCCCTCTTCGAGCGTGAATTGCAACGCGCCCAAAAAGACCGCCAGGCCCAGCACATGAACCCAGTCAATCCGGCGCAACATGGACGGGTTGGCATCGTCCACTCGCCCCAAGATCGGGATCAGGATGGTAATCATGACGCCAGGCAGGATGTTCATGAAAAACAACCAGCGCCAGCCTGCTGCCTCCGTAATCCAGCCGCCGACACTGGGGCCAAGTGTTGGGGCTAAGGTCGAGACCACGCCCAATATGGCCGGGATCATGGCCAGGCGCGGACCCGAAAACAGCCTATAGCCCGTGGCAAACACGGTCGGGACCATGGCCCCGCCAACAAAGCCCTGGATCGCGCGAAACACGATCATGGACTCGATATTCCAGGCCAGGCCGCAGGCCAGAGACGACAGCGTGAACAGGGCTGCGGAGGCGGTAAATAGCCACCGCGTCGAAATCGCTTGGGACAGAAACGCCGCCAGCGGGATCATGACGATCTCGGCCATAAGATAGGCGGTCTGGACCCAGGCAATCTCGTCCGGTCCCGCCGACAGGCCCGCCTGGATGGAGTTCAGGGACGAGGCGACAATCTGGATATCCAGCAAGGCCATGAATTGGCCAAAGGCCATGACCCCAAACAAGAGCAGCTTGGCCGCCTCAGACCGCTCAGGCAGGGGCTTGGCCGATGCCGGGTCTAGGGGTTCGGAAACCGTTGATGCCAATGCCTTGCTCCGCCAGCCAAGTTGATTATATGATGATCATCATATAAGCGCTCGGCAACCCTTTTCATGCGTTATCGTCCCGATCATAAGCTCAAGACCCGGCAGGACCTGGTCAAGCGTGCCGCCAGCCAGATGCGGGCCAAGGGACCGGCTGGGGTCAGTATTGCCCAGCTCATGGCCAGCCTTGGCCTGACCCATGGCGGCTTTTATGCGCATTTTCCGTCAAAAGACGCCCTGATCGCGGCAGCGATTGAGGCCATGTTCGCCGATGTCATCCGCATCCGCCAGGGCCAGCTGGGTGCTAAGACCGGACCAGGGGCCTTAAGGGCCTTGATCGAGAATTATCTGTCGCCAGTGCATCTGGATCAGCGCGATCGCGGCTGCCCGGTTGCTGCCCTAATGGGCCTGGCCGACCAATTGCCCTCCACGGCCCGCGTCGCTCTCGATGAGGGCTATCAGCAGATGGTGAGTCAGTTCGCTGGCCTGATGGCCGATAGGCCTGGCCCCGAAGACCTAGCCTTGGCCTCATCCTTAATCAGCGAAATGGTCGGTGCCCTGACCCTGGCCAGAGCTATGACCGACCGCAATCAGGCCCTTACCATCCTAGACCATTCACGCCTCGCCATATTGCACCGCGCCGGTTTGAGCACATCGACTTTGGAGACCGCATGACCAGTCAAACCAAACCCTTAGCCGAAATGACGGGGCTAGAGCAGCTTCAGGCCGCCTTTGGCCAAGGCGGCTATAAGCGCGGTATCGGCCATAGTTTGAAATTCAAGATTATTTCGATCGAAGAGGGCAAGGTCGTGTTTGGCGGCACGCCCGACGAGGATGTCTATAATCCAATCGGTACCGTACATGGCGGCTATGCGGCCACCTTGCTGGATTCGGCTGTCGGCTGCGCGGTGCATTCGGTCTTGAAGGCCGGGCAAGGCTATACAACCCTGGAACTCAAGATTGCCTATCATAAGGCCATGACCGCCAGCACCGGCCCGGTTACCGCCACCGGCACGGTCACCAGCATAGGCCGGCGCGCCGCCTTTGCTGAGGGCCGCCTTACCGACGAGGCTGGCCGTCTCTATGCCAGCGCAACCTCAACCCTCTTGGTAATCGACCGATGACCAGCCCCGCCGTCGCCAGTCGCCGTCCCCCACGCGCCTTATTGATCCTGGCCATTGCCGTTGTCGTGGCGGCGATCGGGATTGGCCTGATCTTGATCGCCAAGCCGACGGTCTCGACCGACAATGCCTATCTGAAAACCGATATGACCGTGGTCTCGCCGCGCATTAAGGGTCAGATCACAGCGGTTCAGGTTACGGATAACCAGACCGTCTCGGTTGGCCAGCCCTTGGTTGAACTGGATACCAGTGACTATGCCCAGCGCCTTTTGTCGGCCAAGGCCAGCCTGGCGGCTGCCGATGCGGCCCTAGCGCGACAATCGGGCGAACAGGCCCTGGCGCGGGCTAGCCTGGCCGAGGTCCAAACCCGGATCCGCGCGGCCGATGCTGATACGGCCCGCACCGCCGCTGATAAAAGCCGCTATCAGGCTCTGCTCGCCAGTGGCACGGTCGCACGGCAAAAGCTAGATGAAGCCCAGGCCAGCGCTATTCGCGCCGCTTCGGAATCCGACCGCGCCCGCGCGGCCCGCGAGGTTGCCAGCCGCCAAGTCGAGGTAACTCAGAGGCGTCGCGCCGAGCTTCTCGCGCAAAAGGCCCAGGCCCAGGCCGCCTTAGAACTCGCCCGCCAGGACATGGATCATACCCTGATCAAGGCCCCCATCGCCGGCGTTGTGGCCGACCGCAAGGCAGAGGTTGGCACCTATGTCCAGCCCGGCACGCGGCTTTTAACCATTGTGCCGCTGCAATCGCTCTATGTGGTCGCCAATTTCAAGGAAACCCAGACTAGCCGCATGCTGGTCGGCCAGGCCGTAGAGGTCAGGCTAGATGCCCTGCCGGGCCGCACTTTCACCGGCAAGGTTGAGAGCTTGTCACCTGGCTCAGGCTCTGAATTTGGCCTGCTGCCGTTCGAGCCCGGCACCGGCAATTTCACCAAGATTGTCCAACGCGTCCCAGTCCGTATTCGGCTTGATCCAGGACAGGCCGATCTTGGCCGCCTGCGCTCTGGTCTGTCGGCCAAGGTGAAGGTCAAGCTGGACTAGATCAGGCGGCGCCATGGTATAGGCAGGGCCTGACTGCGTCGATTTGCTTAAGGTCTATCGCCCTGCCCGCGCCAACGGACTCATTGCCGCTCTTTACCTTACCCGACCGGTTTGAGACCTGGTTTGCGCACAGGGGCTGGCGGCCGCGTGCGCACCAATTGGCCATGATTGAGCGGGCTAATGCGGGGCGACACACCTTGCTGATTGCACCCACGGGCGGCGGCAAGACCCTGGCCGGATTCCTACCCAGCCTGATTGATCTGGACCAGAGGCCAAAACCGAACCTGCCGCCCGGGGTCCATACCCTCTATATCTCACCGCTAAAGGCCCTGGCCGTCGATGTGGCGCGCAACCTGATCACGCCGATTGAAGAAATGGGCCTAAAGGTCCGCGTGGAATCCCGCACCGGCGATACCAGCCTGGCCAAGCGTCAAAGGCAAAAGGCCCATCCACCGGACATCCTTTTGACTACCCCGGAACAATTGGCTCTGTTCTGTGCCTGGGAGGGGGCGAGGGCCTATTTTGCCGATCTACAATGCGTGATTATTGACGAGGTCCATGCCCTGCACGGCTCTAAGCGTGGCGACTTACTGGCCTTGGGCCTAGCGCGCCTGCATAGCCTCGCGCCCCAGGCCCGGCGGGTAGGATTGTCGGCCACGGTGGCGGATCCAGACTATCTGCGCCGTTGGATCGCGCCTGCGCCTGAGGTGGCCGACCTGGTCCTAGGCGAGGCGGGCGCTGCGCCCGAGATTGAGGTCCTGTTATCGGATGAGCGGGTGCCCTGGGCAGGCCATACCGCTCAGCACGCCATGGCCGAGGTCTATGAAACCATCAAGACCGCCCGCACCGCCCTGGTGTTTGTGAATACACGCTGGCAGTCCGAATTTGCCTTTCAGGCCCTTTGGCGTCTGAACGAGGACAATCTGCCTATTGCCCTGCACCATGGCTCGCTCGCGCCTGAGCAAAGACGCAAGATCGAGGCGGCCATGACGCGGGGTGACCTGCGCGCCGTGGTCTGTACCTCGACCCTGGATTTGGGCATTGACTGGGGGGCGGTGGACCTGGTCATCCAACTGGCCGCGCCCAAGGGCTCGTCGCGACTGGTGCAGCGCATAGGCCGGGCCAATCACCGGCTGGACGAAGCCTCACGCGCCATATTGGTCCCCGCCAACCGGTTTGAAATGCTCGAATGCCAGGCTGCGCGCGAGGCGGTGGCGGCCGGGGCCATGGACGGCGAGGTGCACCGCACCGGGGCCTTGGACGTGCTGGCCCAACACCTGATGGGGGCGGTTTGCGGCGAGGCCCTCAGCAGTTATGCCCTGTATGAAGAAGCAAGAACCGCCGCGCCCTATGCGGCCCTGACGCGCGAGGAATTTGACGGCGTTTTGAATTTCGTCGCCACTGGCGGCTATGCGCTTCGCACCTATGACCAGTTTCACCGGATTGTGCAGGGCCAGGACGGCCTATGGCGGGCCCGCAATGCTCAGACCGCGCAGAGGCATAGGCTGAATGTCGGGGCCATTGTCACGGGTGGTACCTTAAGCCTTCGCGTCTCGTCGGGTCGCCATGGCGGTGGACGTAAGATTGGCGAGGTCGAGGAATGGTATATCGAGCAATTGACGCCGGGCGACACCTTCCTGTTTGGCGGCCAAGTCTGGCGGTTTGAGGGCGTCAGCGGCAATGATGCCCGCGTCACCCGCGCCAGCGGTTCCGAACCCAAAATCCCCAGCTGGGGCGGGGCCAAGTTCGCCATGTCTAGCCATCTGGCTGGCCGGGTGCGGGCCATGATTATGGACCAGGCCGCCTGGTCGAAATTGCCAACGGATGTGCAAGACTGGCTTGGCGCGCAAAAGGCCCATTCCGCCATTCCCGCCGCGGATGAGTTGCTGGTCGAGACCTTTCCGCGCGGCAAGAAGCACTATCTGGTCTGTTATCCCTTTGAAGGGCGGCTGGCCCATACCACCCTGGCCATGCTTTTAACGCGGCGGCTGGACCGGCTCGGCGTCGGACCCCTGGGTTTTGTCTGTAATGACTATACCTTATGCATCTGGGCGCTGGAGCCGATGGACGGGCGTGATCTGGACGCCCTGTTCCAACAAGACATGCTGGGCGATGATCTTGAGGCCTGGCTGGACGAGAGCGTGATGATGAAGCGGCTGTTTCGCCAATGCGCCCTGATATCGGGCCTGATCGAGCGGCGGTTTCCGGGCCACGAGAAGTCTGGGCGGCAGGTGACCTTTTCTAGCGACCTGATCTATGACGTTCTGCGCCGCCATCAGCCGGACCATTTTCTGCTGACCTGTGCCCGCGCCGACGCGGCCACTGGCCTGCTCGATATTCGTCGCCTGGGCGAGCTACTGGCCCGCAGTGTTGGCCATATCCGGCATAAGACGCTGCCGCATGTTTCGCCTTTTGCCGTGCCGATCATGATGGAGATTGGCCGCGAGACCGTCACGGGCAGTGCCTCGGACGATATTCTCGAAGAAGTGGGCATGGACCTGATCTCAGAGGCCATGGCTTGACCGGTCCGTTGCGGCTTTCGGATGGCGCGGTTCAGGTCGGGGTCCAGGGCCTGGACGTGGTGCTGCGCCCCTCTGGCGCCCTATGGCTAGAGACGCACCAGACGCTGATCGTGGCCGACCTTCACCTCGAAAAGGGCTCAGCCTATGCCGCGAGAGGCCAGATGCTGCCGCCCTATGACACGCGTGAAACCCTAAGACGCCTGACCAAGGAGGTTGCAAACCTTCGGCCACGCTGCGTTATATTTCTTGGCGATACCTTGCATGATGGCCGGGCCGAGACCCGGATCGCCGATGAGGATGTCCGCACCTTAAACGCCTTAGCCAATGGGCTAGACCTGGTCTGGGTAGTGGGCAATCACGATGCGGATGGCCCCGTTAACCTGCCCGGCCGCAATGCCGATACGGTAGATATTGGCCCGCTCCTGTTTCGCCATGAACCCCTACCTGGATCCCAGCCTGGCGAGGTCGCTGGGCACCTGCATCCCTGCGCCAAGGTCAAGGGCCGGGGTCGCAATGTTCGGCGGCGGTGTTTTGCGACCGATGGCAAGCGCCTGATCCTGCCCGCTTTTGGGGCCTATGCAGGCGGATTGAATATAAGGGATAAGGCTTTCAGGCCCCTATTTGCCAAGCCGCCTCTCGCGGCTGTGCTCGGCACAGATCAGGTGCATCTGATTGGTTGGAGCCAATTGCTGGCCGATGGTTAGGTCCTAGGTGCGCCAGACATCTTGCAAGACGAAGGCCATAGAGACGCCAGCGATCAAGGTAAGGACAGTTCTTAGCGGCGCATACCAGATGGGGGGCTCTAGCGAGCTATTGTCCCATAGCCACTGCACCAAAAAGGCGGCAATCAATCCGCCCAATTGCCATTTCAAAGGCGCCCAGGCCGCGCCAACCAAGAGGCCCCAGGCAATGAGCGTGGGCAGAATTGAGGGAATCAAGACCCTGGCACGCGGCGGCGCATGCTTGGCGATCTCTATGCCCCAGCGGGCCCCACCGAGAAACGACAAGATTACGCCGGCATAGGTCAAGAGCGCCAGGCTCATCGGACCCTTAAGCGGATCGGGGCCAAGGCAATAGACAGCGGAAGTGGCGATGAATGGGATGGTCCCCGCCAGTCCCAGCAACCAGGCCGCTAGGGCTGGTTTGGTTGTGTCTGGCATGAACTAACTCCGGCGGAAGATCACAGAGGCACCATATCCGGTCATGATCGCAAATAAAACTGCAATAATGCCATAGGTCCAAGGACGGGTATGGGCAAAGACATAAACCGCGCGTTCAAACCCGACCTTTTGTACATTCAACATCCTGCGCCGAACCTGGACCGGACGCCCGTGCTGAAACAGATAGATCTTGGCCTCATAGAGCCCGATCGGCGCGGTCGATGGCAGGGCGATCTCGGCGCGGAACAGGCCCTTATCAACAAAGGCTACGCCTACCTCATTTTGCTCATAAAGGCCCTCGGCCTGTTTGAGCCGGACAACGGCATTGCGATAATCCAGATAATCGCGCCCGTGAATGCCGACCGTACGGGGTCCAAGCCCGACCTTCTGCTTCACTTGAGGCTCGCTCGGGGCCTGGAAACTGAGATGGTCTATGCCGATGCCAAGCCTCTGTAGCGCCGAAACTGGTGCGATGGCCTTTAGTGGCCGGGCGCTGGAGACGGTATAAAACCCTGGCGCACCCTCGAACACGGCAGGTCGGTGGTTAAGCCAAAGACCAGCAATCTGGACCTTGCGGGCTATCCGGATCGGCTGGTCGGGACCACGCACGACCACCACAACATCGCTCGGCTTATCCTTTGGGTTAAACACTGCGCCATAAAGGACAATCGTCTCACCATGATAGCTGGAGGTCACCCTGACCTCTGCGCTAGTCAGGGCCGCGGACAGGTGGGCGACATTCGGGGTATGGTCAATGGGCATAATTGCTACTGCCCCAGTCCAGATACCAAGACGAATGGATCCTTGGGCGTAACAAAGACGCCAAGCCCCATCTGAAGCCCGACGAAAAGCACGATCAGGGCCAGCACAATCCGCAATTCCTCCGCGCGAAACCGCGAGGAAGCCCTAGCGCCTAATTGTGCGCCAATGACGCCGCCAAAGAGCAAGAGCGTGGACAGAACCAGGTCCACAGTTTGATTGCGTCCAGCCTGCAATACAGTGACGACACCCGTTGTGATGATGATCTGAAACAGGCTCGTGCCGACAACCATGCTGGCCGGCATACGCAACAGATAGATCATGGCCGGGACTAGGATAAAGCCGCCCCCGACCCCCATAATGGCCGAAAGAACGCCAACGCCGATGCCAAGAGCTATGGGCGGCAGGACGCTGATATAGAGACGCGATCTGGGAAACCGCATTTTCAGCGGTAGGCCATAGAGCCAGAGCGGCCTGCGATCCTTAGGCTCTGAGGGTGGCTCACCGCGCCGACGTCGCAAAAGGGCTGTCACGGATTCCGACAACATCAGGCCACCGATCACACCCAAAAAGATCAGATATGACAGGGCTACGACCAGATCCGCCTGGCCAAGAACCCTCAAGACCCGAAAGCCTTCCACGCCGAGAAACGAGCCGATGATCCCGCCAGCGGCCAGGACCGCGCCCATGCGAAAATCGACCATGCGCTTGCGACCATAGGCAAACACGCTCGAGGCCGATGAAGCGACCACGTGATTGGCTTGGCTAGCGACGGCAACGGCGGGCGGGATCCCCATAAAGACCAGGACCGGGGCCATTAAGAAGCCGCCGCCTATGCCAAACAGGCCCGAAATAAAGCCAACCACCAGACCCAGAACGACCAAAAACGGCGCATTCACAGACACTTCGGCGATCGGTAGGTAGATATCCAAGCCCTAACCCCTTTGTGCCACCAGGCCAGTTGGGCCAAGCTTCTTGAGGCCGTTAAGCCCTAAGCGCTTATAGCTCTGCCTTTTGCCAAGACGTATCCTGAACCAGTGGATCAGACCCATCACTGTTTGGCTTAGTTGGTTCGGCCTCAACCGGATCATCATCAAAGCTGTTGGTAAAGGCGGCTTCGACCTGTTGTAGGTCAAACGCAAAGTCTTGGGCATCAAACCCTTCAACCGGAGCCGCGGCCTGCGCCGCCTTGATGGCATGTTGGTCCGGCCGAACCGAGGTGTAGGGATCAGCGACAGGCGCAGCCTTCGGAGCAGAAGCCGCGTCGGACTTGCGCGCAGACTTACCATGGTCCTGGGCGAGATGGCGATCTAGCCGAGCGCGAGCCTCATCCAACAAATAAGCGATCCGATCTTCGCTTTGCCGGACCCGATCGCCCAGGTCACTGGCCGACCGGTCGGCGCGTTCAGCTATATGGTCGACCGCGCGAGCAACCTGTTTATCGACATCTTCCGAGGCTTGTTCAGCACGGCGTTCGGAGTGTGACAGGCGCTCACTAATACGCTCAATGACCCGGAACATTTCGCTCTTGAGGCGATCTATCGCCTGGCTGCGATTGCGATCGGCTAAAGTCAGGCGTTGGTCCAGGCTGGTGCCAAGGCGGGTAATCTCTGCGCCGACACCGTCCAAGGCGTCCGCAGTGCGCTTATCGCTGGCTTCAAGATAACGGCCGACCTGGTCGAGGGCACCATTGACGGCGTCAATCTTGTCATCAAGTTCCGCAGCGACGGTCTTGCTGACCTCTGTGCGAACCTCGTCAAGTTGAGCCCGCACATCCTCGCCCAAGGCGCCAAGCCTTTGGACATTTGCCGCATTGGACTTGGCCAGTTCTGCCTGACCGTCGGCCTGGATAAGCTTAACACGGTCCTGAAGTTGGTGTACCGCCTGGTCTAACCGGGCTAACGCTGCCGCCTGCTCCGCCTCTGCCGCCGCCAGCTTTTGCGACAAATGGGCGGCGTCGGATTGCCATTGATCGGCCAAGGCGTGCCTGCCATTGGCCGCGCTTTCGACCTGGTCAACGCGGCCATGGACCTCACTGAGTTCCGCCCGGATCTGGCCTAGGGTCACCTTCGACTGTTTGTGGTCCTGGCGCATACGGACCACAAGCTTGGACATGGCACCCTCAAGGGCGCGTAGGCCGTCTAAGGCCCTGACAGGAGCCCTGTCCGTTGCAAGGGTGCGCATATGGCGATGGATCTTGATCTGGTCAGCTCGCAAGGCCTTAAGCGCCAATTCAAACCCGGCCAGGCTTTCGCTCATCTGACCATGGTTTTCGGTCAGCCGCGTGTTCAGTGCCTCAACGGCCCGGCCGGTCTCCTCTGATTTTTCCTCGACCGCTGAAATGCGCGCCTGAACAGAATCTTGCCCATAGACCGGTTGCGCTGGCCCTGGCCCAAATCGATCTTGCCCATAGCCTATTGGTGGATAGTCGGGCCGCCCTTGATAGGGTGAAGGGTAGCTAGGTGCATAGGGTGATGGAGGCGCAAGGCCCTCTTCAACCATGACCTGGTGCAACCAATCGCCAAGGGACAGTCCAGCCCGATGAGCCAGATCCTTAGCGATCTCGCGGGCCTTGGGATCAAGGCCCCTTAAGCTCCAGGGTTGGCCAGACGACATCCGAATCTTTCGTGCAAAATCACAACGAAAGCTAGCCATCTATGGGTGGTGTGTAAACGACAGGGTTAATACAAAATGAAGGAATCGCCTGACCTTGCAATCTCGCAAGCCTTCAGCCATTTAAGGCTGATGGATCAGATCACCACACTTGCAATCATTGGTATTTGTATCGCGCTTGGCGTGTTGTGTGGTTGGCGCGGGGCTCAGCCACCGAATGTAATGAAGGGCCCAAGACTAGTGCCCTACAATTTTCTAATGCTGGTCTGTGTTGCCGTCGGCCTGATGATGTTGGTGCATTTGGCCAATCTAAACGGGGTCGTGACCGGAAACGTCGCGGTTCGCTAAGGCCTAGGCGGCCAAATCCAAGGCTGGCGTATCTTGCCGCTTTGGCCGCTTGGGCCGCTTGACTAGGCCAGAGACACCGCCAGACGACAACATGCTGACATCGGCGAGCAACATCGGGATCGCCCACTTGTTTGGCGCGGCGATGTAGCGCGGCTGCCAGATCGGGTCATACTTGTCCTTATAGCGACGCACGCCGCGGAAATTGTAGATCTCCTCACCGCGCTCAAACAGCAACCGCCCCACGCGTGACATAATCGGGGCGAGAGGCCGGTCCTCGAGCCCTGCAAGTGGTGCCACGCCAAATTCAAAAGCGACATAATTTTCCGTTGCACCCCAGTGCAGGAGCTCAACAAACAGAAAATCCATCACATTGTTGGGCGCATCGTCGCTATAGCGCATCAGATCCATGGAAAACGCGGTCAGATCGGGCGTCGTCCAGATGGTGGCAAAAGCGACAATGCGGCCCTCGACCCGAACAAGTGCGCAAGGAAACTCCGAGACATAGCCTTCAACAAATCCGCCCATAGAGAAGGCTTTGTCGCCGCCCGCATGATGCGACAACCAATTGTCCGATACCGCTTCCAACTCTGGTAGGAGCGGATCGAGTTGGTCCGCATCGACCACTTCAAACACGGCACCGACCTCGCCGGCCTTGCGCCAATTGCGGCGCAAAACTTCGCGCTTGCGGCCCTTGAGGCTGAAACTGTCTAGGGGGACCGTCGCCGACTCGCCGGTCTTTTGAATGGCAAATCCTAGCTCGACCACTTCGGGCAGAATGTCAGGCCCGATGCCATACAAGGCTGGGCGGGCGGCGTGCGCGTCGGCAAGTTCCCTAAACCGCCAAAGCAGTTCCATGCGCTCTTCGCGCTTACCGACGGGCGGGCCAAGGGCAATCCAAGACCGGCCGCGAACCCCAAACATCAAAAAGCTCTCGCCCGAAGGTGAAAACAAAAACCGCTTATCACCAAGCAAGGCTAGATTAGCCTCTGGGCTTGAGGCCTCCGCACAGGCCAAGATTGATCGAACCTTGGCAAAGCTTGGATCATCATCACCGACCACTGGCGGGGTAGCCGGTGTTGAGATCAGCCGCCAAATGCCGATCGCCATGAATAGAATTGAAACGCCTGCAGAGGCGCGCAAGGCGCGGCTGGCATCATCATCGCCCACAACCCGCCACCAAAGCTGGTCGGAGTAATCGACATTGTTAAAGGACCAATAGGCCAAAAAGCCTGTCCCGGCGATTGCGGCCAGGGCCGATAACATCCAGCCTGGGGTAATCTCCATTCGGGTAAGTTGGGCTTTTCGCGGAAACGCAGCGCGTAACGGCGCGAGCACAAGGCCGATCAAGGCCAGGGCCGTAGTCTCTTCCCAATTGAACCCCTTGAGCAAGGCCAAGACTGCGCCAAGCCCTATGAGGCCGACGGTGGCGGCCCAGGCAGCATCAAGGCGCCGACTTAAGCCGAAAGCCAAAAGCACCAGGATCAGACCCAATATGCTGGACAGGAAATGGCTGACCTCAACGATCGATAGCGGCGCCAGCTGGGTAAGCCAGCGCAGACGCTCAGGCGAAGACGGGGTCGCGCCCGATATCAGCAGCATCAGGCCAGCGCCCAATGTCGCGATCGCGGCCAAACTTGGGGCCATGGCCAAGACGGCCGATTTCAGGTCCTGGGACCAGCGCATACGAATCCATTCATCTTGCTAGGGCGACCACCATACCGCCAAATCTGCGTCGAATTGACGGCAATCGCGTGATGTTGAAAAATCGAGTTCGTTCAAACAATCGTTTTGATGGCTTGCTCCCGAGCCTAGCCGCGCTAAAGTCTGTTTAGCACCCGACCCATGAAGGACACGTTACCAATGACTAGCCTTGAGGATTTTCGTGCCGAAACCCGCAGCTGGCTGGAGGCCAATTGCCCCGCCTCAATGCGCACGCCCTTAACCGGCGAGGAAACCCCTTGGGGCGGGCGAAAAGGTAAGTTCAAAAATCCGGACACCAAGCTGTGGTTAGATCGGATGGCGGCCAAGGGCTGGACCGCGCCGACCTGGCCCAAGGCCTATGGCGGCGGCGGCCTGTCGCGCGAAGAGGCCAAGGTGCTGGATCAGGAAATGGCCCGTATCAAGGCCCGCCCACCCTTGTTCTCATTTGGCATCTGGATGCTTGGCCCAGTCCTTTTGGAATACGCCACCGAAGAGCAAAAGCTCGCCCACCTGCCCGGTATTGTTCGCGGCGAAGTGCGCTGGTGTCAGGGTTATTCCGAACCCGGCGCGGGCTCTGACCTGGCCGCGCTGCAGACCCGGGCCGAGGACAAGGGTGATCACTATCTGATCAATGGTCAAAAGGTCTGGACCTCCTATGCCGACCAGGCCGACTGGATCTTCTGTCTGGTCCGCACGGACACGACCAAGAAGCATGAGGGCATTTCGTTCGTCCTGTTCGACATGACCTCGCCCGGCGTTGAGCCGCGCCCGATCAAGCTGATCAGCGGCGAGTCCCCCTTCTGCGAAACCTTCTTTACCGACGTAAAGGTGCCCAAGAGCCAATTGGTTGGAAAGCTGAATGGCGGCTGGGAAATTGCTAAGCGCCTGTTGCAATATGAGCGCCAGAATATCTCCGCTGGCGGCTTTGGCGGCGCAGCAGGGCTTGAGCTGGAAGAGGTCGCGCGCGGCCATATTGGCGAAGAAAACGGCCAGATCGCCGATTCCGATCTGCGCGCCCGTATTGCTGCCCACAAGATGGACGCCAAGGCGTTTTCCTTGACGGTTCGGCGCGTGGAACAAGAATCCAAGGCCGGTGGTACAATCAGCCCCGCAACATCGATCATCAAATATGCCGCTGCCAAGCTTAATCAGGACAAGTATGAGCTCTTGATCGAGTCCATGGGCCATCAGGGCCTGGGCTGGGACGGCGAGGGCTTCAGCCGCGATGAGCTGCGCGAAACCCGGGCCTGGCTGCGGTCCAAGGGCAACTCGATTGAGGGCGGTACGTCTGAGATCAATCTGAATGTGGTGGCCAAGCGCGTGCTCGGCCTGATGGATCATCAATAGCCCCTATGGCCAGTCTGACCTTCTGGTTCGAATTTGCCTCGACCTATTCCTATCCGGCGGCCCACAGGATCGAGGCCCTGGCTGCGGCGGCTGGGGTGGAGGTCATTTGGCGGCCGTTTCAGCTTGGCCCGCTCCTGCATGCGCATCAAGGCATGACTGATAGCCCGTTCAATGTCGTGCCGATCAAGGGCACCTATATGTGGCGGGACATGGAGCGGATCTGCAATGATCTTGGCTTGCCGCTGCAAAGGCCCAGCCGCTTTCCGCGCAATGGCTTTCACGCGGCGCGCATTGTCCTGGCCGACAAGACCCCCGGCTGGGCCGCGGCCTTTACCAAGGCGGTTTATAGCGCCAATTTCGCGGGGGACCTCGAAATCTCTGAGCCTGAGGTTCTGCGCAGTCTGATCACTAATCTCGGAGCCGACCCCGATGCGGTCATGGCCCTGGCCAATAGCGATGCGACCAAGCTTGAGCTCAAGGCCAATACAGCCGAAGCGACCGAGCGCGGCCTGTTCGGCAGCCCTAGTTTTACCACCCCGGACGGCGAGCTGTTCTGGGGCAATGATCGGTTGGAACAGGCGATTGCCTGGGCCGCCAAAACCCAATCGCGATAAGAGGACAACGCCCATGGCGATCTTGAACGAAGAACAGGTCATGTTGCGCGAGGCCGCCAAGGCCTGGGCCGATGAAAAATCCCCTGTCAGTGCCTTGCGAAAGTTGCGCGAGGCCAAGAGCGATATCGGCTTTGACCGGGCGCTTTGGCAGGACATGGCCCAGATGGGCTGGACCGGGGTCATTATCCCTGAAAGCCATGGCGGCGCTGATTTTGGCTATCGTAGCCTTGGCCTTGTTCTCGAAGAGACGGGCCGCACCCTGACCGCCTCGCCCCTGGTCGCAACCGCCCTGACCGCCGCCAGCGCCCTAGTCCTTGGCGGCAATGCCCATCAACAGGCCGCCTGGCTGCCCAAGATCGCGTCGGGCGAGATCGTCGCCAGCCTAGCCGTCGATGAAACGGCCCATCATGCGCCGAACAAGATTGGCCTGACCGCGACCAAGGCGGTCGATGGCTATGTGCTGGATGGCAAAAAGACCTTTGTGCTCGAGGGCCTGGCCGCCGACCTCTTGATCGTTGCGGCCCGAACCAGCGGCGGTCCTGCCGACGAGGCAGGGATCACCCTTTTCCTGGTCGAAACCAGTGCCAAGGGGATCAGCCGTCAGGGCCTTCACATGATCGACCATCGCGGCGTCGCCAATATCAGCTTTGATAAGGTCAGCGTCCATAGCGACGCCGTGCTCGGCACCGTCGATGGCGGTTTTGGCGTCCTAGAAGCCACGCTAGACCGGGCCCGGATTGGCCTGGCCGCCGAAATGATGGGCACGGCGACCCAGGCCTTTGAGATCACGCTAGATTATCTCAAGACCCGTACTCAATTTGGCCAAGGCATTGGCACCTTCCAGGCCCTGCAGCACCGTGCCGCCAAGCTCTATACCGATCTGGAGCTGGCGAGGTCGTGTGTCCAGGCCGCCCTCGATGCCCTGGATGACAAGACCAATGATGTCCGCGCCCTGGCGTCGCTCGCCAAGGCCAAGGCGGGCGATGTGCTGCATCTGGCCTCCAATGAAATGGTGCAGATGCATGGCGGCATAGGTATGACCGATGCCCATGATGCGGGCCTTTATATGAAGCGCGCGCGGGTGGCGGAGGCCAGTTTTGGCGGCTCGTCCTATCACCGCGATCGCTATGCCAAGCTCGGCGGCTTCTAGGCCATGCAGGTCAAGGATGCGGTTGTAGTCATTACCGGCGGTGCCTCGGGCATAGGTCTTGGCATTGCCACGGCTCTAGCTAAGCGCGGGGCCAAGGTCATCCTTGCCGATATCCAGGCCGAGCGCGCGGCTGAGGCGGCCAAGGCCCTGAGCAATCAGGGTCTGGCGGCGAAGAGTTCAGGCCTTGACGTGACCGAGCCCGACAGCTGGGCCGCCCTGGTCGCCCTTGCCCCCACCCTGTTTGGCCAACCGGTCCAGATGCTGTTCAATAATGCCGGTGTGGGTATGCGCGGCACCGTGCATCAAACTCCGCGCCATATGTGGGACTGGTCATTCGCGGTCAATGTCACCGGGGCCTATACGGGCGTGACCAGCTTTGCGCCCGCCATGTTGGCCAGCGGCCTGCCTTGCAGAATCGTCAACACCGCCTCCGAACACGCCTTGGGCCTGCCGGAGAGCGAGCGCGGCGGGATCTTAGCGCCCTATACCTCGGCCAAGCATGCCCTGATGGGCTATAGTCTCTGCATGCGGCGCGATTTTGCGGGCAGCAATATCAGTGCGGGCGTGATCTGCCCCGGCGTCGTGGTTAGTGATATCTGGGACTCGCTGCGCCATCGCCAGGCCCGGTTTGGTGGCCCGCGCGAGGTTCCGACGGAGGTCGCCGCGCAAATGATCGCCACTGCCAAGGCCAAGGGCATAGGCTGGGAAACCGCTGGCGAGCGCATTGCCGATCAGGTCGAGGCCGACCAGTTTTTCATCTTTACCAATGGGCCTGACGAGACCGAGGTCGCAACCGATTACCAGACCGAAATCATGGCCGCCCTCGCCGCCTTTAATGCCAAGTATCGGCCCTAATAGGCCAGGCCCTGGACCACGGCCTTGAGCCGCTCAATCAAAGAAAACTCGTCCTCGATAAAGTCGCTATCGATCCACCAGTCTTCGACTTCTTTAAGGGCCTGACCGACCAGGGGCCCCGCGGGCACCCCCGCCGCGACCACATCCTTGCCCGAATAGGGAAAGCTTGGAATGGTCCAGCTTTCGCCCAGTGCGATCAGACCGCGCCATTGCGGGGTGGTTGCCGCACGCTCTGACTGTGCCCAGGCCAGCTTGACCCGATCGCGAAAACAGGTCTTGCCCAGGGCGTAAAGCGCGCGCCGCGCCTCGCGCGGGCTCATCCAGGACACCAGGCGCGGCTCAGTGCCCAAGGCAGCAGCCAAGCGTTCGCGCTGGGCATTGGATAGCCGTAGCGCCCTGCCCACCGCGTCACCAATCTCAGGATCAGACGGCAACAGCACGGCTAGGCGCAACAGAGGGTCGTTCTCGAACAGCTGATCGTCCTCGATGGCGACCAGGCGCTCAAAAGAAGCAAGGCCCGAGCTCTGCGGCAGGATTTGGCTCAGCACGCCGGTTGAGGCCATGAGCCTCAGACTGGCGCGCGGATCATCCGCGCCAAGCAATTTGAGCAATTCCTTGGCTATGCGCTCAGCTGAACAGTCCTGCAGACGCGCGCGACCTTCGGCACAGGCGGCCAGGGCCGCCGTATCCGGCTCGCCCTTGCCGTACCAGGCCAGGAACCGGAAATAGCGTAGGATCCGCAAATAGTCCTCGGCAATGCGGGTTTTCGGGTCACCAACAAAAACCAGCCGCCCAGCCAGGGCATCCTCATACCCACGGCCCGTTAGATCAAACACTGTGCCCTCTGCATCGGCATAGAGGGCATTCATGGTGAAATCGCGCCGGGCCGCGTCCTCGGCCCAATTGTCGGTAAAGGCCACGACGGCATGGCGGCCATCGGTCTCGACATCCTTGCGCAGGGTCGTGATTTCATAGGGCTTGCCGCCGCTCAAGGCGGTGACCGTGCCGTGCTCAATGCCGGTGGGAATGGCCTTAAGGCCAGCCTGGTCCAAGGCCCTCACCACCTGTTCGGGCGTCAGAACCGTCGCCAGGTCAATATCGTCGATTGGCCTGCCAATCAGGGCATTGCGCACACAGCCGCCGACAAAGCGCACGCAATCTGGGCCACCCGCGGCGGTGAGTGCCTTTAGCACAGCCTGGGTCGCCTCAGCCTTGATCCAGGCGGTTTTGCCAAGGGCCTTGGTCATGCTTTCGGCTTTTCCGACTCGAAATGCCCGGGGCTGACCTTGCCGCTGGGATCAGGCTCGGCCGGGACATAATGCTCGCGGCGATTATCGGGATGAAAGGCGACACTGGCCATGAGCGACAGACCCGCCAGCAAGGCTCCCGTAAAGATCAGCCAGGCCCAGGGGGTCGAGCCCATGGGCTTGCCGCTGCGTTCAGCCAACCGGCGCCAGATGAAATAGACCGCAAAGGGCACGGTCGCTAAGAGCAGGCGAAACAGAATAATCCCGATCATGCATGCACCAGGGCGTCTTGCTCGCCATACAGTCGGTCATAAAGGGCGCGCAACATGCCCGCCGTCGCGCCCCATATGTTCCAGCCCTCATAGGGCATGGCATAGAAATGCCGCCTGATACCGTCGGGGGAGTCGTAATGCCGCTTTTGATGGTTTTGCGGATCCATCAGATAGGCAAAGGGCGCTTCAAACACATCGGCCACCTCATCGGGATTGGCCTTGGGCTCAAAGCCTGGATTGATAAAGCCCACCACCGGCGTGATCAAAAACCCTGTGCCCGTGCGATAGGGAGTCGATAGGCCAGCTATACTGACTAGGGATGGATCCAGGCCAATCTCCTCATGCGCCTCACGCAGGGCGGTCTGGACGGGGGTTTCGCCCGGGTCACTTCGGCCGCCCGGAAAAGCGACCTGGCCGCTGTGTTTGCGCAAGGCATCGGAGCGCCGCGTCAGCAACATGTGAAACCCGCCGTCATAGGCGATCAGGGGCGCGAGCACGGCGGCATGGACCAAGGGCACACTATCGCCCGGGTTCTGATCCGGATTGAGGTCATAGTCCGACCGAATGGCCAGGCGCGCCCGGCCGGGATGGGCTGAGCCTTCGGCCGGATCAAGACGGCTTTCAATCCAGTGTCGCAATTCGTGCGGCGGCAAGGACGGGCTCATGCGCTCCCCCCATCCCAAGGCCCAATCGGAAACCAGATGCCATTAGACTGAACCGCCATACAGGGGCCGTCTGGGCCTTGGTGTGGCTCAGCCAGTTCCGCCAGCTCATAAAAGACGGCCCGATTGATCCGAGCCTCAAGGCCGCGGCGCACATGCAGATAGGGCCTTGGCTCGCCCGTCACTGGGTCCGATTGGACGCGGATCGCATGGTCCGGCCCGGCCTCCACCTCATCGCCAACATTGGTCAGGAACCGCAAGGCCTCGCCCTCCCGATCGACGCGCACCGCAATAAAGGGCGCGTCCTCGACCGTGATCTTCATTTTCTCGACTGGCGTGACCAGATGATAGCCGTCTGGATCGAGGCGCAAGATGCTGGAAAACAGCCGCACCAGGGCCTCACGCCCAATCGGCGAGCCCTCATGAAACCAAAGCCCATCACGCTTGATGACGATATCAATGTCGCCGCAATGGGCCGGGTGCCATAGGTGCACAGGCGGCAGGCCGCGCGCCTTGCCGTCGCCCTGCGCCGCCTTGGCCGCGCTCACGACCCCGGCCAGCCCGGTCTGTGTCTCTGCTGGCGCATCGGCCATGTGGTTTGCGACTCCCATTTCAATTCGCATTGTGAGGTAGGCACGAGGCTGTGACAAGGAAAGGTCGGAGGGCAGTAAAATGTATGGGGACGAACGCCCTCATATCCCTTAGTTTCCAACGGATTGATATGAGGATGGACCATGCCCCTGCTCGATAAGATCGCCTTAGCCATATTTGTCCTGTCCTGGCTGTTCTATGAGCCGATGCTGAAATGGGTCTCGGTTGGTGGGCATTTGAACAGCAATATGACCCGGGTCCGGGTCGCCTGGATGCGCAATATGGCCCTGCGCGAGAACCGGTTTATCGATAGCCAGCTGATGGGCCATGCGCTCAATTCCGCCTCGTTCTTCGCCTCGACCAATCTGATCGTGATCGCGGGGGCCGCCGGGGTCCTGTTTGGCGGTGACCGGACCTATCGCAGTGTCGCGGAGCTAGCCCTACTCGAGCCCGGCTCGCACATCTTGTTTGAGATCAAGATCGCCGTGATCATGATCATCTTGGCCCGCGGCCTGCTCGACTTCATCTGGGCGATCCGGCAAATGAATTACACTCTAGCGGCCATTGGCGCAGCCCCGCTCAAGGCCACCGATGCCGATTTAGAGACCTATGGCAGTGCGGTCGCCCTGATCCTGAATCCGGCCTTGAGCGCGTTTAATGCCGGGGTGCGCGGCTATTATTTTGCTCTAGCCTGCACCGCCTGGCTGGCCGGGCCAGCCGCCTTTATGACGGCAACCTTCGGGGCCTTGGGCCTACTGGTCTGGCGTCAATCCCATGCCAGCGCCGCCAAGGGCGTGGCGCAAATCCACCAGATCCTCGCCAAGGACTGAAACCTCGACAGGGGCCATAAACTGGCTAGTTTGATCCCCAAGGTCTGACAATGACCAAGGGGGAGCCAAAGCCATGACCGAAACACCTGCCGCCACCATGCCCCCGGCCAAGCGGATTGGCTCAATCATTGGCGGCTCGATCGGCAATCTGGTCGAGTGGTATGACTGGTTCATCTATGCCTCGTTTTCGCTCTATTTTGCCAAGGCCTTCTTCCCCAAGGGCGACCAAACCGCCCAGCTCTTAAGCGCCGCTGCCGTCTTTGCCGTTGGCTTCTTAATGCGGCCCGTCGGGGCCTGGATCATGGGCAGCTATGCCGACCGGATCGGACGCAAGGCGGCCTTGACCCTGTCCATGCTGATGATGTGCGCAGGCTCGATGATCATTGCCGTGACGCCTGGTTTTGCCACCATCGGCGTCGCCGCCCCGGTCATTTTAGTGCTCGCGCGCCTGTTGCAGGGCCTGAGTGTCGGCGGCGAATATGGCGCCAGCGCCACCTATATGTCCGAGGTCTCCGCCAAGACCCACCGCGGCTTTTGGACCAGTTGGCAGTATGTGACGATGATTTTTGGCCAGCTTATGGCCCTGGCAACACTGATGATTTTACAGGCCACGCTTCCGGTTCCAGACCTCGAGGCCTGGGGCTGGCGCATTGCTTTTGGCATTGGTGGTATGCTGGCCGTGGTCGCCTTCTATTTGCGCAGCGGCCTTGTTGAGACCCCGGCCTTTATCAAGCTTCAGGCCGAAACCGCTGCCGCTGACCCGAACACTGCCAAGGCCGGCCGCTTGGCAGGCCTGCTCGCGCATCCGAAAGAGGCCTTAATGGTGATTGGCATGACCATGGGCGGGTCCTTGGCCTATTATGCCTTCACCACCTATATGCAGAAGTTCTTGCATAATACGTCTGGCTTTTCCAAGGAGACCGCGACCAGCATCAGTGCCGCCAGCCTGGTGGTGTTTATGGTCCTACAGCCGGTTGCAGGCTGGATGTCAGACAGACTGGGCCGCAAACCCCTGCTGATCGCTTTTGGCGTCCTGGGTTCGGCCCTATCGGTGCCAATCTTTACCACGCTTAGCCACACCACCGACGCGGTGGCCGCGTTTTTGCTGGTGTCCTGCGCCTTGGCTATCCTGTCGGCCTATTCGGCCATCAGCGCCGTGGTCAAGGCCGAGCTGTTTCCGGCCCATGTCCGAGCCTTAGGCGTCGCCCTGCCCTATGCCCTGGCCAATTCGGTCTTTGGCGGCACGGCTGAATATGTCGCCCTTTGGCTGAAACAGGACGGCAAGGAAAGCTGGTTCTACGTCTATGTCAGCGCCTGTATTGCCGTATCCTTGCTGGTCTATCTGACCATGCCCGATACGCGCGACAAGACCCGGATTCTTGAGGACTAGGGCTTGTCTTCCGGCGCTTCCCTTGGCGTGATGAAACGGGCGAGCTTGGGCTTGAGCCAGTTCTCCAAATCGTCGATCAGCTCATAGACCACCGGCACCAAGATCAGCGACAATACCGTCGAAGTGATCAGGCCGCCAATCACCGCCACGGCCATGGGCTGGCGAAACTCCGCGCCCTTACCAATGCCCAGGGCCGTCGGCAACATACCCGCCGCCATGGCGACAGTGGTCATGATAATCGGCCGCGCCCGCTCACGGCAGGCCTCGATCAAGGCATGCCTTTGGCTTGCCCCCGACCGTTCCAGCTCGATGGCATAGTCAACCAGCAGGATAGAGTTCTTGGCCGCCAGGCCGAGCAACATCAAAATGCCGATCAAGGATGGCAGGCTGATCGACAGGTTCATGATCATCAGCCCCAAAAACGCACCGCCAATCGCCAGCGGCAAGGCCGACAAGATGGTGGCGGGCTTAAAGAAGCTGCGGAACAGCAGTGCCAGCACCCCATAAATCATGCTGATCCCGGCGAAAATCGCCATGCCAAGCGCGCCAAACAACTCCGCCATCGCCTCCTGGTCACCTGCAGCGGCTGGGCTAACGCCCTCGGGCAAGGCCTTCATGGTCGGGAGGTTATCGATCGCGACAACCGCATCGCCAAGCTGTGCACCATTATCGAGATCCGATTCAATCGTGATCTCGCGCTTGCGGTTGAAGCGGTTAATCTTGGCTGGTCCCGCCTGAAACACCACATCGGCCACAGCGCCGAGCGGGACGGTGTCGCCTGTAGCTGTAGCGACGGGCAAGGCCTTAATGGTTTCGAGATCGGTGCGCGCGGCTTCGCTCAAGCGTACGCGGATCGGAATGCGGCGGCCGCCATCATTGAATTTGGGTACATTGGCATCAATGTCGCCGACGGTCGCGACCCTAGCAGCCGCTGCTATAGCTTGCGCCGTAGTGCCCAACCGTGCGGCCTCGTCCTTGCGCGGTAAGATGACGATTTCCGGCCCACTCGGCGGTGAGGAAGGCCTTGGGTCGGCAACCACATCAAGATCGCGCATTTCGCGCTCGACCTGGAGGGCGGCCTTTTCAAGCGCGGTTCCATTTTCACTTGTCAGAATCGTCTGAACATCGGCACTGCCAAATTCGCCGAGGAAATTGACCCGGGCATCTGGGATTTTCCGCAGGTCTTGGCGCATCTGCTGCTTGATCTCAGTGACGCTTAGGTCGCGCTTATCCTTCAGCACCACGGTTACCGTGCCATCGCGCACATCTGCCGCCCCGCCACCGCCACCTGGGCCGCTACTCTCGATCGTCGACCCGACCTGGGCAAAGACCATTTCGGTCTCGGGACGGGTCAGGAACAGACGGGTGACTTCGCCAATGGTGCGGTCCATATCGGCGCGGGTCGCGCCGGGCGGGCCCTGAACCTTGACATAGAAGAAGTTGAAATCGCTGGCCGGCTGAAAGCCCTTGGGCAAGAGGCCCGTCAGCATGATCGACAGGACAAAGACGATACCGCCAACGGCGACTGAAACCATCCGGTGATCCAGCGCCCAATCCAGTAACTTGCGGTAGGGCCCGTCAAATGGCTTGCGCGGTTGGGCATGACTGACGGGCTTAAGCAGATAGGCGGCCATAAGCGGGGTAACAAACCGGGCCACGGCCAAGGAAAACAGCACCGCGACCGATACTGTAAGACCAAACTCCTTGAAGAACTGACCGGACACGCCGGGCATGAAGGAAACCGGCGTAAAGACCACGACAATGGCTGCCGTCGTTGCCACAACTGCAAGGCCAATTGAGTCCGCGCCCTCCATGGCGGCGCGATAGGGCCTGGCGCCTGCCTGGATTCGTTTCTCGATGTTTTCGATTTCGACAATGGCATCATCGACCAGGATGCCGATCACCAGGGTCAAGGCCAGGAGTGTGACCACATTCAAGCTAAAGCCCATCACCGCCATAAAGGCAAAGGTCGGGATCAGCGACAGGGGCATGGCAACAGCAGTGATCGCCGTCGAGCGCCATTCGCGCAGGAAGGCAAACACGACCAGGGCGGCCAGACCCATACCTTCAATCATGGCAATCAGGGTGGCGTGATAGCTGGCGCGGGTCTCATCGACCGTGGCAAAGATCCGATAGACCTTAATATCGCGGCCTGCCTTGACCTGAGCCGCTTGAAGGCGGTCGATCGCGGCGGAGACCCGGTCCTCGACCTGCACATCGCTGGCCTCCTTAGTCTTCATGACCTGGAAACCGACGGCTGGCCGACCATTTAGGCGTGCAAAGCCGCGCTCTTCCGCCGCGCCGTCACCGATTTCAGCGACATCGCTAAGGCGCACATAGCGGCCCTCGGCCGGGATCATCAGATTGCGGATCTGATCGACCGTATTGGCGGCGCCAAGCACGCGCAGGGTCTGTTCGCGACCGCCAATCTGGGCACGGCCACCGGCAACATCGACATTAAAGACGCCCAAGGCATCATTGACGGCATTGGCGGTCAGGCCATAGGCCCGCAGCCTTTGCGGGTCGAGAATGACATTGATCTCGCGATTTACCCCGCCAACCCGCGAAATCTGGGCGACGCCCTTTTCGCCCTGGAGCGTGCGCGCGATCGTGTCATCAATGAACCAGCTGAGCTCAGCCTGGGTCATGCCCGGCGCGGAAACCGCGTAGGACAAGATGGGCGAACTATCCATTTCAACGCGCTGAACAATAGGCGATTCAATTTCGCGCGGTAGGATCTGGCGGGTCTCATCGACCTTGGAGCGAACATCATCCGTGATCTTTTGCAGATCCTGACCCAGTTCAAACTCGACAACTGTGGTCGAAAAACCCTGAACTACAGTCGAGCGGATGTTTTTGACATTGGTTAGCCCAGCGATCGCATCCTCAATCGGGCGGGTAATCTGGTTTTCCATTTCCGATGGCGCAGCGCCGCTCTGGGCAATGGTAATTGACACTGCCGGCAAGCTGACATTCGGAAACTGTTTGATTGGCAGCATGCCATAGGTGAACAGACCGGCTATGGTCAGGGCCGCAAATATGACCGCAACCGGGATCGGGTTCTTGATCGCCCAGGCTGAGACGCGAAGTTGGGCCATTAGTTGGCGCTCTTTGCAGCAGTCGCCTGATAGGTCTTGATCGTATCGCCATTAATGACAAACGAGGCCGCACCGAGAACCACCGTATCGCCCGCCGCCGGGCCTTGGACAATCTCGACATAGCCATTGCTGCGCTGACCGGTCTTGATCTCGACTTGGCTAACCTTGCCCTTGGCATCTACGGTCATCAAGGACGCGCCGTCCGCATCAAAGCGAACTGCGGACTCGGGCACGACGCGCACGGGCTTGGCTGAGCCGATAAAGACGGCCTTGGCATAGCCGCCGGGCCGAAGCTCTG
>JBILKO010000047.1:0-17230 GCA_044376615.1 Caulobacteraceae bacterium
GTCCAATCGGGGTGGTTTGAGTTTTAGCACGACGTTAAAGCAACAAGGCCAGGGAAATATTCTAGCTGAGGTTTAGGGGTCATGAGCTTTAGCTTACGCTACCGGGGGATGTCATGACTTCAACCATTAGCGGCTACTCCCGCGACTCTATAGACGCCAAGCTATTACACGCAGGGCCGTGATCCACGCCTAAGGCGACGAACACGACCGGTGGTCCTTATCCGGCTGAGCAAGACCCTTTGATACCATACCCTTAACAACCATTAGTCTAGTTTTCTTTGTTATCCCTTGAAAGTGAAATCGGTTGCGTTAGCCTGGTCACACTGACGCCCGGTCAGCATTAGGAGGATACACGATGAAAATAATCGCCCCCGCCATAGCGGCTATCGGATTGCTCGCCAGCACCCCTGCCTTTGCGGCAGCAGTCTCACTGACCTTTCAAAATGTTGGGACGGTGCAGATGACCGTTTCCAAAGTGAGTCCGTGTGGAGTTTTTTTCACCTACGCCCGGATTGGTTCCTGTTGGAAAGACTTCACCAAAATCTACCGCGACCTCCTGTCCTGGCGATAGTGCGTCCGCCGGTGTGATCTATAAGATGGGTTCCACTAAGACGTGCAGTTTCTCTGTCACCTCTTTATACACGCCTCCCAATCCGATTACCGGATTCCGCGGATATTGGACCCCAAAAACATCGGCTACGGCCAGTGGTGGGGCGACGTGCAAGGTTGTAAGCACGGACTACACCAATTTCTACACGAGGGGCGATTTGGGCGCTGTTTTTTCAATGAAATAACCGGTTTGGTGCTTTCATTTGTGCAAAAGGGTGGCCATTGGGCCATCCTTTTGTCTTGCCTTAATGCATCGACTATACAGTCTATAAGCTAGAGGTGTGTCATGACTTCAACCATTAGCGGCTATGCCTTCCTTGACGACGCCAAGCTATTGTATGCAGGGCAGCGATCCACGCCCAAGCCGACCAAATCGACTGGCGAGGCCGCACCATCGTCTGCGTCAACCATCACCGATGTCGTACAGATTTCTGATGCCGCCAAGGCCGCCTTGGCCAATCCGCTAGATGACACGCAAGCCCCCCAACCCTCCTTAAAGGCGCGGGTGGATAAGCTGTTCCAGGATGCAAAGGATCGTGGCAGCTTTATCACCTTTGACGCCTCGAAAGGCGGGGAATGGATGGACATGTCCTCCTTCACCGATGATGAGCTTGCACAAATCTACAATGATAAAAGCGGTGAATTCTCAAAGGACGTATCAGTCCATGCGGGAGGTGCATTAGCCTTTCGAATGAAAGTGGCCTTGGAGCCTTTTGAAAACGCGGTCGACTCTGGTGATCGGCGCGGACAGGCCATGGCGATCAACCTGCTCTATGACCAAATGAGCCCAGCCGTTCGGCAGGCCTTGGGCTGGACGCCAGTCATGATGGTGGCCAATAACGAAATGCTGGATGGTGACACCAAGTTTTTTGGACCCTTTGATGAGAGCACGGTCATTACCAACCTGTTGAATGCATCAAAGCGGGGCGGCTTAAGCTTTAGCCCGCCCGCGACCCGACCAGGTCTAGGCAGTTTTAATCTCTATGCCTAGAGGCGGAGCCTTAATGCGTCGACCATACAGTCAATAAGCTAGAGGTGTGTCATGACTTCAACCATTAGCGGCTATGCCGTCCTTGACGACGCCAAGATATTATATGCAGGGCAGCGATCCACGCCCAAGCCGACCAAATCGAATGGCGACGGGGCATCATTGCCTGCGTCAACCATCACCGATGTCGTACAGATTTCTGATGCCGCCAAGGCCGCCTTGGCCAATCCGCTAGACGACACGCAAGCCCCTCAACCCTCCCTAAAGGCGCGGGTTGATAAGCTGTTCCAGGATGCAAAGGAGCGCGGCAGTTTTATCACCTTTGACTCGTCGAAAGGTGGGGAATGGATAGACATGTCCTCCTTCACTGATGATGAGCTCGCACAGATCACCAATGATAAGGGCGGTGAATACTCAAAGGATTTATCAGGCCATGCGGAAGGTACATTAAGTCAGCGATTGAAAGTGGCCTTGGAGCCTTTTGAAAACGCGGTCGACTCTGGTGATCGGCGCGGACAGGCCATGGCGATCAACCTGCTCTATGACCAAATGAGTCCAGCCGTTCGGCAGGCCTTGGGCTGGACACCGGTCATGATGGTGGCCAATAACGAATTGCTCGATGGTGACACCAAGTTTTTTGGACCCTTTGACGAAAATACCGTCATTACCAACCTGTTGAATGCATCAAAGCGGGGCGGCTTAAGCTTTAGCCCGCCCGCGACCCGACCAGGTCTAGGCAGTTTTAATCTCTATGCCTAGATTTGGTGCCTGATGAGACCAATTTGGTCGACGCATTAAGACGAATGCGCGTCTCGGCATTGAGACCATTATCAGGCCGCAGTCAGTTGGCCTTGGCCCTCGAGACGGACGATTACCCTTTTATAGCCGCCGCGCACAGGCAGCCGAGGCCTGGCCTTGCGCAAAAGCGTTGACGCCTGACTGTCGCTCGCTCACATCTTATGCCTAACATTATTCAACCAATTCCGGAGCCTCTTCATGACCGATGCCCCCGCCTATACGCCGCCAAAGGTTTGGCATTGGAACAAGGAGAATGGTGGCCGGTTTGCCAATATTAATCGGCCAATCTCGGGCGCGACGCATGAAAAGGACCTGCCGGTTGGTCGCCATCCGATGCAGCTCTATTCCTTGGCCACCCCCAATGGCGTCAAGGTCACGGTCATGCTGGAAGAGCTCTTGGCGCTTGGCCATAGCGGCGCGGAATATGATGCCTGGCTGATCAAGATTAATGAGGGTGACCAGTTCGGCAGCGGCTTTGTTGCCGCCAATCCCAATTCCAAGATCCCAGCCCTAATGGATCACAGCGGCAAGACCCCGATCCGCGTGTTTGAGTCCGGGGCCATCTTGGTCCACCTGGCCGAAAAATTTGGCGAATTTTTGCCGAACGACGGCGCAGCCCGCGCCGAATGCCTGTCCTGGCTGTTCTGGCAAATGGGCAGCGCGCCCTATCTCGGCGGCGGCTTTGGCCATTTCTATGCCTATGCGCCGTTTAAGATCGAATACGCCATCGATCGCTTTGCCATGGAGGTGAAGCGCCAGATGGATGTGCTGGACAAGCACCTGGCCGACCACAAATACCTGGCCGGCGATGAGTATACGATTGCCGATATGGCCGTCTGGCCCTGGTATGGCGGCATGGCCAAGGGCCTATTGTATGAGGGCGGCGAATTCCTTCAGGTGCAGGAGTATAAGAACCTGATCCGCTGGACTGACGAGATCGGTGAGCGTCCCGCCGTCAAGCGCGGCCGCATGGTCAATCGCCCGTTTGGTGATCCGGCTAGCCAGCTGCATGAACGCCATGAGGCCAGCGATTTCGACACCAAGACCCAGGACAAGATTGGCGGCTAACGCGCCCTAACAGATGGTGACAATCTCGTCCGAGAAGAAGCCTTCGCGCACATAGTCGCGGCAGGGCGGGGCCAGCATGGCCGAGACAATGGCCATCATGGCCATGCCGACGGCGGGATTGGATCCAACTGGGCGGCATTGGCCGGCAAAGTCATGAAATTCAAGGCAAGAGACCCCGCCCTTGCCGATCTTGGCCTTGACCCAGGCGCCGCTGCCATCGGTATATTTGAAATTGGCAAAGACCAGACCGCTGGTCTTATCTTTGGATTCGTTCAGGATTTCGACATTATAAACACTGCCCGGAGAATAGCTGTGCAACAGCCAGCTGCGCGAATCCATGGCGATGAGATAATCAAGGATCTTGGCTAGCTCCGCCTCGCGGCTCGTGGCTGTGCCCTTGCTTGGCCAGGCAATATTGATCGCCTTGCCATCTACGCCTTGCACCTCGGTTGCCTTGACCAGGTCCGGGAAATAGCGGTCCCCCAAATCCCGGCAAGCGGCCAGTTCGCCCGGTGAGCAGTATTTTTGAAACAAGGACCTAGCAAGCTTGGCATCTTTTGCCCCGCCTTTGCCTTGCTGCGCCAAGTCCACCAAGGCCAGGCAGGCTTCTGCCTGATCCACTTCGCAACCTTTTTGATAGGCTGCCCGGGCGACGGTCAGGTCTTTTGGCCCGCTCTCTCCAAGTTCGGCCATATGGCCCAACAGATAACAACCTCCGCCGGACCGGCCCAGGCAGGCTGCGTCAAATGCCGCCCGCGCCGCAACCGGATCGGCCGGTCCAACGCGGCCATCAGCGCGCATGAGGCCTAGATAGAGGCAACCATCCGGCTCACCGCCGTCACAAGCCTTGGTAAGGGCCGCTAGGGCCGCCTCTGGCCGCGGCAAGCCTGCATCAGTGCGGTTGAGGGCCATGCCCAGGTCGCGGCAGGCGGGGGCCAGGCCACCTTGGCAGCCTGCATCAAAGCTTTGCCGAGCCGCCCGAACATCGACCGCTCCGCCCTCGCCGCGCAATTGCATTTGGCCCAGATTATAGCAGCCCGCCGCCAAGCCTAGACTGCAGGCCTTGTCATAAAAGCCCCGGGCCGACCGGTCATCTTCGCGGCCGCCATCGCCTGCGGCGACCATGACGCCCAGATTCAGACAGGCCTCGGCCAGGCTGCCATCACAGCCCGCTTGATATGCTTTTCGAGCGCCAAACAGGTTCTCGCCCTTGGCGTACAGGACCGAGCCAAGCTTGACGCAGGCTTCCAGCTTGCCGCTATCGCACTCCGACTGAAACGCCGCTGCGGATGGCGTTTGTGCAAAGGCAGGCCCAGAGACCCCGATAAGGATCAGGCTGACCAAGGCCAGGGCGGCCATATATGCGCTTAGCCTCGTCAAGGCCTATTCCCTTTACGCCGGTCCTATTTTGCGGCCTCTAGCTTATCGTTTTGGACCCAACCGCTATTGTCGTTGTCATCGAGCACTTCCCACCAAAGGCCGTTCTTATTGCCGGTCGGATAGAGGATCATACCAGCGGGCAAGGCCCGGACAATCTTGGAACTCGTGTCTGGTTTTTCGCGCAAGGTGGTTGCAGCTAAGACCTTGAAACTGCGGCTTGGCGCGGCGGCTTCGGCTATGGCATCAGACAGCCCGCCCATATCTGTTACCAATTGGGTATAGGCATCAATAAAGGCGATGGTGACGATGCGGCCAATATCGGTGCTTTCATAGCCGCCGCCAACGGCGCCGCCAAAGCCCAGGCCGCCGCCCACGCCAAAGGACAAATCGCTTTTGACCGCATGGCCCTCGGCCGACGCGACCGTCTCGGACGTCCGCACGCTGGTCAGGGACAGCACAGTCGTGGCCTCGAGTTTTTTGGTTTTAATGCCACCAATTAGCGCGCCAAACGTACCGCCGACCGCGCCGCCAATCGCAGCGCCAACATTATTGCCGCTAACATTGGAATCGGCTGAGGCGACTTCTGCAACCAGGACAAAATCAGCCGCCTTGATCTGGTTTTGGCCGACATTTGAGCCCCGTTGCAGGCCAAGGCCCTGATTGTTCAGGTTCCGCTCAACAACGGCGGCATCAAGACCGACCCCGCGATCAACGATGCTGAAACAATTGGACTTCAGCACAATCGCCTTGAGCAGTTTTTGCGGCGGCGCGAGCTGTGCCTCACTCCAAAAATTGGGGTTGTCACCATTGATAATACTGACAGAACCCAACTTTTTCGAACAGCGCGGGACCTCGACAACCTTTTCCTGTTCTTGTTTATGGACCTTTGAGGGTTTGGCTTGGGCCCATGCGGGGCTGGCGGAGGAAATAGACGCCGCAAACGCGGAAACCGTAATTGCCGTAACAAGAAATTTCACAATTCACCCCCAGGTCCAGTTAACCAAGTTAGTGCCAGATGCCCTTAGCCTGTCAAGACGCGCTTAGCCAAACGCGTTTGCAGTGCTCAAGGTTTGGCAGGGCCACCAAGCTGTGCCATGCTCCGCTCAAGAGCAAAACCAAAACAGGGTGGAATGGCCATGGTCTATATTCTCGGTGGCTGGCAGAGCGATTTTTCGGCCAATTGGGCGCGGCAGGGCCTGGACTTTGCCGGGGCGTTTTCACAGGTCGTTGGCGAGGGCCTGGCCTCTGTGGATCTGGAACCCAAGGATATTGATAGCGGCCATGTCGGCAATTTTGTTGGTGAGCTGTTTGCGGGCCAAGGCCTGCTGGGCGGGTTTTTTGGCCTCGTGCATCCTGATTTTGACGGCCTGCCGACCGCGCGACACGAGGCGGCCTGTGCGTCTGGCAGTGTGGCTATTCTTGCGGCCAGCGCTGAAATTGAGGCTGGGCGTTATGACCTCAGCTGCGTGGTCGGCCTAGAAATGATGCGCAATGTGCCGGGGCAGAAGGCGGCGGAGAATCTGGGTTCAGCCGCCTGGGCTGGGCATGAGTTCCAAGATGCGACCTTTCTCTGGCCACGGGCCTTTTCCGATCTAGGCGAAGAATATGAGCGCCGGTTTGGCTTGAAATATGAGCACCTGGCCCAGATTGCCGAGAACAATTTTGCCAATGGCAAGCGCAATCCCAATGCCCAGACCCGCGACTGGGCCTTTAATGATAAGAGCTTTACAAAGGACGATCAGGCCAATCCGGTGGTCGAGGGCATGATCCGCAAGAATGATTGTGGCCAGGTCACGGACGGCGCGGCGGTCGTGTTCTTGGCCTCCGAAAAGCGGGCAGCCGAATACGCGGCCAAGCGCGGCATACCGCTGGAAAGCCTGCCCCAGATCAAGGGCTGGGGGCACCGCTCCGCCCCAATCAGCTATGACCGCAAACTGCGCAATAGTGAGGGCCAGCCCTTTATCTTCCCGCAGGTCAAACGCGCGATTGATGATGCCCGCGCTCGGGCGGGGGTCAGCGATCTGGCTCAGCTGGATGCGGTTGAGACCCATGATTGTTTCACTACTACCGAATACATGGCCATTGAGCATCTGGGCCTGACCGAGCCGGGCAAGGCCTGGCAGGCGATTGAGGATGGCTCGATCGCCATGGGCGGGCGCCTGCCGATCAATCCATCCGGCGGCCTGATTGGCTGTGGTCACCCGGTGGGGGCCACAGGGGTGCGCATGACCCTGGATGCGTTTAAGCAGGTGACCGGAACCGCAGGGGCCTATCAGGTCGAGGGGGCCAAGACCGTCCAGACCCTAAACATTGGCGGATCCACCACCACCACGGTTAGCCTGGTCGTTGGGGTCTAGGCGCAAGCACAGCGCAGCGGGGGACGATATGCCTAATCTTGTTCTGATCATGCTCATTAATGTCGCCGTGATCGCGGCCATGTTTGCGCTGTTTTGGGCCGTATGCGTGGCCATGCGCGACTGCACGCCTGTCGACAGCCTTTGGGCTCTGGGCATGGCGGTGGTGGCGATTGCCACCTTTATTCATACCGGCGGCGGCACAGAGCGGCGCATCGCCCTGACCGCCATCTGCGTGGTCTGGGCTGTAAGGCTTGGCGGTTATCTGCTCTGGCGCTGGCGCGATCATGGGCCGGATCGGCGCTATGTACGGATGATGGAAAAGGCTAAGCAGGACAAGGGCTGGGGCTATGGCTATGCCTCGCTGCGGCTGGTCTTCTTGCTGCAAATGCCGCTGCTCTGGCTGGTCTGTTTGCCGATACAGCTCGGCCAAATTCCGTCCGCGCCTGCCAATTTGGGCCTTCTGGGCTGGATCGGGGTTGGCGTCTCGGTGTTTGGGATCGTGTTCGAAAGCCTGGCCGATTGGCAATTGGTGCGGTTCAAAAAGGACCCTGCCACAGCCGGTCAGGTGATGGATAAGGGCCTTTGGCGCTATACCCGCCACCCCAATTATTTCGGCGATGCCTGTGTCTGGTGGGGCCTGTTCTTGATTGCGGCGGAGACGCCTCTGGGCCTATTGTCCGTGGTCGGCCCGATCTATCTGGTCTTTACCCTGACGCGCTGGAGCGGGATCCCGACGGTTGAGCATCGCTTAAAACGGACCCGGCCGGACTATGCCGATTATGCCCGCCGCACATCTGGTTTCTTCCCCTGGCCGCCCAAGCCGCCGCAGGCGGACTAGGCGGCCGCAATCAGGTCCAGAACCTGGGCTGATAGGGGCTCGCCAGCCTTTTGCTGGGCGATGACGCCGATATCGACATAGTCGCGCCAGCCAATAATCAGGCCGTCCTTAAAGTCCATGACCCCGGCATAGGGGGCGGCGATACGCAGGCCCTCTGTGGTGCGATACTCATCGACGCCTTCAATGAACAGTCGGTCGCCGTCTTCGGCATGGGCAAAGATCCGCCACTGGATGCTATGCATATCGGCCTGGAAGCGCTGCAAAAGCTTGCGCGCCATGGCCTTGCCGCGGATCGGCGGCATAGCCCCGGCCGCATAGTGCCAGACAATGTCCTCATCCATAAAGGCCAGCACGCCCTCGACATCCTTGGCCTGCCAACAAGTGATCAGGTCTTGCAGGCGCTGCAAACACGGTCCCATGGGTGTATCTCCTCGGCGTATAAGCGGCTAGCGGCCAATAGTCGATAGGACGGCGGCGGCGGCAGAGTCCAGATACTCATCCAGCCTTGTGATCACCCCATTCTCGACCTTGACAATCACACAGGCCGCCATCTCAAACCTCGAGCCATCGGGCAGGGCGGCGGTCAAGACGTGCTGTTGCAGGAAGCCGTCGCTGAGCGCCTCACGCCGGATAATCTTATAGGTGCGATTAGGCAGCTTTCGCGTGATCCAGGCCAGGACCTTCATATTCTGTTCGACGGTCTGCTCGATTCCGTCCGTATTGTGCCAGATCTTGGCATCGGGGGCATAGCAGGCCAGGACGGTCTCGGTGTCACCCGCTTCCAGGGCACCGACAAACCGCTCGGCTAGGGCAAGATAAGGATTTTGGGACACGGGATCTCCTAACGGCCAGTGGTGACGGGGCCATCCGATAAGGATCGCCGCAGCATGAGTTCTTGCGCCTTAGGATCGCGCGCCATCGAGGCACGCACGTCCAGGGCCATATAGTCCGTATCCACCTCATCTGTGCCCTTGCGAATGGCCTTTAGGGCAATGGCAGCAATCGTGTCTGGGCTTTCTTTCAGGCCCTGCACATGGCTGGCCATGCGCGTATCGACCGAGCCGACAATCAGGGCCGTGACACTGGTGTTTTGCGGGGCCAGCTCAGCCCTCAGGCAGGTCGACATGGCCCGGGCCGCAAATTTCGACGGACTATAGCCGCCCATGCCAGGGACCGCGACCAGGCCACCGGCCGACAAGACATTGGCAATCGCGCTTTGCGGGCTCTTGGCCAGTATGGGGGCAAAGGCGCGGCACATGGCCAGGGGGCCGAAATAATTGACCTCCATTTCCAAGCGCGCGGCGTCGAGATTGGGTGCCTTGAGCAGGGTCTGCATCTGGAACTGGCCGGCATTATTGACCAGAATATTGACATCGGGGCAGGCCTTGGCCGCCGCCTCAATCTGGTCAGGCTGGCTGACATCCAGGGCAATGGCCCTGACCCGGCCCTGACCCTCGGCGACCAGATGATCAGCATTAGAAAGCTCGCGCGTACCGACATAGACATAGCGCGCACCAGCGGCGAGGAAGGCTCGCACTAGGGCCTCGCCAATGCCGCGATTGCCGCCGGTGACCAGGGCGATGCTGTCCTTGATGTCCAAGTCCGGTCTCCCTGGCCTAGGGCCGATAACCATGGCGAATAAAGTCGCGGTCAGCCCAGACACTATGCGTGCCGCTCGATAGCTTGTGGGGCAGGGCAATGCGCACGACGGGACCGGCCTCTAGGGCCTTGGCATCGATTAGGACGCATTCGGACGTGCCGCGATTTTCATCGATCAGGAAGCTGACCAGATAGCCGTCGTCTTCCGATTTGGCGCCGATCCGGGGCACGAAGGGGGCCTCGCTGGCATAGATGCCTTCGGGCAGATCCAAGGTCCAGGACTGGCCGGTTTCTAGATCGTGTTTGACAAAGCCATTGAACAGGAACCAGCCGGGCTTGGCCTTGGTGCTATAGGCATAGCGATAGGGCTTGCCGGCATAGCGCTGATTGAACATGCCAAATTCGAGGATCCGCTCGTCCAGATGCTGCTCCTTGGTTTCGCCGGTCTTCATATTGAAGCGCCAGCGGTGCAGCTTGGGCCTAAAACTATGCTCGTCCAGATAGGCCATCATGTGGCTATAGCCGGGCGGAGCATCGGCGATTGGGTCCGGCGTCGGGTTTTCCTGGAAATAGCCGTCGAGCACCACCTCATCACCGTCCTCATAGGCATTAAGCCAGTGCAGGACATAGGTCGGGGCCGCCTCAAACCATTTAATGTCCTCTGGCTGACCAAACCTGGGAATAATCCCGAACCGTGACGGAATGCCAGGGTGCGAACGCACGGCATGGATGTCGCGCTTTAACAGCTCCTGGTCCCAAAATACCGGCAGGTCATTGAGGATCGAATAATGCTCCGTAAACGCCATATCGTGTGGCAGCCGCGGGCCGGGCAGGGGGATGGGCACATAATGCACCCGCTTGCCGGTCTTATCGACGACGCCGTAATGCATATAGGGCGCGTGTTTGGAATAGTTGAAAAACAGCAGCTCGCCCGTGGCCTCATCGACCTTGGCATGGGCGGAAACGCCATCAAGCGGTGCCCAACTGGCCGTGCCACCCTGGTCTAGGGTTTCAGGATCGAGACAATAGGCCTCGCCGCACTGATAAAAGGTGGCAACCAACTTGCCAGCATGAACCACCACGTCTGTGCTGGCCGTATCCTTTAAGGCCCCTTGTGCGCCAAAGCCTGGCCGCAGCGCGATCTTGGGCGGATCGGCCAGACCGCCCCAAAGCGACCCGCCGGCCTCCTGCTCGGCCTCAAAACCTCGGGTGCGGACAAAGCGATTGCGATATTCGGCCTTGCCGTTTTGGAAGCTAATCGCATGGACCATGGCATCGCCGTCAAACGGGTGATAGCGGCCGAGCGGCTGATGCACCGGGTTTTCGGTATTGCGAAAATAGATGCCGTCAATATCGGTGGGGATCTTGCCCGCAATTACATCCAGATCAGTAGCATCGACTTCTTCATGCAAAGGTGTCCAAGGTCCGTTCATATAGGGGTGATTGTTCGGCAAGAGCGAGGTCTTGACCGGGGCGAGGCGCTGAACCTGCATATGACGTCTCCAAGGATTTTCTTGGGCCCGTGGGCCGTTTGAAGCAGCCTAACGCGCCTTCTCCAGCCTGCAAACCGGTTTGATTTTTGTGAGGCTATAATTCGTCGCAGGGTTGCGTTCAATCTGCGTCTTGCATAAACGATATAGTTAACTAGAAATGTATTTTTGCGCCTCAAATCGAGCCCAGAATGTTCGCATCCGCACTTCCGCGCGTGGAAAGCCCATCCAAGGGCCTGTCTGGCTATCTCGATAGGCTGGTTTTAGATCTATTGACCACGGATCAAGGCCCGGTTGTGGATTTTTCGGCACCTAATGGTGAGCCTGCGCTTTCGGATCCATACTCGCTAAGCTGGCAAGTCTTTCGCAATCCCATCAGCCTTTTTATCGGCGGTGTTACCGGTGTTGTGCTTGAATTGGCCGAGCCCAGGGTGCGGTCTGGGGTCTGGGACCATACCAGCTTTCGCACCGATCCCATGCGCCGGCTCAAGCGTACCGGCCTGGCGGCCATGGTCACTGTCTATGGGGCACAGTCTCAGGCCAAGCGGATGATTTCTGCCATTTCGGCGCTGCACAGCCAGGTCAGCGGCTATACGCCTGCCGGGGCGGCCTATTGCGCAAATGACACCCATTTGCTCGACTGGGTCCAGGCGACGGCCAGTTATGGGTTTCTCGAAGCCTATGGTGCCTATGTTCGGCCAATATCTGACCAGGATCGCAGCCATTTCCTCGCCGAATGCATGCCTGCGGCTCGGCTCTATGGGGCCACGGGCGCGCCGAAGGATCTGGAGCAACGCCGGGCCCTGTTTTCGGCCATGATGCCGCTGCTTGAGCCCTCACCCATCTTGTTTGAGTTTTTGACCATAATGACGACGGCCAAGGTGTTTCCCGCCCCACTTAGGGGTCTTCAGTCCCTATTGGTTAAGGCCGGTATCGATCTTATTCCTATGTCGGTTCGGCAAAAGCTGGATCTAGGATCAGACTGGACGCTCTCAGCCTGGCAAAAGTCGGTGATTCACCTGGCGGCGCGCTCTTCGGAAAAACTGTTCTTGCCGTCTAGTCCGCCGGTCCAGGCCTGCCACCGCTTGGGTCTGGATCCAAGACAGGTGTTTTTGTCGCCAAAACGATCAAAAAAATAATCTAATTATTACTATTATTTACCAGTCATTAACCATGCTGGACGACCTTGGCCCCATCGACAATTTCGGTGCCGATAGGGCGGGACATGGCAACAGCGACTGCAGATCGACCCATCGCAACAGAGCAGGAATTGGCGAGCCTGAAGGCGGCTTTGATCGCTGGCGAGCCCCAACTGGCGCTGGCCTTGGTTGAAGGCCTTATTGCGCGCTGTCAGTTTTCGTCGGTCCTGCACTATTGGCATGCTGCCGCCCTTTGGGCTTGCGACGAGCGGGGCCTGGCGCAAGATGCTATGAACCGCGCGCAAACCTATCAAAGCCTGGAAATCATTAAGGAAAATGGCGGCGACCTTCAGCGGTTCCAGCATGACCTGGACTATGCCCGCGCCATTGCTGAACGCTGCATGCAGGCCCGCGTGTTTGGCCCTGCCATGGCGGGATATGGTCAACGCATCATCCAGTCGGAAGTCTCACCCAGTGACATTATCGGTCACGCCCATGCGGTGTCGGCCCTCGGGCGTTTGGAAGAGGCACGCCTTGGCCTTGCCGTGGTCGGGGATCTATTCGGTCTAGAGCCCTCTTTATTGGACCAAATCGCTATAAGTCCCTATGGCGTTGATGCGTTCCAGGCCGTCGGTCAGGTCATTTCCGACTGGGCAGAACCCTATACCAATGTGCTGGCCTCTGGCCCCGGTCCGCAATTGCCTAACCCTCCGCGCAAGGGTCGGCGTCTCCGTTTGGGCTATCTGATTTCGGACCTGTCTGCGCCTGGGCTAGAGCAAACCATCCTTCCTGTCATCGCGGCACACGATGCCGCGGCATTTGAGGTCAAGGTCTATTATGACCACGGATTCTCGGGCCAGGGTATTGGCCGCGCGCAAATGTGTTCCATCGGCGCGCTCGAGGACAGCGAAGCTTTTGACCGTATCCGCGACGATCAGATCGACCTACTCATAGATGTTTCTGGCCATTTGGGCGGTGGCCGCCTGGCCATTATGGCGGCCAAGGCCGCTCCGGTTCAGATCAGCTGGACGGCGCAGGGTCTATCGACCGGCCTTAGCTCGGTTGATTTTGTTGTGTTGGCAGATGGGGCCGGTCAGAGGACCGATGCCGCTGAGACCCTGTGGCCCATTGGGCCTGTTCAAGTACCGTTTGTATCCCAGCCCGCCTCGGCCAAATCGGACTCAATGACTGACGAACAGGCTGGGAAACAGTTCGGGTGCCTAGCTCACCCCTGTGACCTGGATAGCGCTAGCCTTGACCTGTTTGCCGAGGTGTTGCGCAAAACCACTGCAACGCGCCTTTGGCTTGGCCATGCCAATTATCGCGACCCTGTGGTTCAAAACATTGCCTGCACGCAGTTTGCATCGCGCGGCATTGACCCGGATCGCCTGGCCTTTCCTGAGCCGGTTGTGATCAGCGCGTCGGATGTTGCGCCGCCTGCGTTCAATAGCCAGCTTGATATGATCCTGGCCCCGCTTGGCGGGCTTGGCCTATGTCACGCCGACACCCTTCAAGCCTTGAGTGAAGGCATTCCTGTGCTCTGGTTGGCGCACATGAACGCGTCCGTTCCTAATCCTCTGGCCGCGCTTGGACTTGTCGAATTTATGGCCATGGATGAGGCGGACTTTGTGCAAAAGGCCGCAGATTGGATGGCCTCTCGCGCCCGAGGCGATGGCCATCGCCAGGCCCTAAAAGACCAGTTTGCTCAGAGCGCCTATCGCGACGTTAACGGTTTTGTCGGCCGGATGGAGCTGGCCTATCGCTTGATGTTCGATATCTGGACAAGTGGTCATTTTCAGGCTGAGCCCATGGCCCATTCACGGCAATGGCGCGTACCAGATAGCCATGTCTTGCGCCGCTTGGCCTAGCCCATATCAAGGCGGGTCGGTTTAGCCATTAGGGCCGCTGCTGCCGCTGCCAAGAAAGCGACCGTGAGCACTAGATAACAATCGCTAAAGGCCAGAACCAGGGCTTCGCGATAGAGCATTTGGCTCATCATTTTTTCGGCCGCCGTCATCGCATTGGCCACGCCCATTTCGTCCAGTCTTTGAGATAGGCCCATAATCATGTCCTGGCCGATCGGCCTTGCGACTGAGACCCGTGCGGACAGGTCGGACACATGTTGGGACCGGCTAACGGCCAAGACGGTGGTTAGGACCGCCAGGCCAAAGGCACCGCCGACATTTCGCGAGAGATTGACGAGTGATCCTGCCGATTTCATTAATTCGGGCCTGAGTGTCCCCATGGTGATATTCTGGGCGGTGAATAGGGCTAGGGCCAACCCGACCGAACGCGTCAATTGCAGGGTCAAGAATTCGTAAAAGCCCCAATCCTTGGTTACGTCGCGGCTGATCCACATACCCGCAGCTGCAATCAAGAAGCCAATTATAACCTGGGTTCGCGGCGTGATGAACCGGGACAATTGGGTTGCGATTGGTCCCATTAAAAACATCACCGCGCCAGACACAGCCATGGTCATGCCGATCTCGGTTGCAGAGTCCCCCCGAACACGCGCGAGAAACAGAGGTAACAAATAGGTCGAGCCAAACAGGCCCATGCCGGCGATGAGGGACAAGAAGCAGCCGATACGAAAATTGCCATCTGCAAAGGCCTGTAATTCGACGATCGGATTTGGGCCTGCCAATGATCGCCAGATGAATACAATTCCGCCCAAGACCGATAAGGTTGTCAGGCCTAGGATCAGATCGCTGTGATACCAGCCCTCGCGCGTGCCTTCCTCAAGGACAAATTGGCCGGCCATAAGAAAGGCGGCCATGGCTATAAGGCCAAGCCAGTCGAAATTGTGGGCTAGAGCGGGATTCGGTTTATCCAGATTTCCGTAACGACCAACGAGGAACAGAACTACAAATCCGATTGGCACATTGATAAAAAACAACCATCGCCAGCTCAGTTGATCGGTCAAAAATCCGCCAAGCGTTGGACCAATCGTCGGTGCAAGCGACACAACCGTGCTGATAATCATGCTCGTTGTCATGCGGTAGCGCGGCGGAAAGGCCGAAAACGCGACCGAAAACACAGTTGGAATCATGGCCCCGCCGATAAAGCCCTGCAGAGCTCGTGTCGCGATCATGGTGTCGATGGAATTGGAAAGGCCAGTCAGTACACTCATGACCATGAAGCCGGCACAGGAGACCATGAACAGACGCTGGGTTCCCCACCATCTGGCCAGATAACTGGACAGGGGGATCATTACGACCTCTGAAATCAAATAGGCGCTCTGAACCCAGCTGATCTCGTCACTGCTGGCGCTAATCCCTGCTTGAATTTGCGAGAGGGAAGAATTGACGATCTGGATATCTAGAAAGGCCATGAACTGGCCAAGCACCATGCCGGCAAAGCCCAGCATGAGGCCGGTCAGTTGCGCCTTTGAAAGCTCGGGTTCCTGGTCGGGATCGGGGCGGACGGCCTCTGTCACGACATTGCGCACCGTAGTGGGCGCCCAATACGATGTGGGGCCTTGAACATCAAAACACTCCGATTCGCTGCCCCTCTCTGAGGCGCGGCCTTCTTGATAGGGCCGTATTGAAACGAACCCGCCTAGACTGGCAGACCTGATGCCTGCGTCAAGTCAATATCGCTAATTGAATGTTCAGTCGTTGCGATTAGGGCGCTAGTCTTTGTCCGTCCCAAGCAAACAGGCCGCCGGAGTCTGATGGTTTAAATCTATGAATTATATTAAGAATATGGGCTGCCGATTGATCAGGGCTGAATAATCGGTCCGCTGCGACCCCGGACTGAAAAGGCTTGCTCAAGCGCGTATCAACCGTACCCGGATGGATTGCGACGCAGACCCCGAGGGGATGTTTGCGCGCATGTTCCAATGACAGGGTTTGTATCAACATATTCAGCGCGGCCTTTGACGCCCGGTAGCTGTACCATCCACCAGAGCGATTATCACTAATGCTGCCCACCCTGGCTGACAGGGCCGCAAACACGGATGGCTGGCTGCGGGTCATGAGCGGCAACAGGTGCTTGGCAATCAAGGCTGGACCGATGGCATTTATGGCGAACGCTCTGGCCATGGCGTCTTGGTCCAAGGCGCGCATGGTTTTTTCCGGTGATTGGATGTCGTCTTGCAACAGGCCGGTCGCGACAATGACCAGGCTGACCGGGCCACCGGGCGCGATGGTCTGTGCGGCCTTGGCGATCGTGTCGGGCAAGGTTAGGTCCATGGACAGGCTAATCACCGATGGGTTTGGAACCAGCCCGCTCCGGCTAACCGCATAGATCGTATTGAAGTGGAAATTGGCTTTCAAAGCCTCGACTAATGCACCGCCGATACCGCCGCTAGCGCCTATAACAACGGCGCTACCAAACTGGCTCAAGGCGTGGAATGGGTGGCTGGTTTCAGATTGCTTATCCATGATTTGGATATACGTCGTGCAACCCGATCGCCAAGCGAGCGCAACCAATTTGGCCTCGCGAATTCGTTTCGCTAACCATAGCTCCCCATCAAATCTTTACCCGCCGCGCCTAGGCTGGAGGTAAGCGTTTGGCAAATGGCCCGCGCATCGACGATATCAGAAGGGGACGGCCCCATGGCCAATGTCCAAGCCCAAACCCAAGTGCCTGAAGCCATTAGGGAACTGGTTTCGTTTCGCGTCGCAGGGAATGATTTTTGCACCGATATTCGCCAGGTTTGTGAGATCCGCGGCTGGACCCCAGTCATGCCCATGCCGCATGCACCGGAATTTGTCCTTGGGGTGATCAATCTGCGCGGGACAGTCATGCCGGTATTGGATATTGCTGCCCGGCTCGGCTTTGCCGCGACGGTGCCTTCGGATCGGCATGTAATCATTGTCGTCAATATTGACGAGGCCTGGTCAGGCCTGTTGGTTGAGGCCGTGTCCGAAACCTTCTCGCTGCCCGCTTCAAAGGTCCATAGCGCCCCGCATGTGAATTCCGACCAGACAAGACGCTTTGTCGAGGGCTTTATCACATGC
>JBILKO010000132.1:0-6051 GCA_044376615.1 Caulobacteraceae bacterium
GTGGAGGGGGCTTTGCGCCCCTTGTCTAAATCCCAAACCCGTGATCATTTGCCGCTCAGAACAGAGCGCGGCGCGGCCAGCAAGGTCCAGCGCCCAGGCAAGGGGCTGATTTATGAATTTGGTCGAGATTGTTGGTCTCATCATTGTTTTGGTGACCTGTATCCCGGTATTTCTACAGCTTCGCGCCCATCCGCGCGGCCTGTTTGTTCTGTTCTTTGCCGAGATGTGGGAGCGTTTCTCCTATTATGGCATGCGCGGGCTTTTGATCTTTTATTTGACCCAGCATTTCCTGTTCGATGACAAGGAGGCCCAGGGCCAATATGCGGCCTATACCTCGCTCGTTTACCTCCTGCCCCTGATTGGCGGCCTGATCGCCGACCGGTTCTTGGGCATGCGCAAGGCGATTGCCTTTGGTGCGCTGTTGCTAGTCGCCGGTCACGGGGCCATGGCCATTGAGGGCGCGCCGGCCACGCAGGTCCTGACCTATCAGGGTGCCAAGTATGAATTCGTCGTCAATGGCCGCGCCGCCGACCGCGAGGTCAAGCTCAAGGTCGGGGAAGGTGAATATGCGTTTGGCGCCAATGAGGCGGGCGCGCTGGAGATCAAGGGCCTGCCCGCCAATGCGCCCATCCCGGCCACCCTATCCAAGGGCAGTTACGAGCTGTCGGTGGTCAAGGGCCCCAAGATCTATGAAGACATTCTGTTCTTGGCCCTGGCCCTAATCATTATGGGCGTTGGCTTTTTGAAGCCCAATATCTCTTCGATCGTCGGTCAGCTCTATCCCGAAAACGATCCGCGCCGCGATTCTGGCTTCACCCTCTATTATTACGGCATCAATCTGGGGGCCTTTATGGCGGCGATCATCTGTGGTCGCCTGGGCCAAGAGGTTGGCTGGTGGGCCGGGTTTGGCTTGGCTGGGATTGGTATGGCGGCCGGTTGGATCGTCTTTATGCTGGGCAAGCCCTGGCTTGATGGCAAGGGCGAGCCGCCTGAACCGGCCAAGCTGGCCAAGCCGATCTTTGGGCCGCTGAATACCGAATGGCTGATCTATTTGCTCGCCATACTCGGCGTGGGCCTGGTCTGGCTGCTGGTCCAGAAGAATGCCTCGGTTGGCTACATGCTGGGGGCCGGGTCGGTGATTATTCTGGGCTATCTGGCCTGGTTTATGGCGACAAAATGCACCGCGGTTGAGCGCTCACGCATGATCTTGGCCCTGTTATTGATTGGGGCCTCAGTGGTGTTCTGGACCCTGTTCGAACAGGCGGGGTCTTCGCTCAACCAGTTTGCTGATCGCAATACCCAGCTGGCGCTGCCCGGCGGATCATCCATGACCGCGTCCCAGGCCCAGTCGTTTAATTCCGGCTTTATCCTGCTCTTTGCCCCGGCCTTTGCGGCGATTTGGGCGTTTTTGGGTCGGAGAAATCTGGATCCGTCCTCGCCGATGAAATTTGCCCTGGCCCTGGTCCAGGTCGGCATCGGGTTCTTGATCCTGGTCGCGGGGGTAAAGTTCGCCGATGGGGCCTATAAGGTGCCGCTGATCTTCTTGGCGCTCGCCTATATGTTCCACACAACGGGTGAGCTGTTCTTAAGCCCAGTTGGCCTATCGCAAATGACCAAGCTGTCTGTGCCCGCCGTGGTCTCGACCATTATGGCGGTCTGGTTCTTGGCCACCGCCTGGGCCCAATATCTGGGCGGGTTTGTTGCCAATCTGACCGCGACTGAAACCGTGGCCGGTCAGGTGCTCGATCCCAAGGGCGCGCTGGCAAATTACAGCGCCGTCTTCCAGACCATCGGCATCTGGGCCATCGGTCTTGGCATCCTATTGGCCATTGCCAGCCCCTGGCTCAAGAAGTTGGCGCACGGGGTGAAATAGGGGGAGGGGCTGGCCCTTATAGGCTGGTCCCACCGACGGTCAGGCCCTTGATCTTGAGCGAGGGCTGACCGACCCCGACGGGCACGCTTTGGCCTGCCTTGCCACAGACCCCGACGCCCGGATCAAAGTCGAAATCATCGCCGATCATCTCGACCCGGGTTAGGGCGCTGGGGCCATCACCGATCAGGGTTGCACCCTTGACCGGGGCCGTGATCTTGCCGTCCTCGACCAGATAGGCCTCAGTGCACTGAAACACGAATTTGCCATTGGTGATATCGACCTGGCCGCCGCCGAAATTGGCGCAATAGAGGCCGCGCTTCATCGAGGCAATCATTTCGGCCTGGGGCACAGTGCCATTTAACATGCCCGTATTGGTCATGCGCGGCATGGGCATATGGGCATAGGATTGGCGACGGCCATTGCCGGTGGCGGCCAGGCCCATCAGCCGCGCGCTCATCCGGTCATGCATGTATCCAACCAATATGCCGTCCTCGATCAGGACGGTGCGCTCGGTCGGCGTGCCCTCATCATCAATGGTCAGCGAGCCGCGCCGCCCGGCGATGGCGCCGTCATCAAACACGGTGACACCCTTGGCCGCGACCCGTTCGCCCACCCGGCCTGAAAAGGCCGAAATGCCCTTGCGGTTAAAATCGCCTTCAAGGCCGTGGCCGACAGCCTCGTGCAATAAGACCCCGTTCCAGCCAGGGCCAAGCACCACATCCATTTCGCCTGCAGGGGCTGCTATGGCATCGAGATTGACCAGGGCTTGGCGCAGGGCCTCATCGACCTGGCCCTGCCACTTGTCCGGCGAAATCCAGGCTTCATACCCCGCGCGGCCACCGGCGCCCGATGATCCGGACTCGCGCCGTCCATCACGCTCGACCGTGATTTGAACATTCAGCCGAACCAGGGGCCGGACATCGCGCATGAGGCGGCCATCGGCGCGCAGGATCTCGACCGTGCATCGCTCACCGGCGACTGAGGCCATGACCTGAACCACGCGCGGATCGCGGGCGCGAGCAAAGGCATCGATTTCCTGGAGGAGCTCGATCTTGCCGCTAAAGCTGGGCTGGGCCAGGGGATCGGCATCTGAATAGAGGCGGGTATTGGTTTGGCGCGGGGCCAGGTCAGCGCTGCCACTATAGCCGCGCCGGGCCAGGCTGGCGGACTGGGCGGCGCGGCCGATCGCGGCCTCGGTAATTTCGCTGGCATGGGCATAGCCCGCCGTTTCACCGGCCACAACGCGCAGGCCAAAGCCCTCGCCCGAATCATAGGCAGCCGATTTCAGGCGCCCATCATCAAAGACAAAGGATTCGCTTTCAGACCGCTCCATATAGAGCTCGCCGTCATCGGCCCCGTGCAGGGCGTCAGCAAGAATCGTGCGCGCCCGCTCCGGATCGACCCCATTGGCTTCGAGCAAGGGCGGCATTGCGACGGTAACAGTCATGAGCATGGGTCCAAAAGGCGGGTTTGGACTTAACATAGGCACGATATAGCGAAGTTGAAACCATTCTTGAGCACGCTGGCGTCTTGGCAAGAGGCGGAACAATGCGTATGCAGACCCTAGTGAGTTGAGCCATAGGGTGGGCTTACGGCCAAGGTGCGACAATTGGGCCCTATGATTGGGCTCTGGCCGTGGGCGTCTGTCGGGTTATGTCACTCGGTGCAGTGATCCTTTGGGGGGTCTGTGCCGGTCAGAACTGGTCGTCGAGGATTATGAGGGCTTCGGGAATGAAATTACGCACGCGGGCTGCTGGCCTCGCCGCAATGCTGGCAGGGGCCGCGTTTAGCGCCCAGGCTTATGCGGCCGACATGATTGGCCAACCCACTCCTGGCGGTATTGATATGCAGCCGGCCAATTCGGCCTTGGCGCATTCGGCCCATGGATTTCACAATTTCGTGTTGCTGCCGATCATTACGGTGATCAGCCTGTTTGTTTTGGGCCTCTTGATCACGGTGATCGTTCGGTTCAATGCCAAGGCCAATCCCGTTCCCGCCAAGTTCAGCCACAATACCTTGCTCGAGATCGTCTGGACCCTGGTGCCTGTCGGTATCTTGCTGTTTATAGCGGTTTTCTCGTTCAAGCTCTTGTTCGCGTTTCACGACATGCCAAAGCCGGACCTGACGGTGAAGGTCAATGGCTATCAGTGGTACTGGGGCTATGCCTATCCTGACCAGAATATCGACGAGATCACCTCGGTCATGCTGAGCGAAGCCGATGCCAAGAAGGAAGGCGTGCCATATCGCCTGGCGGCCGATACCTCTATGGTCGTGCCGGTTGGCAAGACGGTGCGGGTTCTGGTTACCGGACAAGACGTCATCCACGCCTTTTTCGTGCCCGCCTTTGGGGTCATGACCTCGGCTATTCCAGGCCGGGTGAACGAAATCTGGTTCAAGGCTGAAAAGACTGGAATCTTTTATGGCCAGTGCACCCAGCTTTGCGGCTCTGATCACGCCTTTATGCCGATCCAGGTCAAGGTCGTGACTCAGCCTGAATTCGACGCCTGGGTCGCCAGTAAGGCCCCCAAGCCCGCGCCCGTTGCCGCCGTTGCAGCGCCTGTGCCCGCCGCCGCTGCGCCTGTGGAAGCGCCTGCTGCCCCCGCCCCGCAAAAAATCGCCCAGCTCGACACGGCTTCTAAGCCCGTCGCCCTGAACTGATCGTCTAAGGAAGCGCAAGACAATGGCAAATTCCGCCGCTCACGCCTATGGTCAAGATGATCATGACCACAAGCCGGGGTTCTTTACCCGCTGGTTTTTCTCGACCAATCACAAGGATATTGGCACGCTCTATATCCTGTTCGCCATTATGGCGGGCCTGGTTGGCGGTGCCCTGTCAGGTCTGATCCGCCTAGAGCTGGACCAGCCAGGCATCCAGATTTTTAGCGAGACCTCGACCATCAGCCTGCTCGGTCTTATTGAGCAGTCAAAACATGGCTATAATGCTGTGGTGACCGCCCACGCCCTGATCATGATCTTCTTCATGGTCATGCCGGCCATGATTGGCGGGTTTGGCAACTGGTTTGTGCCGATCATGATCGGTGCGCCGGATATGGCCTTCCCAAGGATGAACAATATTTCGTTCTGGCTCTTGATGGCGTCTTGGATCTTGCTGATCATGTCCATGTTCGTTGATGGTGGCCCAGGCAAGGGCTTTGGCGGCGGCTGGACACTCTATCCGCCCCTATCGACCTCAGGCCATACCGGGCCGGCCATGGATTTGGCGATTCTGTCGATCCACCTTGCCGGTGCCAGCTCGATCCTGGGCGCGATCAACTTCATTACCACCATTTTCAATATGCGTGCGCCGGGCATGACCCTGCACCGCATGCCACTGTTTGCCTGGTCGGTTTTGATCACCGCCTTCTTGCTGCTCTTGTCGCTGCCGGTGCTGGCCGGTGCCATCACCATGCTGCTGACTGACCGCAATTTCGGCACCCACTTCTTTGATCCGGCTGGCGGTGGTGACCCGCTCATGTTCCAGCACTTGTTCTGGTTCTTTGGTCACCCCGAAGTGTACATCCTGATCCTTCCAGGCTTTGGCATTATCAGCCACATCGTCTCGACCTTCTCCAAGAAGCCCATCTTTGGCTATCTGGCCATGGCCTATGCCATGGTGGCCATTGGCTTTGTTGGCTTCCTGGTCTGGGCGCACCACATGTATACCGTCGGCATGACCATTCATCTGCGGGCCTATTTCGTGGCTGCGACCCTGGTCATTGCCGTGCCAACGGGCATTAAGGTGTTCTCATGGATTGCCACCATGTGGGGTGGATCGATCGACTTTAAGACCCCCATGCTTTGGGCCATCGGCTTCATCTTCCTGTTCACGGTCGGTGGGGTTACCGGCGTGGTCCTGGCCAATGCGGCCATAGATTATGCCTTGCACGATACCTATTATGTGGTGGCGCACTTCCATTATGTGCTGTCGCTCGGGGCCGTGTTCGCCATCTTTGCCGGCTTCTATTACTGGTTCGAGAAGATGTGGGGCGTGAAGTACAATGAGTTCCTCGGAGCCCTACACTTCTGGATCACCTTTGTTGGCGTGAACCTGATCTTCTTCCCGCAGCACTTCTTGGGTCTGCAGGGCATGCCGCGTCGGTATGTGGATTATCCAGAGGCTTTCGCCAAATGGAACCATATCTCGACCATCGGCTATGAGATCACGGTCGTTGGTGTTG
>JBILKO010000133.1:0-5997 GCA_044376615.1 Caulobacteraceae bacterium
CGACATGTAGCGATCATAGATGAACTCAGTCCCAGCATAATAGGCGCCGAGCGAAACATTGTGCGTCTGGCTGCCGGCCTCGAACTTCTTGACTAGGCGCAGGTCATTGATGAACTCTTTCAGCGGCACATGCACAGCCAGGGCATTGACGCTAACGACCTGACCATTGCCATTGGCATTAGCCATGTCGAATGCGCCATTGGCGGCAGTGAGATATTGGAACTTCACCGCTGTTGCCGTCGGATAGGCGGCCTTGGCCGTCGCCAGATAGCCAGCGGCACGGACAGTTGCTGCCTCAATATTACCGGTTGGAAACAGTCCATTGCGCTGGGAGTCGCTGTCACGATAGCGCAGGCCATTTTGCAGGGTCCAGCCATTGCCGACCTCAAGGTCGAGTTTGGCCGTCCACTGACTGAGCTTTACCTCGGTGCCGCGCGTTAGGTCAAAATCATAGGGTCCATTGACATTGCGAAAGCTGAGGACCGAGGTTTCAGGCCCCGCCAGGGTGCCGTAATTTGGGTCAAAGCCGGGCACAGCCGACTTACTGTCATTATCAGACAAGATTGGAACGGGCAGATAGAAGCCGACCGTGTCGTCAATTCGCTTGAAATTGACGTCGAGCGAGCCCTTATCCCAGGTCTTTAAGACGCCGACCCGGATCTGGCCGCCCTTATTGGCGGTAAAGCCTGGATCCCTTACGCCATTGTCTTCGCGATAAAAGCCGCCGACATAGGCTGACAGGCCTTCAGCGACCGGCGTGCCATACCAAAAATCGGTGCGATAATGGTCATAGTCACCAAGCTCGAGCTTGACGATGCCTTCGGCCTTATCGCCCGGCTTGCGGGTAATGAAATTGACCACGCCGCCGGGGGCGTTTGAGGCAAATATGGAGGAGGGGCCGCCGCGCACGGCCTCAACCCGATTAATGGTCTCATCCAGGCGGAACGACTGGTCAGCGTTTAGATAGCCAAGGCCGGGATCATGCTGTACAGGCAGGCCGTCTTCTTGCAGTCCGACCGAAGAATAGCCGTCCCGCGGAATGCCCCGGGTGCGGATATTGTTCGAGGCTTCACCGCCCGACGACTCTACCCAAAAGCCTGGAACTGCCTTGAAGACTTCGGCGACGCTGGAGGGATTAACCAGGCGCAGCTTTTCCTTATCGATCACCGAGATGGCAAAGCTGGCATCTTGCTTGACATAGCGGCCAACGCCAGCGCGTGCGGTTACGATGATTGTTTCACTGTCGCTCGTGGCCTCGTCGGCATAGGCCAAGCCGCCGGTCATAACCAAGCAAGCCGCCGATACGCTTGCACACAATACGTTCTTCATAACCATAATCGCCCCGCTCGCTTTTTAAATCGACCGTCTGTATACTGTGTAAATAAGTACAGATGGCTGATCGTTTGATGAGCGGCAGCTTTAATCTAGGTCTAAGTCAGTTTTTTAACGGGTCTATGGCGTATTTATAAAACCCTAGACTTATAAACAGGAAATAGCGGCGGGCTGGATTGCGCAGCGTTTCGGGCTCTAGCCACGGCTAAAACGCTGCGCTCACGGCTGTTAGCCGCCAAACCAGACGGGCGGCTTTAGGCCTGCCCAGGGCTTAGCCGCCTCTAATTCATAGGCCAGCTGGAACAGGGTCTTTTCGCTGCCCGCAGGTCCAGCAAAATGCATGCCGACCGGAATGCCATCCGCGGTCCAGTGCAGTGGCACGCTCATGGCCGCGCCGCCGGTGACATTCATGAAGGGCGTATAGCCGACATATTCCGTCAAGCGCTTGGATAAGACATCAAAGGCTACAGTCGAGGCGACATAGCCAATTGGCACGGCGGGCTTGGACAGGACCGGTGTCAGGACCAGGTCTTGGCTCGCAAACCAGGCCTTATAGGCGATGACCGAGGCTTCTAGCCGGCCGACCGCGGCCTCAATGGCACCCTTGGGCAGGGCGGCGACCATCTGGGCCATGCCGATGGTGAAGGGCTCTAGCAGGTCGGGCACGGCCTTGGCGCCATAGGTCTTGGCGACCGTCTGGACCTGGGCGGCGGCGTCGGTGGCCCAGAGGGCTAGGAAGTCTTGGCTGAACTGGACACCGTCCACGGGCCAATGGGTCTCGGTCACGGTGTGGCCCAAGGGCTGTAACAAGGCAACGGTCGCATCCAGGCCAGCTTGAACCTCAGGGTCTGGATTAATCCCCGTCGCAGTCTTACTCATAACGCCAATCTTCAGCCGCTTACGGCTTGGGCCGGAGACCATGCCCACCGCTGGATATTGCGCGCCCGGCCCGCGATACTCGGTTGCTGCAAACATGGCGGCACTATCGCGCACCGACCGGGTCAAGACGTGCCGGACGCCAATATCATAGGCATGGGTCTGGGTTTGCGAGCCGATCATGCGGCCGCGCGAAGGCTTAAGCCCAAACAGGCCGCAATTGGCAGACGGGATCCGGATCGAGCCGCCGCCATCGCTAGCATGGGCAAAGGGCACGATCCCGGCCGCAACAGCCACGGCCGCTCCACCGGATGAGCCACCGGATGACCGATCTAGGTTCCAGGGGTTGCGTGTCGGACCAAAGGCCAGTGGCTCAGTCGTCGGTAGATAACCCTGCTCGGGCGTTGCCGACTTGCCGATCACCACCAGGCCCGTGCCCGAATAGGCCTCAATCAGGGGCTCGCTCGCGGTGGCCACAGGCGCATTCAAAAAGGCGCGCGAGCCATTGCGGGTCGGCGTGCCCTTAAAATCGTTCAGATCCTTGATCAGGAACGGCACGCCGGCAAACGGCCCCTTTGGCTTGGTCATGGCCTTGGCCTGGTCAATCGCCTGGTCAAAGGTCGAGGTCACGATAAAGTTTAGCTTGGGCTGGGCCGCTTCGGCCCGATTAATCGCTTCGGTTACGGCCTCGAGCGGGCTGATCTGTTTGCGTCGGATCATATTGGCTAGGGCGGTGGCGTCGGGCGCGATCGGCGCGGTTTGCGTCTTGGCTAGGGCTAGCGGCGCTTGGGCCAGGGCAGCGGTTGCGGCAGAAACGGCCAAAAGGCTGCGGCGTGTGAGTGCATTCATCTTGACGATCTTCCCCAAGGCGCGGCTTGGTGCCGCTAATGGGTCAGTTGTGACCGGGCCAGGCGCGGCTTTCAAGTCTTGGAATAAGGAATTCGAGTGCGCAAACGCATAGATCTGGTTCTGGTCGAGCGCGGCCTGTTTGATAGCCGCGCCAAGGCCAAGGCCGCGATAGAGGCGGGCGGGGTCAAGGTGGCGGGCCTGATCATTGCGCGCGCGTCCGAGCTTGTTGATCCAATGGCAGAGATCGAGGCGGTTGCAGCCCACCCTTTTGTTGGGCGCGGGGCACTTAAGCTCGATCATGCCCTGTCCCTCTGGCCCATCGCGGTTGAGGGGCGGGTGGTGCTAGATGTCGGGGCCTCGACCGGCGGGTTTAGCCAGGTCTGCCTGTTGCGCGGCGCTTGCCATGTCTATGCCGTCGATGTCGGGCAGGGACAGCTGCATGCCAGCCTGGCCAATGATCCGCGCGTCATCAATCTGGAACAGACCGATGCACGGCACCTGACCGCCGCCCAGGTGCCTGAGCCGGTTGACTTGATTGTCTGTGATGCCAGCTTTATCGGCCTGGCCAAGGTCCTGGCCGCGGCCTTAAGCCTATGCGCGGCGGGGGCGGATCTCGTTGCCCTGATCAAACCCCAGTTCGAAGTGGGACCAGGCGGCGTGGGCAAGGGCGGTCTGGTTAGGGACGAGGCGGCGCGAGAGGCGGCGGCGACCGCCGTTGAATCTTGGCTCGGGGCCCAAGGCTGGACGGTGCAAGACCGGACCTTGAGCCCCATTACAGGGTCGGATGGCAATATCGAATATCTGGTCTGGGCGAAGAAGCCCTAGTCGACGATCTGATAAGTGCCATTGGCATCGGGGCAGACCTTTACAAAGCGCTTTTGCACCCGGCCATCAGGCATATAGATCGGGCTTTCGGCCAGGGTGCAGCGGTCGCCTTGTGGGCGGTGCTTGATCTGCCGGTTATGGGCATAGTCGTTATCCCAGTCCCAATCATGGCGGCGGTCAAAATCACGGTTCCCGGCCTTGGGATAGATGGTGCGCGATTCATAAATCGTGACACTGCTATCGTCGCCATAGCCTGAACCGTAGGTGCGGGCGGGCACAGTGCCGGAGGACGTGTCGCAGGCTGCGGACTTCTTGCCGGTTGATGAGCCAACCGCCGCGCCGAGCAGACCGCCAAGGACAGCGCCTTCTGTCTTATTGTTCTTGCCGGCAATGCTTGCGCCCATGGCGGCGCCGAGGGCCGCGCCGAGCAGACCACCGCCTGTCGTACGGTTGACGGTCGAGCGCTGGCAAGGATCGTAATAATAGCCGTTCTGGTCATAGGTGCCGCGCGGCGCGGCGCTTTGTGCCAGCGCATTGCTGGCCAGGCCAGACACGGTCAGGGCGGCGAGGCTGGCGACTAGGCCGGTCTTGGTAAGCAAGGTGTGGGTCATTTTAGGGTCTCCAGATCAGACAGCGGATATCCGCCAGTGAGATCACCCTAAAAGGGGCAGCCTGAACGGGGCTTGAGCGACCCGTTCATCTTCGTTCAGCTTGCCGCCAGATTTTTGCCCGGATGTTTAAGCCTGGGCGACCGTGCCCGGACCGCCCGCAATCGCGAGATCAAAATGCATCACCGCCTTTTCAAACTTGTCCCGACAGCCCGGATTACAGAACCCCACCGTCTGACCGCGATAGAGGGTTAGGGAGTCTGGCGAGATCGGGTCGCCGGACCAGGGGCAGGTCGTGTTGACGGCATCTTCGAGGGTAAGGGCGGGGCTGGGCATGGGAGGGGGTCCTGGGGTGTGGGGAAGTGTTGTCGCGGTTATAGATGCATGGCCCTGCATTTATACAGTCTACCTTCATTGAGAGCGATCGGGCCGCGCAATCAGCCAAAATGCAATTCCAACCAACCCGCCCGCGAATGCCACCAGGCTTGTCCACAGCAACCAAGTTTGTGGATTTTCGAATTCGATTTGAACTCCAACAACGCAGGAAGATACCAGAGACGCGACCGCCCCTCCAAACGCATAATCGATCAGGCCGTATCGTCTGAAGCGCACAAGCAGCAAATGAACCGGAACTCCAAACACTACAGATTTAATATAGACAAATGGCAACGAAACTAAGCCAATGAATAAGGTCGTATGGGGACCTACCAGCATAAAGCCGACGAGGGTCAATAGGATACTCGGAACACTCGGCGCGATCAAAAAGCCTTTTAATGCTGGCGTCATGTCTAGGTCCTACCAAAGCAGCTCAATACCTCAGGTTAGGCAGTAACAATCCGCCGAGATCCTGCGACCGTTGGTCTTAACCCTCACTTCTGCCCCCGCACATAAGCCCGCAAGGCCGCATTGATCCGGGTCTGGTAGCGCTTGCCGGACGCCCTGAACTAATCGACCAGATCAGCATCCAGACGCACCGACAAAAGCTGTTTGACGGGCCGATAAAACTTGCCGGGGACGGCGTTGGACCAATCGGCAAGTTCGGGCGCGTCGGTTTGGTCAATGGCGCTGTCGGGCATGGCTTCGAGGGCCCTAATCTCAGCCAAAAGCTCAGGTTTGGTTTTGGTCACAAGCGTCGCCAATCCCGTTTCAATAGTGATACCGGCACGCAAGGACAATAATCGCTTGGTCCTCAATGGCATACACAAGCCGGTGCGTGTCATTGATGCGGCGTGACCAATAGCCGGTCAGATTTTCCCGAAAAGGCTCTGGCTTTCCAATGCCGGTAAAGGGCTCCCTGAGGATGTCGCGCAGCACGATATTGATCCGCTTCAGCATCTTTTTGTCTTGGGCCTGCCAATAAAGATAATCGTCCCAGGCATCGGGTGTGAAGGTGAGCCGCCTAGTCATCGATTAGAGACTGTTCAACCGCTTGTCCGGCCCGATGCTGTTCAATTGAGCGCGCCAGGTGCTGTGCATTGGCGGGTGATTTCAACAGATAGGCCGTCTC
>JBILKO010000134.1:0-5989 GCA_044376615.1 Caulobacteraceae bacterium
CAAGCCTCAGCTAGGTGAGTTTCGCCACCATCAACCTCAGGGTTGTAGCAAAACGAGAAGCGACCGCAAGCCTCAGCGTCAGTTCGTCATTCTCCTGCTCGTTATCGGTTGTAGCAAAACGAGAAGCGACCGCAAGCCTCGGACTCCGGAGTCCTGTGGACAAGGTTTGCGGGGGGGGGCGGACTGGTGCCGGTCGCAGGATTTGAACCCGCGACATCCAGTTTACACCCACCCCTCTATCGCCCCGTTATACCAACTCACCCCCCCCCTCACCGCGGCAAGCCCAGCCCAAACGCCTCCGCCTCAAACCCCGTCAAGGTGATCAACCCTCTCCTCGGGTGTTCCATATCGATAATCACCGTCAAGGTGATGGCCAGGGTGGCGGCGAAGGCGAGGCGGTGGATCCAGCTGCGGGTCTGGCTGGCGCCGAGGCCATAGCCGGCCAGGACGGCGCTGACCAGGGTGACGGCAAATAGCATGGCATAGATGATGCCGGGCGGGTGCATGCGGGTGGCCATGGCGCGGGTGGTGGTGATGTCGATCATCTCATTGAGGGCGGGCAGCAGCAGCTTTTCAGCGGCCGGCAGGGCGTCGGGGCGCTGGCTGGCCTGGACCGCGTCTTGCCATAGGCCGCGCTGGATCTGGGCTGAGCGCGCTAGGGCGGCCTGAAACGCGGCCCGGTCATTGATCACGGCATAGGCGGCCTTGCGGCTGTCTATATAGGTGCGAAAATCGGCGCGCAGGGTGGTTTGGGCGGCGGCGGGCAGGGTGTCGATGCGCAACCAGGCCGTGCCGATGGCATTGGCCTCCTGAACAATCAGGTCGCGGCGATGATCCAGCCTCTGGGCCGCGCCTGAAAACGTAAAGGCGATCAGCAGGCCGAGCAGGGCAAATATGGCCGCATCGACCGCGCCGCCGGAAATCTCCTTGGCCGAGGTCTTATGCCTCAGTGCCAATTGATGACCGATCTCGAGCGCGATCATAATGCTGGCAAAGGTGCCAAGGCACAGGAAAGCCGGATGCAGCAAAAGCGTCTCTGTGGTCATGTCCGCGCACCCAATCCCTGAACTTAGGCTGCGAGTTTGAACAAGATTGGCCGCGCCGCCAAGGGCGGATGGCGAGGTGCGCGTGACTTTGTCGGGGAACTGGTGCCGGTTGCAGGATTCGAACCCGCGACATCCAGTTTACAAAACTGGCGCTCTACCAACTGAGCTAAACCGGCGCTGCGCGGCTTATGCCGCAGTTTTAGGGGGTTTTGCAACGGGCCGGGGGCAGAATTCTTCCAGGGTTTGCCCCGGGCGCGCCGGGGCACTATAGACGCTAGCGTAACTGGTTTTTCTGCGGCCCTGGCGGCCTAAGGCGTGTTTTATGTCCCGTATCCTGATCACCTCGGCCCTGCCCTATATTAATGGCATCAAGCATTTGGGGAATCTGGCCGGGTCCATGTTGCCCTCGGATGTGTTTGCGCGGTTTCAGCGCGCCAGGCTGGGGGCCGACCAGGTTCTATTCATCTGTGCCACGGACGAGCACGGCACCCCGGCCGAGCTGGCGGCGGCGGCGGCGGGCCAGGATGTCGCCACCTATTGCACCGAACAGCACCAGATCCAGGCCGAGATTGCCAAGCGCTTTGACCTGTCTTTCGATTGGTTTGGCCGCTCGTCCTCAGCCCAGAACCGGGCCCTGACCGAGCATTTTGCGCAAAAGCTGGAGGAGAACGGCCTGATCGAGGAGCGGGTCGATCAGATGATCTATTCGATCACGGATAAGCGCTTCTTGCCCGACCGCTATGTCGAGGGGACCTGTCCCAAATGCGCGTTTGAAAAGGCGCGCGGCGACCAGTGCGATAATTGCGGCTCGCTGCTCGACCCGACCGACCTGATCAATCCCTATTCGACCATATCCGGCTCGCGTGAGATTGAGGTGCGCGACACCCGCCACCTATACCTGCTCCAGACCAAGATGGCCGACAAGCTGCGGGTCTGGATCCAACAGCGCCAGGGCTGGCCGGCCCTGGCCCGCTCAATCGCGCTCAAGCATCTGGACGAGGGCCTGATCGACCGGGGCATTACCCGCGACCTGTCCTGGGGCGTGCCGGTGGCCAAGGACGGGGTGCCGCGGCCCGGCTTTGAGGACAAGGTGTTTTACGTCTGGTTCGATGCCCCGATCGAATATATTGCCGCAACCCAGGAATGGGCCGATGCCACGGGCGGCGACTGGCAGCGTTGGTGGCGCACCGATAAGGGCGCAGGCGATGTGACCTATGTCCAGATCATGGGCAAGGACAATGTCGCCTTCCATACGGTCAGCTTCCCCGCCACCTTGCTGGGCTCGGGCGAGCCCTGGAAACAGGTCGATACGCTGAAAGCCTTTAATTGGCTGAACTGGTATGGCGGCAAGTTCTCGACCTCTGGCCGTCGCGGCGTGTTTATGGATGCGGCTTTGGAGCTTTTGCCATCGGACCTATGGCGCTGGTACCTGATCGCCAATGCGCCCGAAGGCTCTGACACCGCCTTTACTTGGGAGCAGTTTCAGTCGGCGGTGAACCGGGACCTGGCCGATGTGCTGGGCAATTTCGTCAACCGCATCTTGAAATTCAATGAGGCCAAGTTCGGCGGCGTGGTGCCCGAGGGCGGGGACCAGGGCGAGCTGGAATTTGAGCTGGCCAAGACGGTCCGGGCTCAGATCGACGAGATTGCCACCAGCCTGGAGCAGCTAGAATTTCGCAAAGCCGCCCAGGCCCTGCGCGCGCTCTGGGTTGCTGGCAATGAATATCTGCAATTGGCCGCGCCCTGGACCGCGTTCAAGACTGATCCCGAACGCGCGGCCGTGATTGTCCGCACAGCGATCAATCTGGTTGCGCTTTATGCCAAGGTCTCGGCACCGTTTATTCCGGCGGCCGCGGGTGTGATCGGCCAGGCCGTGGGTCAGACCGGGCCCTTGGTTTGGCCGACAGCCCAGACCGCGACCGACCTGCTCGACACCCTGCCTCGCGGCCAGGCTATCACCGTGCCCGATGTCCTGTTCAAAAAGATCGAAGACGATCAGGTCGCCGAATGGACGGCTCAGTTCGGCGGCAGCGACGCGGCTTAAGGCTTGGGCAATGGCATGTCCAATGCCCCCGGCATGATCTGATTATATTGCGCCTGAAGATTCAGATCGTGAATAACCTTGCGATGGCCATCCCAGATCATGTGCAGGGCGACATAGAAGATGACCAAGAGACCGACATAGCCAATCCAGCGATGCTTGTGGAGCAGCTTGGCAATCGTGCTGGCAGCGACGCCCATCAGGGCGATCGACAGGACCAGGCCAAAGACCATGACCGCCGGATGGTCGCGCGCGGCCCCGGCGACGGCCAAGACATTGTCCAGCGACATGGACAGGTCCGCGATAAAGATCTGTAAAAAGGCCTGACCAAAGGTCTTGGCTGGGCGCACGCTTTCGGCGGCCGTGCCCGGCTGGCCATCAATATCAACGCCGGTCGCCTGTTCTAGGGCAATATCGGCATCGGCATGGTCGGTGGCGGCCTGGGCGCGGATCTCGCTCCACATCTTCCAGCAAACCCAGAGCAGCAAGACCCCGCCCGCAAGGCTTAGCCCGATAATGCCGAGAAGCTGGGTGGTGATCAGGGCAAACCCGATCCGCATCGCCACGGCGGCAGCAAGACCTAGCATAATCACCTTACGGCGCTGCTCAACCGGCAGACCGGCAGCGGCCAGGCCGACAGCAATGGCATTATCTCCGGCCAGAACCAGGTCGATCATTAACACCTGGCCTAAGGCTATGGCGGTTTCGCTCCAGGGCGCGGCGGAAAGGCTGGCAATCAGATGGTCAAACATGGGCGCACCCTTGATGAGGCTTTGACGAGATGCAAGGGCAAAAACACGGCTCTTGCCCGTTAGGCCTTTAAAGCGGCGACCAGCTGGGCGGTGGTGACCACCTCGGCAAATTCAGCGCGCAAGGTCGCCATATGGATGCGGTGGCTGTCTTGCGCCGCGATCATAATGCCTTGGGCATCGGGCAGGGTGAAACAGTCACAGGCGTCTTCTACAACCATCATCCGATAACCCAGATTGGCCCCCATCCGCACGGTGGTTGAGACGCACATGTCCGAGGTCAGACCAAAGGCAACCACGGTCTCACTGCCCAGACGCCGCAGCCGCAGATCTAGATCCGTGCCGATAAAGCCCGAATTGACGGTCTTGGACACTAGGCCCTCATCGCCTTGAGGCTCAAAGCCCGGGCGAAAGGCATGGCCGGGATGATCGGGCCTGAGGCTAGAGACCTCTTCCAGACTGTCATGGCGCACATGCAAGACGGTCTGCCCCGAGGCGCGCCAGGCGGCCAGAACGGCCAGGCCATTGGCATCACAATGCCTATTCCACCGCGTCGGCATGGAAGGGTCGTCAAACCCCTGCTGCATATCAATCGGGACCAGGACGGCGTTTTTGGGAATCTGGATCATGGCCAGGCTCTGGATTGGTGTTGCGACTAGGAACGGGGCCGAGTGGCCTCATAAAGGGCAATCGCCGCGGCGGCTGAGACATTCAAGCTTTCAAACCCGCCAGGCATATTGATCTTGGCCAAGCTGTCGCAATGTTCGGCGACCAGACGCCGAATGCCATCGCCTTCAGAGCCGAGGACGATCACCACGGGCCTTGCATCAATGGCCTGGTCCAAGGTCTCTTCCGCACTGCCATCCAGGCCAACGGCTCGCCAGCCAAGATCGGACAGGCGCTCTAGCGCGCGCGACAGATTGACCACCCGGGCATGAGGGATCTGATCGACAGCGCCCGCCGCGGCCTTGGCCAGGGCACCGCCCAGGGCTGGGGCATGGCGATCTTGGACGATGACGCCGCGTGCGCCAAAAGCGGCGGCCGAGCGAAACACCGCCCCGACATTTTGTGGGTCGGTCACCTGGTCCAGCATCAGAATCACGCCCTTGGCAGGCTCGGCTAGCGCTTCCAGGCTCACAGATTCGAGCGGTACGGTCTTTAAAGCGACGCCCTGATGCACGGCATGTTGCGGTAAATGCTGGGCAATCGTGCCGTTTTCGAAAATGCCCAGGGTCTCGATCTTGCCAAAGGCCTCGGTCAATTGACGCGCGCGCTCTTCGGTCGCCATGACGCGCAAAGGCTTTTCTCGCAAGGGATTGGCCAGCGCAGCCGACACGGCATGCCAGCCCCACAGCCATTCAGATCCGTCATCCACGGGCTTTTGACGGGGGGGAGAAAAGGGTTTGTCACGACGTCCGCTGCCATGTCTTTCTGACTTGTTGTCAGAAGTCTGTTTGCGGTCGTTGCGTTCGCGAAAAGAGGACACTATAAGACGCGCTCCGATTTGGGGCCCACGGGCTTTCGTCGCGGGTTTGGCTGGTCGTTTAACACTGGTCTGGGTCCAAGGCAGAAGCTTTTTGTTCAAGATCTGATGTTTCTGGCCCTAGCGCCAGGTCGTGGATCAAGATCATGGTCTCTTGATCGTTCGCGCGCGAGGGGGAATGTCCCGAGTGGCAAAGGGGGCGGACTGTAAATCCGCTGGCATCGCCTTCGCAGGTTCGAGTCCTGCTTCCCCCACCACGCGCCGATCGAGCCAAGAGAGGTAGGTTCCAGCCTGACCGGGGAGACGAGCGACAAGACCCTGCCTTTATCGCGGGTATAGCACAATGGTAGTGCAGCAGCCTTCCAAGCTGAGGATGCCGGTTCGATCCCGGCTACCCGCTCCAATGCCGCCAGGTTGTTTACTCCGAATGCGGTGTTTGAATGATCTCTCTTCCGTGATGACTAAAATCTGATACACCCACCCGGCCCGCGATCCCGCTGGTCCCAATTTTTCGCAACAGCGCCGTGCCTGACCGGGCCGGACCGAAGGTTAAGAAAATGGCCAAGGAAAAGTTTGAACGCACTAAGCCGCACTGCAATATTGGCACGATTGGTCACGTTGACCATGGCAAGACGACCTTGACGGCGGCGATTACGATTACGCTGGCCAA
>JBILKO010000009.1:0-48418 GCA_044376615.1 Caulobacteraceae bacterium
GCCGGTGCCTGACAAGGCCGCCGCGTCCGCCATCCTCAAAACCCTGCACGAAGCGCCAAAGCCTGCCGATATCAAGGCGGCAATCCAATTTGAATCTGGCGTCTTAAAACTGTCGGCGACTGGCGCTGGCCTAGCGGGCGGCAATTTCCCAAAGGCCTATTTCTTTGCCTATGACAGCACGGTTCTGGACCATGCCAAGCCGCAGGCGATTGAGCGTGGCCATGAAGGCCTAACCCTGACCCTGCCAGCGGGCTATGCCTTTACCAAGACACCGGCGCCTGCCCAGCTGGTTGGCGTGCTGGACATCGGGGACCAGGCGTTTGAGGTCACGGCCAAGACTGGACCACTCGCGCCCAGCGCAGCGGGGATGGGCGCGCCGACCGCATCCACCACTCAGGGTATGAGCCTGCCCCTGGCCGTCCTGTTTGCGTTTCTGGGCGGTGTGATCCTGAACCTGATGCCTTGTGTCTTCCCGATTCTGTCCATGAAGGCCGCGGCCCTGGCCCGGCATTCAAACGAGGCGAGCGGCGCGCGCCTGCAGGGCCTGGCCTATATGGCCGGGGTCGTTCTGACCTTTCTGGCGCTCGCCGGTGCCCTAATCGCGGCCCAGGCGGCGGGCGCAGCCGTTGGCTGGGGCTTTCAGCTGCAATCTGCGCCGGTGGTGGCGAGCTTGAGCCTGGTCATGCTCCTGACGGCCCTGAACCTATCGGGCGTGTTTGAGGTCGGGGCCAGCTTGCAAGGCGCGGCGGGATCGGCGTCGCTGGCCTCGCGCTCGGGCCTGATGGGTTCGTTTTTCACTGGCGTCTTGGCCGTTGTCGTGGCCGCGCCATGTACTGCACCGTTTATGGCCGGGGCGATTGGGTTCGCTCTGACGCAAGGTCCTGTGACGGCCCTGCTGGTCTTTTTATTCTTGGGTCTTGGCCTCGCCGCCCCGTTTACAGGCCTAGCTTTCGCGCCTGGCCTCTTGCGCAAGATGCCGAGACCAGGCCCTTGGATGGAGCTCTTGAAGCAGGCTCTGGCCTTTCCGCTCTATGGCGCGGCGGCCTGGCTGGCTTGGGTGTTTGTGTTGCAAGCCGGAACCTCGGCCCTAGCCCTACTCTTCGCCGCCGCCGTCGCCACAGCCTTTGCCGCCTGGCTCTATGGTCAGGCCCAAAAGGCGAGCTTGATGGGGGCTAAGCCGCGCCTGAGCCAAGGGCTGGCCATCTTGTCCATCCTTGTGGCCATTGGACTGGTCGTGGCTGCTGCGAAACTGCCCAAGCCCGATGCAATGGCAAAGTTTAACGCCGCGTCTGAAACCGAACTGGCCTCCCAGCCGTTTTCGCCCGCGCGGGTCGAGGCCTTACGGGCTGAGGGCAAGCCAATTCTGATCAATTTCACCGCCGCCTGGTGCATCACCTGCCAGGTCAATGACCGCGCTGCCTTGTCTCGCCCGGCCGTGGCGGAGGCGATCAAGGCCACGGAAACGGTCTATATGGTTGCCGACTGGACCAATCGCGACGCGACAATCGCCAAGGCCTTACAAGACCAGGGCCGGGCCGGGGTTCCGCTCTATCTGGTCTATCCGGTCGGTAGCCGCGCGCCCGTGATCTTGCCGCAAATCCTGACCGAGGGCTTGGTGGTCGAAGCCTTGACTGCGGCGGTCAAGCCTTAAGGACGGCGGCTAAAATCCGCATTCCGCATATTTCCCAAATTCGGCTAGGTCTGACGCTTCGGACCAGAGGAGCCTGCCATGACCCAAATGACCCAAGCCTGGACGCGCTTTGACCAGGCCGCCAAGGCGGCGCAGTTGTCACGGATCGAAAGCCTGTTTGCCTCTGAGCCCAATCGTTTGGCGGCTATGACGCTCGAGTCGGCTGGGCTTTATCTGGACCTTTCGAAACAGGCCTGGACACAGGATCTGATGGCTGCTGGTCTTGATCTGGCACGGGCGGCGGATCTGGAGGCCGCGCGCACGCGGCTATTTGCCGGGGCGGTGGTCAATGCCTCAGAAGACCGCGCGGTCCTGCATCCGGCCCTGCGTGCCCCTAATGGCGCAGACTTTGAGGCCAAGGGCGAGCCCGTCTCGCGTGCGGTTGAGGCTGGCCGCGCCGCCATGAAGGCCTTTGCCGATGGCGTGCAGTCGGGCGCGATCAAGGGCGCGACGGGTAAGCGGTTTACGAGCCTGGTCCATATCGGCATTGGCGGGTCTGACCTCGGCCCACGCCTGGTCTGGGACGCGCTTAGGCCGCTCGATAGCGCCATGGATTTAAGGTTCGTGGCCAATGTCGATGGTTCAGACCTGGCCGCAGCCCTGCATGGCCTGGACCCGGCCGAGACCCAGGTCGTGGTCGTGTCTAAGACCTTTACCACCGAAGAAACCATGGCCAATGCCCTGGCCGCCCGGGCCTGGCTCGCGGCAAGCCTTGGCCAAGAGGCGGCTGGTAGCCATATGGCCGCCGTCTCCGCCGATCCAGCCAAGTGCGTCGCCTTTGGCCTGTCGCCCGATCGGGTGTTTGCGTTTTGGGACTGGGTTGGTGGGCGCTATTCGGTCTGGTCGGCGGTGGGACTATCGTGTGCGGTGGCGCTCGGTTGGTCCACATTTGAGGCCTTTTTAGCGGGTGCGGCGCAATTGGATGCGCATTTCTTAGCAGCGCCCCTAGAGCGTAATGCGCCCGTGCTTTTGGCCCTAGCCCAGATCGTCAATCGCAATGGCTTTGGCCGCAGTGCCCGCACGGTCGTGCCCTATGCCCAGCGCCTGCGCCTCCTGCCATCCTTTCTGCAGCAGCTGGAAATGGAGTCCAATGGCAAGCGGGTTGATACGCATGGTCAGCCGCTGCCCAGATCCAGCGCTGCCCTGGTCTTTGGCGAGCCGGGCACCAATGGCCAGCACGCCTATTTCCAATTGCTGCACCAGGGCACCGATATTGTGCCAGTCGAATTTGTGGCCGTCGCCCATAATGACGAGGGCCCGGCTGGCGCCCATACCAAGCTGCTCGCCAATGTCCTGGCTCAGGCCGAGGCCCTGATGGTCGGCCGCTCCGAGGCCGATGTCCGCGCCGAACTGGTCGCCAAGGGGCTAGATACCGCCGCCATTGATGTCCTGGCCCCACAACGCACCTTCCCCGGCGATCGCCCATCCAGCCTGATCATCCTCGACCGCCTGACGCCGGAAGCGTTGGGGGCCTTGATCGCGCTTTATGAGCACAAGACCTTTGTTGAGGGCGTGATCTGGGGCCTGAACAGTTTTGACCAATGGGGCGTGGAGCTCGGCAAGTCCTTAGCCCGGCGTATTCTGGGTGAGCTGGAGGGCGGTCCCGCCTTGCCGCATGATCCCTCAACCGCCAGCCTAATTGCCCGGTTTAGGCTGTAATTGCCGCCCTTTGCCCGCCGCAAACGCCTCCAACCTTGCCGCGCGGCGCGTGATCCGGTAATCGCCGCACATGACCCAAGATGCCCCCTTCCGGCCCGAGGCCCGCAATCCTCGGGGTTTTCAAGATAAGCGCGCCCGTGACCTGCGGGCCGAGCGCCATATTCTTGAGACCGTGGCCAGCGTCTATGAGCGCTATGGCTTTGAAGCCTTGGATACGGGCGCATTTGAATATGCCGACGCCCTGGGCAAGTTCCTGCCCGATAGCGACCGTCCGAATGAGGGCGTGTTTGCGCTTCAAGATGATGACGAGCAATGGATGGCCCTGCGCTATGACCTGACCGCGCCGCTGGCCCGGTTTGTCGCGCAAAACCCTGAAGGCCTGCCCAAGCCGTTTCGCCGCTATGCCTTCGGCCCGGTTTGGCGCAACGAAAAGCCAGGCCCTGGCCGGTTTCGCGAATTCATCCAGTGTGACGCCGATACAGTCGGCTCGGCCCGGCCTGAGGCGGATGCGGAGATTGTTGCCCTAGCGGTTGAGGGCCTGATGGCCACGGGACTTAAGTGCGGCCAAGCGGTGTTGAAGATCAATAATCGCAAACTGCTCAATGGCCTCCTGACCTCAGCAGGGGCGCAGAGCGAGGGCCAAAAGCTTGGCGTCCTGCGCGCCGTGGATAAGCTCGATCGCCTCGGTCCAGACGGGGTGCGCCTCTTGCTCGGCGAAGGGCGCAAGGATGAGTCCGGGGCCTTTACCAAGGGCGCAGGCCTGAATGCCAAGGCCGCTGAACAGGTCCTGGCCTTTGTGGCGGCGGGCGGTGGGTCTCGATCTGAAGTGCTCAATACCTTGGCCGATGTCATCGGCGGATCGGCAGAGGGCGATCAGGGCCTGGCCGAGCTGGCTAAGATCGATGCGGCGCTCAAAAGCCTTGGCGTCGGCGAGGATCAGGCGGCGTTTGAGCCTTCGGTCGTGCGGGGTTTGGAATACTATACCGGCCCAGTGTTTGAGGCTGAACTCTTGATCGAGACCGTGGGCGACAAGGGCGAGGTCTTGCGCTTTGGCTCGATTGGCGGCGGCGGGCGCTATGACGATCTGGTTGCGCGCTTTACCGGTGAACAGGTGCCAGCGACGGGGTTTTCGTTTGGTGTGTCGCGTCTGGCGGCGGCCTTGCGCGCGGCTGGCCAAGCAAACCTTGCTGAGCCCCGCGGCCCGGTGGTGGTGATCGTGTTTGATCAGGACGCCATGGATCAGTATTTCGCGGTTGTTGGCGAACTGCGTCAGGCTGGGATTGCCGCCGAGGTCTATCTGGGTGCATCGGGTATGAAGGCCCAGATGAAATATGCTGACCGCAGAATGGCCCCGGCTGTGGTGATTATGGGCGGTGACGAGGTTGCGGCGGGGACCGTCACGGTCAAGGACCTGGACCGCGGCCGTCAGATGGCGGCCGGCATTACCGATAATAGCCAATGGCGCGAGGGCCGCCCTGGCCAGGTCACCGTGCCGCGCGCCGACCTTATTGGCGTCCTGCGCAAGATTGTAGGGGGCTAGGCCATGTTGCTTGAGCCCACAGTTCCGGCCTCTGCGCTTGCCGCCATACGCGCGCCCTTCTTGACCATGGGTGCTACCCAGATCGATGCGCCAGTCATCCAGCCCTTGAACCTCTTGCTGGACCTGGCCGGTGAAGCCATGCGCGCGCGCCTTTTTATCGTTCAGGGTGAGGGCGGGGCCGAGGCCTGCTTGCGGCCAGATTTTACCCTGCCAGTCGCCTTACAACACCAACAGTCGGGCGCAAAGACGGGGCGCTATGTCTATGAAGGCAAGGCCTTTCGCGTCTCGCCCAAGGGATCAGACCGAGCCGAAGAGTTTTTGCAGATCGGCATGGAGGCCTTTGAGACTGGCGATCCAATCGCTGCCGATGTCGAGATCGCCGCCCTAGCCTGGCAGGCCAGCCTAGCTGGTGGGCGGACGGACCTGTCCATGCGTCTTGGCGACGTATCCCTGTTTTTCGCCTTTATTGGCGCACTGGCCTTGGCCGAGCCCTTGGCGGCGCGATTGAACCGTGCCTTTACCCGGCCAAGGGCCTTGAAGGCAGAGCTGGCACGGGCCCAGGCGGAGGAGACCGCGCCGCGTTCGGGCGAGCGTTTGGCAGCGCTACTGTCCGGATTGGGTGAGGCTGAGGCGAGCCAGGCGCTGGAAGATCTTTGGGACTTGGCCGGTATTCAGCCGGTTGGCGGGCGATCGGCTGCTGAGATCGTTCATCGCCTGGCAGAGCGCGCCGAGCTGGCCAATGCGCCTCGGCTGACCGCCGCACAAGCTGATCTGATAGGCCGCTTTTTGGCGATTGATGACAAGCCGCAACAGGCCCTGGATGCTGTAGCCAGTCTGGCCCGCGACGGCGGTGCCAATCTCGACCAGGCCCTCCGGGCCTGGCAGAGCCGCCTATCGGGCCTTAAGGCGGCAGGCCTTGCCGAGTCCCAGATGACCCTGTCGACCGGCTTTGGCCGGGCCTTTGGCTATTATGACGGGGTCTTGTTTGAGGTCACCAGCCAGGCCCTTGGCGCTGAGCGGCCAGTCGCCGGCGGCGGGCGTTATGACGCCCTCTTGGCGCGGCTTGGCGGAAGCGTAGTGCCAGAGGTCGGGGCGGCGGGCTGTATGGTTCGGCCCTGGCGCGCCTTTAAGGGTTCAAGCCAAGGTGTGGCCCAATGAGTGACCTGATCACACGCCCTCTGGTCCTGGCCTTCCCATCCAAGGGCCGCTTGAAAGAACAGGCGGAAGGCTGGCTGGGCGACTGCGGGCTAAAGCTCGAGGCCGTTGGCGGCGCGCGCGGTTATCGCGCGGCGATATCTGGATTGCCGGGTCTGCAGGTTCAGCTCTTGTCCGCAGGCGATATTGCCATGGCGCTGGATAGCGGTGAGGTGCATCTGGGCGTGACCGGCGAGGATCTGCTGCGCGAACGCGGCGAGGACCTGGACCAGCGCGTCATGTTGCTGCGTGCCCTAGGCTTTGGCCGCGCCGATTTGATTGTTGCCGCGCCGCAAAGCTGGATCGATGTCGATAGTATGGCCGATATTGACGAGGTGGCTGGGGCCTATTTGGCCCGCACCGGGCGGAGGCTGCGCGTCGCGACCAAATATATGAGCCAGACGCGGGCCTTTTTTGCGCGTCTCGGCATAGCCGATTATCGCATCGTGGAATCCAGCGGCGCAACTGAAGGGGCTCCGGCATCAGGCGCTGCAGAGTTGGTCGTCGATATCACCACAACTGGCGCAACCCTGGCGGCAAATAGTCTGAAGATTATCGGCGATGGCATTATTCTGAAAAGCCAGGCTCAATTGGCGGCTTCGCTAGGTGCGAACTGGACTCAGGCCCAGCTTAATCTTTTACGCCGGTTTTTGGGAATTGTGGAGGCCAAGGCGCGGGCGCGTGGCCTGGCCACCGTGATCTGGCCCGCTGAGCACGACAAGGTCGCCGTGCGAGTCTGCGCGCCTTTTATCGCGGATGGCGCGACGGCCCGGGTCAATGGCCTTTTGGTGTCGAGCCAGCAATTGTTCGACCTGACCTCGGCCCTAGCCGAGTCGGGCATTGGACCCGTGACCGTGACTCGGCCCGATTATGTTTTTGAGGCCGATTGCTCTGCGGCCGACGCCTTACAAGCGGCGGTTTTGCCACAATAAGCGGCAATACGCTCTATTTTTGACAGTCCTGGCAAAAATTTCTGTAGGCCGCTGAATTTTTTGTGATCGTGACGAAATTTAGACAGCGATGTGTTGACTTGGGGCTGAATATGCCTTTTTCTAATCCTGCGAGAGACAAGTCGGACAAGAGAATCCAACGTCTCCAGGCGTTTCGGGGAGGAAACGCCCTTTAAACATAAAGCCTCGTGCAATCGAGCCCGCTGCGACTATCCCCCGCAGCGGGCTTTTGCTTGTCTGGCCTATGCCTTGCTAGGCGAGCAGGGCAGTTTTTGACGACGGTGTCAAAAACTGCCCTTAGCCCTTACCAGATGCGGACGCGCTGTTCGGGTGGCACATAGAGGGCGTCACCCGGCTTGACGCCAAAGGCTTCATACCAGGCATCGATGTTGCGCACGACGCCATTGACCCGATAGAGCGGCGGCGAATGCGGGCCTGTGGCGATCTGGTTACGCAGGGCATCATCGCGGCTCTTGCTGCGCCAAACCTGGGCCCAGCCGAGGAAGACGCGCTGATCGCCGGTCAGGCCGTCAATGATCGGCGCGGGCTTGCCGCCCAAGGACAGGCGATAGGCGTCGAGCGCCATCAATAGACCGCCGAGATCAGCAATATTCTCGCCCATGGTCAACTGGCCCTGGACCTTGGCCCCAGGCAGGGGCTCAAAAGCGGAGTATTGGGCGTCAAGCTTGTCGGTCTGGAGCTTGAACTTTGCCGCATCTTCGGCCTGCCACCAGTCATTGAGCGAGCCGTCTGCTGCGAACTGACGACCCTGATCATCAAAGCCATGGGTGATCTCATGCCCAATCACGCCGCCAATGCCGCCATAATTGATCGCCATATCGGCACTCGGATCAAAGAAGGGCGGCTGCAGGATCGCGGCGGGGAAGACGATCTCATTGATCTGGGGGTTGTAATAGGCATTCACGGTCTGGGGGAACATGCCCCATTCCTGACGATCGACCGGGCCGTTCATACGCCCGACCTGGTACGCCCATTCAAAGGCGTGCGAGCGGTCCAAATTGCCGACCAGATCATCGGCCTTTATCGTCAGGGCCGAATAATCGCGCCACTTGTCCGGATAGGCGATCTTGACGGTAAAGGTCGATAGTTTTTCCAGGGCCTTGGCCTTGGTTTGCGGACCCATCCAGGCCAGGTTTTCGATCCGAACCTTTTGGGCCGCTTTTAGCTCGCCGACCAGGCCCAGCATCTTGGCCTTGGACTCGGGCGGGAAATAGGCCTCAACATAGAGCTTGCCGACCGCTTCGCCGAGATTGCTATCGACGGTGCTGACGGCGCGTTTCCAGCGCGGACGGTTTTGCGGCTGCCCCGAAATGGTCTTGCCCCAGAAATCAAACCGGGCATCGACAAAGCGCTTGGACAAATAGGGTGAGGTCTCATCCACCGTGTGGAAGGCCTGCCAGGCCTGCAGGGTTTCGACAGGGGTCGCAGCAAAGATCTTGGCAATCTTGGGGAAGGCGCTCTTTTCACCAACGGCTACGACCGAGACCTTGGACAGATCAGCGGCGGCTAAGAAGCTGGTCCAATCAAAATCAGGCGCCAGCTTGATCAGATCAGCCGGGCTCATTGGGTTATAGGAGGCGACAGGGTCGCGCTGCTGCACCTTGGTCCAGCTGACCTTGGCGATTTCAGTCTCCAGCGCGACAATATCGGCTGCAGCCTTATCCGGATTGGCCCAGCCAACAGCCTTGAGCTGCGCAGCCACATAGGCCTGGTACTTGACCTTCTTTTCGGCAAATTGTGCGGTCAGATAATAGTCACGGTCGGGCAGGCCAAGACCCGCCTGGCCAATATAGGTGACATATTTGTTCGGATCCTTGGCGTCCTGGCCAATATAGAGCCCAAAAAACGATGAGCTAAAGGTCTTGGAGGAGCGGCCCATCTGGGCGGCAATCTGGCTCTTGGTCTTGGCCGCCTTGATCTCGGCTAGGGCACCAGCCAAGGGCTTGGCATCCAGGGCCTCAAGGCGGGCCTCATCCATGAACGAGGCAAACAGGCCGCCGACCTGCTGGGCCTCGCCCTTGGCATCCTTGGTCGCGGCGGCCTTTTCGATCACGGCGCGGCTACGGGCATCGGATAGCTCGCGCAAACTATCAAAGGCGCCAAACCGCGAACGGTCTGCGGGGATCTCAGTGCGGGCATCCCAGGCGCCATTGGCGAACATATAGAAGTTATCGCCCGCTACCTCGCTGACCTTACGCCCGCTGAGGTCAAAGCCCCAACTGCCCATGCGCGGGGCGTCTAGGCTTGATGTCGCCGCAGCGGCCGAGGCCGTTGCGGTGGCGGGGGTTTGGGCCTGAACGGCGCTGGACAATAGCGCGCCAGCTGCAGCGGCGCAAAGGAGCAAGGATTTCATGGCAAGGCCTCAAGGGTTTAATCTTGAGGGGACCATGCACCAATAGGGGCAGTTTGGCCCATTAAAAAACTTTAATGGGCAGGGCAAAGTGACAATCAGGACAGGCCTAGGGCCTCAAGTGCATGCTGGCGGATGCCCTTAATATCGACCTTGCCATTGGCTGCGCGAATGATGGGGGCCAAGACCAGTTCGCGCGGTGCCTTATAATCAGCCAAATGGCTACGGACATGGGTCGCTAGCTCAGCTAGGCTAGGCGCGGCTTGGCCAGGCTTGATGTCGACCACAGCACAGATCCGTTCGCCAAACCGGGGATCAGGCACGCCAACAACGACGGCGTCTGAGACGCTGGGCAAGCGCTTGATCGCCTCCTCGACCTCTTCAGGAAACACCTTCTCGCCAGCCGTATTGATGACCTGCGAGCCGCGGCCGAGCAGTTTCAAGGTGCCGTCACGCTCGACCTCGGCAAAATCGCCCGGCACGCTCCAGCGCACGCCTTCAAAAACCCGAAAGGTCTTGGCCGATTTTTCCGGGTCCTTGTAATAGCCTATCGGGATAAAGCCGGTCACCGCGACCAGGCCACGCTCGCCAGATCCAGGCTCAACCCGCCGCCCGTCTTCGGTAAAGACCCCAACCGTGGGACCCAGCGCAAACCGGGCGGTGGCGACTTCTGCACCCGAAGCTGAGGTAGAGCCGCCAAGGCCAACGGCTTCGGACGAGCCTAGACTGTCATAGAGCACCGCCCCGGGCAGATGCTTAAGCAGGCCGTGCTTGTTTTCTTGGCTCCAGACCGCGCCCGAAGAGGTGATCAGGGCGACGCTGCTGAGATCCCAGCGCCCCGGATTGGCATTGAGGCAGTCGAGCATCGGTGATGCAAAGGCCGGACCGACTATGACAATGGTCGAAATTTTCAGGCGCGCCGCCTCTGACCATAAGTCTTCAGGGCTAAATTTGCGCGACGGGAGCGACGCGACCGACCCGCCCAGATTGAGGCAGACAAAGGCGGAAAACTGGCCGGTGCCATGCATCAAGGGGCAGGCGACCAGCTGGCGATAGGGCGAGGGCTCATTGGGATCGAGAATACGGGTCCCGGCCTCGGCGGGACTGGCCAAGGGGCCAACGCCCAGATTGGCATTGCCTCCGCAGCCGAGCACGCTGAACAAGTCATCTTGCCGCCACATTACGCCCTTGGGCATGCCGGTGGTGCCGCCAGTATAGAGAAGCAGCAAATCATCGCCGCTGCGGCCCCAGGGGGCGACGGCTCGCGGACCAGGCTTGCTGACCAGATCGCCATAATCGACCGCCCAATCCGGGGCCTTAGCCTCGCCATCCTGCGCCGCGATCCAAAGCTTAACCTTGGTCAGACGATGCCGGATCGGCTCCAGGACTGACGCAAACGAGGCATGGAATACCACAGCCTCTGCATCGGCATTGTCGAACAGGTAATAGAGCTCGTCAGAGCCATAGCGGTAATTGGTATTGACCGGCGCCATGCCGACCTTAAAGGCAGCAAAATAGGTCTCTAGATATTCGGGGCCATTATAGAGAAAAGCCGCAACCTTGGCCTGCTGGCCCATGCACGCTGAAAGAAAGGCGCGGGCAAGGGCATCGGCATGGCCGTCAAATTCGCCCCAGCTCACCACCCAGTCACCCTGGATCAGGGCTGGCCGCGCGGGCGCCCGCGCCGCGATCGTTTCCCAAACATCGGCAAAGGTCCAACCGGTCATCTAATCACTCCCCAAGCCTCTTGTTTTGGCTAAGTAAGCGGTGATCAGCTAGGGGGAGTCAATGGTTGTGGTGAGAGTGGGGTAGGTTGGTGCACCCAGCCCCCTCCACCGCTTCGCGGTCCGCCTCCCCCAAGGGGGGAGGATTGTTCTTTTATAAATCTTCCCCCTTAGGGGGAAGTACCGGCGAAGCCGGGGAAGGGGGTAAGTCGCGGCTGAGCGAATTAGCCAAATCTCTAACGAACACGTGGTTGCCATTGATACATACAGACTAAAGACCAGATAGACGCGCGTCCTCTGCATCGTAGTCGAACGGGTCCCAGGGATAGCCAGCGATGACCGGAAATGCCTCTCGCCAGGGCCGGGATTTTGCGGTTTCAACCAGCCATCGGCAATAGGGTTCGACGGCTTCAGCATAGCTGAGGATTGGGCGATAACCGATTGAGGCAGATGCTGAGAGGTCGAGCGTGATCTGCGAAGGGATCGACCATGGCGTGGCCCCGACGAGATCGCGGCCAGGCGCGCCTTCAAGAGGGATCAGTTCCCACTCATGGTTCAGGATTGCGCTGATCGTGCGGCCAATATCAGTGACCGTGGGCGCGTCAGGATCGGCAATATTTAAGACTTGGGTACCAGGATGTACCAGGGCCTGGACTATGAGCTTAGCTATGCCGACTGCAGATGTGGTGTGAAACCGGCTTTCACCTCGAAAACTTAAGGGGACTCGCCTACGACCATCCAATGCCCGTTTAACGAACCACCATTCTCGTGGATGTCGGCTCCCTATGCCGTGAATCGCTGCTGGCCTGAGAATGGTCACATGCGCGTCTGCACTGTTTAGGAGCCGTTGTTCCATAGCCACCTTGCGTGTCGAATAGGTCTCGGGACCCGGCTCAACTGTGGTCTGGGTTTCCTTGATCGGGCCGTCAAATACGGGATAGCCGTGTTTCAACCCTTCATCGAGGGTTAGACCGCGATGATCGCAATAGACGCTGGCTGAAGATATGGCCACCAGGTGCGCCGCGTTCCTTCCGATTGTCATCAGTCGATCTGCGTCGTCGCCGTTAAAACACACTGTGTCTATCACAGCATCAAAGGTGCCCTCTGCCAGATCGTCGACCGCGCCCCCATCGGAAAGATTGACCGCGATTGCCACGAGGCCATTTTCGATCAGATCGCGGGGCAATTTGTCGGGCTGCCGCTGGGCAGAGCTAACGCGCCAACCCTGATCCAGCAATTCACGGGCGACGGCACGGCCGATTTGCCCGCTGCCCCCGAGAATGAGGGCGTGCCGACCTATCCTCGTGCCTGGCTTCATCGCGCTTTTCTCTGGGAGCGGCTTGGTGTGAACTTACCTTATGCTGGTCAAAATCAGCTCTGTTGACAAGCCGCCTGTTAAGCAGCCCCCTCCACCGCTTCGCGGTCCCCCTCCCCCAAGGGGGGAGGATTGTTCAGTTATAAATCTTCCTCCTCTGGGGGAAGTCCCGGCGAAGCCGGGGAAGGGGGCTAGGCCCTAATCCCGCGAGCGGTTACGGCCAAAGTTCGGGGTCGGGTCTTCTTGGCCGAGCGCGATGACGCCGCGGCGGATTTCGCGGGTGCGGGTAAAGAGCTCTTCAAGCTTATCGGCCTCGCCCCAGCGGATCGCCCGCGACAGGGCCTGGAGGTCCTCGGTAAACCGGCCAAGGATTTCCAGCACGGCGTCCTTGTTCAGGATAAAGACATCGCGCCACATGACTGGGTCCGAGGCGGCAATGCGGGTAAAGTCGCGAAAGCCGCCGGCGGAGAATTTCATCACCTCGGCCTGGGTGACCTCTTCTAGATCCGCCGCCGTGCCGACAATATTGTAGGCGATTAGGTGCGGCAGGTGGCTGGTGACGGCCAGGACCAGATCATGATGGCGCGCATCCATCAGCTCGACCTGTGCCCCAAGTCCGCGCCAAAAGCTCGACAGCTTTGCAACGGCAACGGCATAGGAATCGTCTGATCGATCAGACGGGGTCAAGATTACCCACCGGCCGTCAAACAGGGCAGCAAAACCGGCATCAGGCCCAGACTGCTCGGTTCCGGCGATCGGGTGGCCGGGAATGACAAACACGCCAGCCGGAGCATCTTCGTTCAAGATATCGGCAATCGCGCCCTTGACCGAGCCAACATCGCTGATGACGGCACCCTTGGCATAGTGCGGCGCGGCGGCGCGAGCGGCCTCGGCCATGGCCATGGGCGGGGTGGCATAGAGGACCAGGTCCGCCCCCGTGACCGCCTCGGCAATATTGTCCGTGACCAGGTCGGCCAGGCCCAATTCGCGGACCCGCTCGCGCACCTTGGGGCTGAGATCATAGACGGCTAGATGCCGCGCCGCGCCGCGTTCGCGCACGGCGCGGGCGACGGAGGATCCAATTAGGCCGCAACCGATCAGGGCGATACGTTCAAAAGCTGGCCCGGTCATGGTCTAGGCCTTGAGAAAGTCTTGCAGGGCCTGAATCAGGGCGCGGTTATGGTGCTCCAATCCGACCGTAATGCGCAGATAGTCTGGCAGGCCGTAACCGGCGACGGCCCGTACCAATAGGCCGCGCGAGGCCAGGAAGGGTTCTGCCTCGGCTGCCGTTGCGCCTGTGCGCTTTGGAAAACGCACAAGCAGGAAGTTTGCGGCGGATGGTGCGGTCTCTAGCCCAAGTCCGCCCAATTGCTGGACCAGCCAGGGCCGCCATTGCTCGACATGGGCGACGGAGGCCTGTTGAAACGCCTCATCGGCCAGGGCGGCCAGCGCGGCCTCCTGGGCTGGGATGGAAGTGTTAAAGGGCGGGCGAATGCGCTCGAGCGCGTCGATCAGCTCAGGTGCGCCATAGGCCCAGCCGATCCGCAAGGCGGCTAGGCCGTGCATTTTGGAAAAGGTGCGGGTCACCAATACGTTCTTGGCTGCGCGCGCCAGGTCCAGCCCGTCGCGATAGGCTGGGTCGGTGGCAAATTCGGCATAGGCGCCGTCTAGGACCAGAACCACATGCGGCGGCAGGCCAGCATGCAGGTGGGCAATCTCTTCGCCGTTCAGCCAGGTTCCAGTTGGATTGCCGGGATTGGCAATAAAGACGATCCGGGTACGCTCATCGACCTGGGCCAAGACCGCTTCGACATCGATGCGCAGGTCTGGCTCAGGCGCAAAACGAACCTCCGCCTGACAAGCGCGCGCGCCAATCGCATAGGCCGCAAAGCCATACTGACCCTGAACAATATTGTCGCCGGGCTCGAGCAGGACCTGGTTGAGAACCGCAAAAATCTCGTCCGAGCCACAGCCAAAGGTCAGGCGCGCGGGCTCTAGGTCATAGCGCTGGGCGATGGCGGCGCGCAGGGCTTGGCTTTGACCATCGGGATAGAGGTGCAACCGGTCTATACCAGCCGCAAACGCGGCCTTGGCCTTGGGGCTGGAGCCCAGAATATTCTCATTGGCCGACAGCTTGACCGGGTCCTTGACACCCTCGGCGGTCGCGCGGCCGGGCTTATAGGCTGAAATGTCGAGAATACCGGCCTTGGCGGTGGGCTTGGTTAGGTCGCGTGCGGTGGTCATGGCAATCCGTCAGGGTCAAAGCCGCAGTCACTGCGGCGCTGGCGTCTTTCTACACATAGAAGGGCTCAGGTGAAGCCCCGATCACACCGCAAAGGTGTCCAGGCGCGCGGCTAAGGCGTAGATCGTCGCGTTGGTAAAAGCCTGCCAGGCCAAATAGGCGCAGCCCGCCGGACTCGCTGACCAGGTCCGCCGCGACCCCGTCCTTGGCTAAGGCCTCGATGATCGCATCGGCTGGGCCTGGCGCATCGGTGATCCAAAAGGTCTGATCAGCACCGGTTGGTTCAGGCGCGAGCGCGGCCACTGCCAAGGCCGCCATGGGACCGCCTGAGGCCAGATCGGGCAGGGCGGCAAAGACTTGCACGCTTGGCTCGGCCAAGAGTCTTAGCCACCAAGGATGGTCGCCAGACAGGGACAGGACCGCAATCCCGCCTGGGGCCTTGGCGATGGCCAGGGCCTCTTCGGCCTTGGTCACAAGCTGCAAAGGTGGGGCGGCGCCAAAGGTCTGGCGCGCCAGTTCAAGCGTGCGCGGGCCATCCTTGCCACTCCAGACGGCCAGGTGACTGGGGCTGAGCCGCGCCCGGTCCTCAGCCAGAATTTCGCGCCATAGGCGGACCATGAGGCCTAAGCGTGCGTGTTTGCGGGGTGCGGCGGCGACGCGGCGCAGGGTCATGACCGCGTCAGATGGCGTCTGGGCGGTCGCCAGGGACGCGCGCTCATCGATCAAGGCGACCAGGGCCGCATCAATAGCCTCAATCCGGGCCTGGTTTTGGTCGCTCATCAATAGACCTTTGGGGCTGCGCCAAGCGCAACGGGACCAATAGTCGTCCGCCCCGCCTCGAAACTGAGGTTCACCCGTGCACCCTTTGGCGCTGAGCCGCCCTCACGCGCTTGAATGACCGCAGCAGCGATCTCGGCGGCGGAGGGGTCAATCAGGCCGCTTTGCCCCATGGCCAATAAGGCCTGGGCACCGAGTTTGAGATTGGCCTCCAAGCCCCCGCGCAAGCGACCATCAGGCCCAACGGTCAAGCGTCCGGCACCAAGATTTAGCTGAGTGTCACCAAGGCTTAGGCCGCCTTGTTTTAAGCTTAAAGCCCCGCCCGCCGCCGTCCAGTTTCGCACGGCATCGGGCCAATCCCGGCCCTTAAAGGCCTTTCTTTCGCTTAAGGTCGCGTCCCAGATCAAGGATACGGGCTTGGCACCTGCGAGCTGGCCCGTAAGGCCGCCGCTGGCGGCCTTACCACCATCAATCCTGACCAGCATGGCCATTTCATTATCGCCGCCGGGGATGAGGTGAAATTCGAGCTTATCGGCGTTGGCCAGGCCAAAACGGCCTGCGCCCGGTTCCGGACTAAAGCCCAGCCCCGCGCCTTCGATGGCAATGCGAGGCAAGGCTAGGCCGGTCTGTACCAGGCTGGCGCGCAGGCCTTTTGCGGTTACCTTGAGCGCTCCGGCAACGGGGCGCATGACGGTGACGCCGTCGGGCGCAACCAAGACCAGGTGTTTCAGGTTATAGGCATAGGCCTCCGTCTTGAGCACTGGAAAGCTAAGGCCCCAGCCGGAGGGTTCGGACAGGCGCGCCTCGGTCAGGGTTACATCAACCCGAAACGGATAGCCGCCAATCTTGCGCTCCGCCCAACTGACCTGGTAGCCGGCCTTGCGCAGGGTCTCAGCCTGTTGATCCATGCGGGTCTTGACCTGACCGGTCAGTCCCCACCAAACCAGGCTCCAGACCAGGGCAAGTGCTGCAACCAGGACATAAGGGCCATAGAGCCATAAGCGGCTGGGCGGTTTGCGCTCTGGGCCAGGCTCGGGCATGGTCGCGCTGGTTTCTGGTTCAAGTGTATCTGACGACATGGCTTTGACGGGTCCGGGTGGGGATAGATGGGTGTTTGGCTATGGCTCGCTGATGTGGCGGCCTGGTTTTGATTATGTAGAGGCAAGTGCGGCCCTACTCCATGGGCGCAGGCGCGCTTTTTGCATCTATTCGGTCCATCATCGCGGCACCTATGATCGACCAGGCCTGGTTTTAGGCCTTGCGCCGGGCGGCGCGGTACGTGGGCGGGCCTATCGGATCAACGCCGATCATTGGCCAAGCGTCTATGCCTATCTGTGCGAACGCGAGCAGCCAACCGAGACCTATATTGAGGCCAAGGCCAAGATCCGGCTTCCAGACGGCCAAGCGGTTGAGGCCCTGGTGTTCTTATCAGATCTCAAACACCCGCAATGGGCGGGCAGGCTTAGCCTTGAGGCCCAGGCGCGGCTGATTGCTGGGGCGACGGGCCTGTCCGGGCGCAATAGTGATTATCTGACTGACCTGGTCGAGCATTTACGGGCTGAGGGCATAGTCGATGTCCATCTCGAGGCCCTATTGGTCAGGGTAACCGCGCTAGAGGCTAGGGCCTAGCGGTTTTCGGCCATGAGGGCGTTTGAGGCGGTCTCGATCCTGGCCTGTATTTCCTTCATGAACTCACCGCGCTTTAGGCCCGCCGGTAGGGGCTCAAGAAATTCAAACACGACCGTGCCTGGGTGACGCAGAATGCCCTTAGCTGGCCAATGCTGGCCCGAATTGGTGGCGACTAGGCTGCAGGGCAGGTTGAGGTCGCGGTAAAGGGCGGCAACGCCGGGCTTATAGTCGGGTTCAGCGCCCGGTGCTTTTCGTGTACCTTCGGGGAATATGATGAGTTGCCGATCATGTACGAAGCGGTCCTGGGCATCGGTCACCATCTTGCGCAGGGCCTTGGCTTGAGCGCCCCGATCGATCCAGATCATGGTCGCCTTCATGGCATGCCAGCCAAATAGCGGAATAAAGGTCAGTTCCCGCTTCATGACAAAACAAACATCGGGCAGGACGACGAAGGGCACAATGGTGTCGAGCATGCCCATATGCTTGCCCGCAATCAGGGCCGCGCCCGTTGGAATATGTGCCTGGCCGCGGATCTCGACCCTTACATTGGTCAACCAGCGCAAGCCAAACAACATCACACGCGCCCAAATCTTAAGGCCCCTGGCCATGAACCGGCGCGGCAGGACCAAAAGCGGCAGATAGGCCGTGCCGAGGGCTGCGGTCCAGAAAAACAGCCAGACGGTAAACAGGACGGACCGAATCCAGATCACGCGGCGGTCTCCTTTGGGCTGCCATCATCCTTGGGTCCGAGGCTCAAAAATGCCTCGCGAAGCAAGATGACCAGATACTTGTTGTATTCCTTGATCATCCGCCGTGCACTTTCGGCCGTTCGCCACCAATGCTTGGCATCTAGCTCGTCGGTGCGAACAGCATAGGGTGTTAATATGACTTGTGGAATACTCGCGCGCAGCTCCAATAGGCTACGGGGCATGTGATAGTCCGAAGTGACGACGATCAAGGTCGCATAGTTTTTCGCCCGGACCCAGGCAGCGATTTCACGGGCATTGCCGACCGTGTCAGCGGCTTCAAACCCCAAATCGACACAGCAATCAAAAACCCTGCGCGCAGCCTTGGCCACCATCCTGATTTCACCGCGCGTGGCCTTGGGATTGACGCCAGAGATCAATAGGCGCTGCCCCTTGCCCTCTTCAAGCAGCTTCATAGCTTCGCGAATCCGGTCGGTGGATACGCCCGTCAAGGCAACAATGCCGTCGGCTGGAGGCGGTTCAACCGCAGGCGTAAAGGCATCGATCCTGGTGGCAAACGCCAAGAGCCCAACTGTCCAGATCATCAAGATGATCAGGAGCGCAGCAACGGTTTTCACGGCAGCGCTCTAAGCAAACCCAATGTGGCCAGCCGGGCGGCGATGGCTGCCACCAGGGCCGCGATCAAGGGGCATGGCAGGGTGATCAATAGGTCAGTCCAGGCGATCGGCAGGGCTGGGGTAAGGCCTTCGGCCCCGCCCATGGTGCGAAGGGTCGCAGCTAGGGCCGCCGCGGCCAGAGCCCCGCCAAGGCCTGCAAAAAAAGCCATGCTAGCAAATCGGGTTTGAAACAGGTCGGCAATGAATCGGTCTTCAGCGCCAGTTAGGTGTAAAAGCTCGACAATTTGATGGCGCATCGCCATGCCAGCACGCGTGGCAAAGGTGATCACCGCTGCAGCCGAAAGGGCCATCAGTAAAAAAATGGCAATGGCTAAGGCCCGCGCTAGATCGCTGGCGCGGCCAATATCCTTCATCCATAGCGAATGATCATCGACGGTGGCATCCACCCCAGCTGTCTTTAACGCCTCCGACATAGCCTCAGCCGTAGCGGGTTTTTGGGGGTCGAGTTGGACGACCACAAGCCTGGGCAAGGGAAGATCTTGCACAACACTGTCCTGACCAAGCCAAGGTGCAAGCAGTGCCTCTGCCTCGGCTCTGTCTTGAACCACAGCCGACTGTACGCCAGGCACACGCTTAATGGCCTGCATGGCCTGATCGGCCACCGCATCAGGGACCTGACTAATGGTCGAGCGCACTATAACTGTTGCTGAGCCTGTGAGCTGGCGACCCCAGCCTTGGGCGGCGCGATCGGCGCCAAGTCCGCCAATGCCGGTCAAGCAGGCGAGGAAACACAATACAGCAATCACAAACACCAAGGAGGCATCGCGGCCATCTTGGCTCGGCAAAAGCGGGGCGGGGGTCCAGCGCCTGAAATCAAAACTCTTGGCCACTAGACGCCCCCCTCATGCGCAGGGTCAGTGCCAAGATCGGGCTGGAATCGCGAAGCAGTGAGCGAAAGCCGTCCGCCTTCCAGATGCATTACGGGCATGCCCGAGCGCGCAACCAGGTCCTGGTCATGGCTTGCAATCAGTACCGTGGTCCCGAGCCTGTTTAACTCAACCAAAAGCCGTAGGATCCTCAGGCCCATTTCGTGATCGACATTACCGGTCGGCTCGTCGGCCAGCACAATATCCGGGCGGCCTACGACGGCACGGGCAATCGCCAGCCTTTGCCGTTCGCCGCCGGAAAGGGTTTCGGGCATGGCGTTCATGCGGCGGCCAAGACCGACCCAGTTCAATAACTCAGCAGCATCATTGCGATAATCTTGCGGCCTTTGCTTTGCGATACGCAGGGGCAGGACTGTGTTATCGAACACATTAAGGTGTTCCATCAGATAGATTTCTTGAAACACCACCCCGATCCGCCGACGCAGCATCGGCAGGTCCTTGTGATGGGCCTTGTTCGTATTGCGCCCGAAAACATGGACCTGACCGCGGGTTGGGCGGTTGGCCAGATAGATCAATTTGAGCAGGCTACTCTTGCCTGCGCCAGACGCGCCGGTGAGGAAATGAAAGCTACCAGGCTGAAGGTCGAAACTTATATCGCGTAAAATCTCCGGTGCCCGCCCATAGCTCAGCCCAACGTCGCGGAAGCTGACGGTCGGCGCATTCTCATTCGTGGCGGCAAAATTTACCAAGGCTTAGGCCGGCGTTGCTGGACAGAGGGACAAAAATCGGCGACCTCGTTAGGAGAGTCATTGGAGCCTCCGATTCGCTTGCTATGATACTGACCTGTCCCTCTTGTGCTAGCAGCTATTTCGTCGAGGACGATAAGATTGGTCCTCTAGGACGGATTGTGCGCTGTACATCCTGTGGAGAGAGATGGACGGCCAGGCTAGACGTTAGGCCGGATCTTGGGCCGGATGCTCAGGAGTGGTCGGCTGAGTCCATCGAGGGAATTGAACCCGGTAGCGCCAACCCGGCTATAAATCGGGTAGGTGGAGATGGTCTGGTTGGTACCGACTTGCTCGAACAGATGGGCCCTGACAGTGAGCTGATGACCCCTGAAGCCACCGAGGTTGGCCCTTCGGAACGCCCGACCGCCACCAATAAACCGTCGAATCGAGGCAAAGCGTCAAATCAGGGCCTAATTTGGGCCTTGGCCGGCCTAGTCTTGGCCAGCCTTGTTGTGCTTGCGGCGATGTTTAGATCTTCGATCGTTGTGGTCTGGCCAAAAGCGGCCAGTGCTTATGCCGTTGTGGGATTGGCGATCAACCCCACTGGCCTGGTTTTCGAAAAGGTCAAGGCGGTGCGGGTTTTGCAAGATGGCCGCGCGGCCTTGCGGGTCTCGGGCGCGGTGAGAAACATTGAAGACGAACCCAGAGACCTGCCGCCAATCCGGATCGCTCTGCTAGATCCGCAGGGTAAGGAGGTCATGGTCCAGATCGGCCGGATAGACGGCGTAACCATCCCACCGCGTCAGGACCGATTTTTCGCCACCGTCTTGATCGACCCGCCGACCCAGTCGCGCGATCTCAGCCTGACCTTTGAACTGGATAAGCCGTCTAGGGCGCATAAGTCTGAGCCAGCCCATCCATGAGCGTTACACTGTGACGATTACCCCGCTCCTGTCGGCCGAGAAGGTATCGGAATGTGTCGACACGCTGGCCGCCCAAATTGCCGAGGTCATTTCAGACGACACGGTCTGTGTTTGCCTCCTGACCGGCGGGCTTTGGTTTTCGGCTGACTTGATGCGAGCCTTGTCGCGTAAGGGCTGCCATCCTGTGTTCGATGCCCTATGGCTATCCTCATATGGTGATGCCGAACAGTCTAGTGGCCGGGTCGAGATCCGTGGCGGGCTACAAAGGTCGGTGCAAGGCCGCCAAGTGCTATTGATGGATGATGTTTTTGACTCTGGCCTATCCTTAAGTCAGGCCGTCCAGATTGCCCAGGCGGCAGGGGCAAGTCGGGTCTTGAGCGCCGTTTTTGCCCGCAAGCCTTGGCCAAGTGAGCGTGCTTGCCAGCCTGATTTCGTCGGTTGGGAGGCTCCAGCTCGGTTCCTGGTTGGCTATGGCATGGATGCGGGTGGTCGGTATCGCGGCTATCCGGGCATTGGGGCCATGGACTAGGGCCTCGTATCCATCAGGTTGCGTGCCACGACCATGCGATGGACCTCGGACGGTCCGTCATAGATGCGCATATTACGCACCCGCCCGGCCAGGATGTGCAGCGGCATTTCCTTGGTCATGCCCATGGCGCCAAAGCATTGCATGGCATTGTCGATAATTTCCTGCGCCATTTCGGTGGCATAGACCTTGAGCATCGAGATCTCGGTGCGCACATCCTGGCCTTGGTCCAGTTTCCAGGCGCAGTGATAGGCCATCAGGCGGCAGGCATGGATCTTGGTCGCGCCATCGGCCACCCACCACTGGATCGATTGCCGCTCGGATAGGCGCTGGCCAAAGGTGCGGCGCTGGGGGGCATAATCGCGCATCATGTCCAGCGCCCTTTGCGCCGCGCCAATGCACCAGGCGGCCATCTCCATCCGCCGTGTGCCGAGCCGGATTTGCATGGGGCCAAAGCCCTGTCCGACCTCGCCCAGCCGCTTCCAGTCTGGCACCCGGCAGTCTTCGAGCAGGACCTCATAGGTTACCTCGCCGGCCAGCATGGGGATGCGGCGCACGACCTGAAAACCGGGGGCGTCGCGATCAACCAGGAACGCGGTCATGCCAGTCTTGGCATTGTCGCCAGAGCTGGTGGTGGCCATCAGTATGGTGAAATCGGCCTCAGCCGCCCGTGTGATCCAGATCTTGCGGCCATTGATCACCCAGTTATCGCCGTCGCGAACGGCGCGGGTGCGCATACCGGCTGGATCAGCGCCTGCGCCGGGTTCGGAAATCCCAATCGCCGAAATGGTCTCACCGCGCGCATAGGGGGCCAGATAGGCCTCGCGCTGGCGCTCATTAACGGTCGCCGCCAGCATCCGCAGGTTTGGCGAGTCTGGCGGCAAGGTATAGGTGGCGATTGTACTGCCTAGGGCCTCATTGACCCCAACTAAGGCGACATAGGGCATGGCCATGCCGCCTTCGCTTTCGGGGGCATCCAGGCTCCAAAGGCCAAGATCCTTGGAGACCTTGTCCAGCCTTTCGCGCTCGCTGGCGGTGAGGGCCGCATCCTCGCCTGAGGCCTCGCGCGCCATGACTGCAGGCTCGAGCGGGATCAATTCGTCGCGGACGAATTTCTGCACCAGGTCCTGAAGCATGCGGTGCTCTTCAGCCAGTTCAAAATGCATGGGCAGGGATCCTTTAGGCTTACGCTTTGGGTGATCTTAGCGGGGTTTGAGGCCCTGGCCAGTCACAGAGGTGACAAGCAAAGATATTCCTCGTCAACCTGACGCTAGGGACGGCTTGGCCTGGCATAAGGGTCTGGGATACGAAAGATGCATAAGAGTAAAACCGGCGAAGGAAACATCCCATGACCGCATTTGACCGTACCCCCATTCTGGTCGGCGTTGGTGAGGCCTCGGAGCGGATTGAGGCGGCGGATTATTCGGCGGCCTCGCCGGTGGAGCTGGCGGCGCGGGCTGGGCGGGCGGCGTGTGAGGATGCCAAGGCGGGCGGGGGGCTAGCGGCCCATATCGATCTGGTCGCGGCCATTCGTCAGTTTGAAATCTCTACACCTGTTGCGGTCGCGCCGTTCGGCTGCGCCGACAATATGCCAAGGGCGGTGGCTGAACGGATCGGAGCCAATCCGGCCCAGGCCATTCTAGAAGTTACCGGCGGGCAGGGTCCGCAGCATCTGGTGCATGAGCTCTGCCATGCCATAGTCGCGGGCCAGACCGACATGGCCCTGATTTTTGGCTCCGAAGCTATTTCCACCGTCCGTCACCTTCAATCGCTCGGCGAGACCCGCGACTGGTCGCAAACCGTCGGCGGTCAGATGGAAGATCGCGGCTATGGGCTCGAGGGCCTCTTGACCGGCGAACTGATCCAGCACGGCGTCCGGGCTCCAATCCAGGCCTATGCCCTGTTCGAAAACGCCCGCCGCGCCCGCCGGGGCCTGGGGCGTGAGGCTTACGGCTTGGAAATGGGCGCGCTGTTTGCGCCCTTTACCAAGGTCGCCCACAACAATCCGCATGCCATGTCGCAGGAGGTGTTTTCAGCCGAAGAGATTGCGACCGTTACCCAACGCAATCGTCTGATCTGCGATCCTTTCCCGCGCCGGGTGGTTTCGCGCGACCAGGCCAATCAGGGCGCCGCGGTCCTTTTGACATCAGTCGGAAAGGCGCGCGAACTCGGTATAGCGCAAGATCGCTGGGTTTATCTGCATGGCGGCGGTGATGTGAAGGAGCGCATTATCATGGAGCGCCAAGACCTATCGGCTAGCCCGGCCAGCGTTTTAGCGGTCAAACAGGCGCTGGACCTGGCAAAGGTCAACATAGACCAGGTCGATGTGTTTGATCTTTATAGCTGTTTCCCGGTCGCCGTTTTCAATATCTGCGACGCGTTTGGCCTAAGTGCGGAGGACCCGCGCGGCCTAACCTTGACCGGCGGCCTGCCATTCTTTGGCGGCGCCGGGAACAATTATTCCATGCATGCCATTGCCAGCATGGTGCGCGCCTTGCGGGCGCGGCCAGGGGCCTTTGGCCTGGTCGGGGCCAATGGTGGCTTCTTGTCGAAATACTCGGCTGGGGTCTATTCCACCAAGCCCGCCGCCTGGACCGATTTCGATAGCAAGGCCATCCAGGCTGAGATCAAGGCCTGGGCTGCCCCGCCTATTGTCGAGATCGCAACGGGCCTTGCCAAGATTGAGACCTATACGATCGATTATAGCGGCCAGGCCCCGCGCGCGATCTTTATCGCCCGCACCCCAGATGGCCAGCGCTTGCCCGCCTTGAGCGATGATCAGGATTTGGTTCAGAGCTTGATTGCAACTGACCCAGCCGGCGGCCAGATCAGCCTCGCCACGGACGATAAGGGCCGTAACCGCGCCGTTGAGTTTAACGCCGCCTAGGCCAAGAAAAAACGGCGAGGCCAAGGCCCCGCCGTTTCTCGTTTAGGTTAAGTCCAGGGCGCTGGGCCTAGAACTTACGGTCGATCGAGACAAAGACTGTTCGGCCCAATATGCCGTCTACGTATTGATTCAAAGCCGCCACACCGCTGCGGAAGCCACCTGTCGATAAGGCCGGCGCAGAGTCGTCAAAGACGTTCCGAACACCGAGGCCGAAGCGCCATTTGTCCATTTCGTACCGGACAGACACATTGTGATAGCCAATGTATTCGGTGAACTTCTTGTAATATATACGTTTTGGCGCATTGAGTTCGCCATAGAAAGTGCTTGGACGAACGTCGGCCAAGGCGTCAGGTGCGCCACTACCTGAGGCCTTGCTGAAGAAGTCATACTGCCAAGTATAGGTCCAATCATTCCGGTCAAACCGCGCCGTAACCTGGCCAACAAAGTCGTTATTATTGGTCGAACCGTTGAAGTCTTTGTACTTAGAATCACCCAAAAGCTTGGTGCCGTTCTCAATTTGTTGGGTCATTTTTGCCTCTAGATTTAAGAGGCCAGCCGTAAAGCGACGCTTATAGTTTATCGTATAGTCGATCGCCCGATTCTTGACGGAGATAATGTTTAAGAAATCATCTCGAACCTGAGTGATGGACTGGTAGTTAGAAGAGTTTGGATTCGCATCGCGGGTAAAGAATTTACAGAAAGGCTCGGTGGAAAACTGTGCTGAGGTATAGCACAGATTAACGATGTTAAAGGCCCCGAACCGACCGATCTGGTTTGAGATTTCGATATCAAGATAGTCGATAGCGATACTGAGATCGGTAAAGCTCGGCGTCCAAACTAGGCTAAGGCTTTTTGTATCCGCCGTTTCAGCTGTCAGCTTGCCCTTACCGCCACCACTTGTAATTGTTGCGCTGCGGCCACCTCCGGTATAGTCCGGAGACAAGCCTGCCGCGGCGCAATTGGCTTGCAAGCGTGTATTGCTAGACAAAACGTAATTGATACAGGGGTCGATGGACCTTTGCCCCAAGAAGCCGGTTTGATCCGCCAGATACAGCTCGTAAAGTGCCGGCGCGCGGAAAGATGTGCCATAGGTGGATCGGATGCGGAAGGCAGAGCTGATTTTCCAGTCTAACCCTAACTTGTAGGTCGATTCCGACCCAAAGCTGTCATAATCAGTGTATCGTCCAGAGGCGTTAAAGGAAAGGCCTTGGACTAAGGGCAAGCCTTTGACTAACGGAATGCTTAACTCGCCAAAAGCTTCTTTGACTGTATCTTGCCCATGGGTTCGGCCCGCGCTGCTGTTGCCCCAGAAATTGCCGGACTTTTCGGAATCGCTTGGATTGTCGTCAATTTTGTCGCGCCGCCAACTGACACCTATAGCTGCGCCGACCATGCCTGCGGGAAGCTTAAACAGATCACCGTTGGCGGAGGCTTCAAAGGTTGTCTGGTCATAGACGGTATGACCCTTGGCCCGTCCAAAAAGGTAGGCCTTTTGTTCGGGCGTAAAATTCCCGGCCAAGGTTGCCTTGGAAAACCAGTCAAAGGAAACGCATTGTGCAGGTTTTGACAAGGTAATCAGGCTGGGATCGCAGGCGACATCGGATAGGGTAACCGCGTCTAGGCGATCACTATAGACAAAATCTTGTTCATAATCGCCTGAGGAACGGCTGTATTGGCCGTATAGGTCCCAGTTCCAGTTCTTGCCCCAAGGCAGGCTATCGATTGACCCCTTTAGTCCGCCTTGGAAGCGCGTGAAATCGATAGTTTGTGCACTATCACTCGTTATCCCAATGATAGGCGTCGCATAAGGCTCGCTGGGAAACACAAAACTGGGGTGATATTCTGGGATATCTGGAAAGAGTTGCTGAATGCTCTTTTGTTCGGACTTACGGCGATTAACCAAGGCTTCGCCGTAGGCCTCGATCTTGGGCGTCAGGTCATAACCGCCAGATGCAAAGATGGTGGTTATTTCGACGGGGTTTATGACACTGGATCGTTCATAGATCGGGTTGCTAAAATTTGCGTATGGGAACATGACGGGTCGGCCAGCCCTAGCGGCTCGGATAAATGGCGTGCCAGGAAACAGAGCCTGGGCATTATTTCCCTGTGCAGCGGTTGGGTAGGTTTGCCCATCGATTGGATATTGGAAGATTCCACCATAATTGGGGAGTTGGACGGCATTGCTGAACAGGTTGTAACACTTGTAACGACCCGTCAGGGAGTCAATATAGTCAGCCCGCTGACCTGTGGTCGGATCAAAGACATAGTCTTCGCCGCATTTGGTGGCATCACGATCGCCGGCCGCAAGAATGTAGTCCTTACTGTAATCACCGGTGACAGTAATATAGCCCTTGTCAAAGGTCTTGCCCCAAACGCCGGATATTTGTGCCTTCTCGCCGCCCCCTCGAGTTGGTGAGCGAAACTGTGACTCGATATAGCCGCCATCAATGTTCTTTTTAGTGATTAGATTGATGACTCCACCAATCGCATCAGACCCATAAATAGACGAGCCACCGTCTTTGAGAATTTCAACGCGATCAAGGACGGTCAAAGGAATGGTGTTGAGGTCGACGGCACCAACCTTCCCGCGAACCCCCGCAGGTCCCGGACGACGTCCATTGACGAGCACCAAGGTCCGCTCAGAGCCAAGGCCGCGTAGGCCAACCGTATTTATGCCAGGACCACCATTCGTGACATAACCAGTCAATAGGCCATTGACCTGAAATGATCCGGCCGCAAGGCTGGACTTCTGCAACAGGGTGCCGGTGTCGCTAATGCCGACCAGGCGGGCTTGCTCGACCGAAATCACTTGGATTGGTGAGGCACTGGTGAATTCGGTGCGGCGGATGCGCGATCCAGTGACCACCAGCTCTTCTACATCCTGAGCTTTGTCTTTTGCATTGGTGGCTTCTGCTGCCGGCTTGGACTCTTGCGCGAGCGCCAGGCCTGGCGTTCCAAACAGAACCAGCCCTGCCAGCCCAGTCAGTATGGTTGAACGCAATAGATTAGTACGGGTCGTCATGAACCTATCCCCTAGATAGGCTTCAGGCCGGGCTGTGCCCCCCAACCTTGAAGCAGTTTCGATTGTGACAAGATGGTAACTAAAAACAGAAAATTTCAAGCCCAAAGGGCGGGCTTCGCCCGCAATTCCCAACATCAGGCAGGAATTTCCGCATCTGGGCATTCTTGCAATAGTTTTGTTGGAACCGCCCTGGTTCGCAATCAGATTGACATTTAGCGCCCCTGTGCTTGAAAATCTTATTCAAACTTGGAGCACCAACCTATGTTCGAATTAGTTCGGATTAGATCTTCTCTAATGGGTCTCGCTGCGGCACTTGTCATTTTTGCACCCTTGGTTGCGCGCGCGGATGAGCCTAAGGCACTAGTCTCAGCGCCCGCATTGGCCAGCGCCTGGAATTTTGCGCATGCGCCGGCCATTGGCGGTTTGAGCTCAAGGGTCGCGATTTCACCAGACGGTAAGCACATTGCCGCCATTACCTCGCCCGATGGCAAGGCCAGCGTCATTTCGGTCTGGGAAACTGAGCATTTGGACAAGGCCCCAAGGATTTTAGGGTCCAGTCGTATGACCCTTCTTTTTGTTCAGTTTCTCAAAAATGATCGGCTTTTGGTTGTCGCGGGCCAGCTTTTTGACAATGGCTATTTTGAACACGACAAGCGACGGGGGCACCTTCGTAAGACCTATGTGACCGATCTTGAGGGCAAGGACTGGAAGACCCTCCTGCCCGAGCCGAATACCGGGACAGAGCGTGAGAAGTTTTTGCGGTCGATCTCAAATGTTCGGATCTATTCAGAGCTGCCTAATGACCCCGACAATGTTCTGGTCGGGGCCAATTTTATTGATGGCAGCGACATTTATAAGGTCAATGTCCATACTGGAAATGCCGAGCGCGTGCAGCGCGCATCGGAAAAATACGACTATTCTTACGATGATAGTGGTACCCTGCGGTCGCGTTCCAGCGTTGACTTTGAATCCGGCAAGGTTTTTGAGCGAATTGAGTTTCGCGACCTAAAAACAGGTGAATGGTCTGAACACTTCAAGGTTTTTTGGAAGGATCGCGAGTTTCCATTCATAGCCGGTTGGGACGAAGATGGCATTACGGCCTATATTGTCCGCCGCGGCCAGAACGATAAGGCGCAAGTGTTCGCCTATAATACGGTTACACGCGATTGGGGTGAGCCGATCTTTTCGCACAAGTTTTTTGAGGCCACGGGTATATTCATTACACCCAAAGGCCGATTGCAGGGTATTTCCTATGCGGCCGAGACGGGTAAGGTTTATTGGATTGATGAAAAGCTAAAAGCAATTGAAAAGAGCTTGAAGGCAGTCTTTCCAACCATAGACCATACTCAAGCCTGGACCGATCCAGTCACTGAACAGTCAGCGACCCTTAAATACCCAATTAACGGATCGGTCAGTTTGATCGATTGGTCCGATGACTACAAATATATCATCGTCAGGCGCGAGGGTCCAAGTCTTCCTCCAGAGTTTTACCTAGTCACCGATGGCTCTAAGCTGACTCTTTTGGGTAAGTCGAGGCCGAATATCGATCCTAAGACCTTGGGCGAGTCGCGATTTGTTCAATATAAGGCGCGGGACGGCTTAATGCTTCCAGCCTTTGTGCATCTGCCCCCAACTGATATTTATGGACCCGGTCCCCATAAGGCCATTATTGTTCCCCATGGCGGCCCCTGGGCGCGGGACGACTTCGGCTGGGACCCGTCAGGTTGGACCAAGTATTTCACATCGCGTGGATATGTGGTCATCCAACCGCAATTTCGTGGGTCTGATACTTGGGGTCGGAAAATCAATGTCGCGGGTGACAAGCAGTGGGGCTTGGCCATGCAGGACGATAATGAAGACGCTGCCAAATGGTTGGTCGCTCAGGGTTATGCCAAGGCGGATCGTATAGCCCTGCATGGTTATTCCTATGGCGGCTATGCCGGATTTGCGGCGGCTGTGCGGCCCAATGGCGTGTTCCAATGTTCGGTTGCGGGTGCTGGCGTCGCGAATCTCAAAATCTTCAAAAGTGAGGCCAATGAGAACCGATTTGTTCGGGAATCCCAGGCCCCAACCTTGGACGGCCTTAATGTGATCGACCATACCGCCAAGGTGTCTATCCCCATCTTCGTGTACCACGGCGACCGCGACGTGCGGGTCCCGGTCGAAGAGTCGCGTGCCTTTGCCGCCGGCCTAAGGTCATCAGGCAAACCGTTTAAGTATCTTGAGCTCAAGGATATGGGCCACCAATACGATAAATGGACGCCGCAAGATACCGAGACGGTCCTGCTCGAGGTCGAAAGCTTCTTGAACAAGGAATGTAAGCCCGGCGGGCTCTAGGGCCAATTGTCACCAGCATTCGGCCTGGTCGGCGCAAAGCTGGCCGGGCCGTTTTGTGTCTAGGCCCCCGCTGCAGCGCTGAGGACGGCGCGATAGCCAGGCGCTATTTCCATGCCTTGGGTTATGCTCTTGGCGTCTAGGATCTTGTGGGCCTTAGGCAGGCTCCAGCACGGCATGTGCATGAACATGTGATGCTCAGTGTGATAATTCACCCAATACGGGGCAATCAAGGCCCGCTCGATCAGATTGGCCTTTGTCGTGCGCGCATGGCGCAGGGGGTCGGGTTCGTCCTTAGCGACCAGGGCATGTTCGGCAATATTGCGTAGCCGGGTCACCATCGGAAACCAGGTCGCCATGGGCACAAGCCATAGCGCGACATAGACCCAGCCATAGCCAGCCAGGCTAAAGGCAGTGAGGCCAATTCCATTACTGATCAAGAACCGCTTTTGCCGCTTGGCCTGGGCCTTGATCACTGGCCAAAGCGGCTGACCCGGCTTGCGGGCAAACAGCAGGCTAAAGCGCTGTTTGAAAAAGGTCTGGCCGGTCAGGTCGCGGATGATCTTGCGGCGCAAGGATGTTGGGCTGATCGGAAATGGCGCGGATAGGACCAGGTCCGGATCCTCCGACTGCTGGGCATATTTGTGATGCTGCAAGTGATAGTCGCGGTAGCGCTGCAACCCAGGTGAACATATCCACTCAGCCACCCAATCATTGATCTTCAGATTGGGGTGCAGGGCCCCGTGGGCGGCATCATGCTGAAGCACCGCAAGGCCAAGCTGACGCGTTCCAACAATCATGATCCCGATCGGAATCGTAATCGGCCACAGCACGCCTGCCACCATGGTCAGTCCAATCACGGCCCAGGCATGGGCGACCAGGGCCAGGCCCTTCCAGCGCGACCGCGCCGACAGTTTTGCCCACTCGTCCGGCGTAAAATAGTCCAGCGGTTTAACCCGGGCGGCGACGGCCATGGCATTTGGTCCCTGTGAGGATGGCGCAAGTCTAGGTCTGGCCCATCCATTGTCAATCTTGGCGCTCATGCCTTGAAACTGGCTAGGCGCATGGCCAATTAGGGTCTGTTGGTACCGGTCCCATGCCGGAATGGGTGGGAAGGGTGACCGACCAGTCGCTTGTGATTTGAGGACTTGGCCCATGAACCGAACCATCTTGTTCGACAGCCCGTTTCTGCTGGGCTTTGACCATACGCGCAACCTGATTGAACGCGCGGCCAAGGCAGCGACTGAGGGTTATCCGCCCTATAATGTCGAAGAGCGCGGCGAGGGCCGGATTCGGATTACCCTCGCGGTGGCCGGGTTTTCAGCCGATCAGCTAAGCGTCGCCTTGGAAGACAACCAGCTTGTCGTGATGGGGCGTGGGGACAAGGATCGCGCCGCTGGCGAGCGTGCGTTTCTGCACCGCGGCATCGCGGCCCGTAACTTCGTTCGCTCCTTCGTGCTTGCCGATGGCATGGATGTTGAAGGCGCTAGTTTGGAGCATGGCCTGCTTCATATCGATGTTTTAAGACCTGAACCGGCAAGATTGGTTCGGGAAATACCGATCCGGACGGGCGCCTAACGGCAAAGTCCCTTCGGAAACCGTGTGAACAGGAGACGGTCATGTTGACGTCGAAACTATCGAACCAGGAATTCGCCGCCTTGGGCGCGCCTAATCTGGTCTATGTCCGCCCGATTAAGGCCGCTGAGGTTCTGGCCGCAACCGAGATTGAAGGCATGGATGGAATCGATCTGGATCCAGCCCAAATCCTCTATGCCGTCCACCGCGCGGACGGGGCCTGTTTGGCTATCATGTCAGACCGCAATGAAGCCATGGCTACAGCGGTTGCGCATGAATTGGCCCCTGTATCGGTACACTAGCGCCCACCTAGGGACTAGGCCAGCTTGCCAGACTGGCTTATTCAGGCCCTATTCAGCCAGGGCAGTTTAGGGTCGGGATATGAAGGCGTTATTGAGATCCATATTGATTGTAGGCCTTGGACTGGCCGTGACTGCTGCACCCATCAGCGTGGCTGCGCGGGCGCTTGGCCTGTTGGCTATGGTCGGCCCAGATTCCTTGGGCTCGGGTTGGCGTCAGCAGCAGGGCGAGGCGCGCGAGGCGGTCCAGACCGGCCGTGCAATGCCGCTGGGTAAGGTGATCAATATGATCCGCCGCCAGGTGCCAGGACGGCCTTTGGATGCGGGCCTCGAGGACTTGAATGGCCGAACGGTCTATCGCGTGCGTTGGGCCGCCGATGATGGCCGCCGGATTGATTTCCTGGTCGATGCTGAGAGCGGCGCGATCCTGCAGGCAAATGGAGGCTAGGCCATGCGCATATTATTGGCCGAAGACGATCCCGACCTGTCACGCCAACTAAAGGCAAGCCTTTTGGACGCAGGCTATGTTGTCGATCATGCCCCCGACGGCGAAGAAGCCCACTATCTGGGCGCTAATGAGCCCTATGATGCAGTGATCCTAGATCTTGGCCTGCCCAAGATTGACGGGGTCACGGTCCTAGAGCGCTGGCGGCGCGAGGGGCGGGCCATGCCGGTCCTGATCCTGACGGCGCGCGGCGCCTGGAGCGAAAAGGTCAGCGGCTTTGATGCTGGGGCCGATGATTATCTGACCAAACCGTTTCATACTGAGGAATTGCTAGCCCGTTTGCGTGCTTTGTTGAGGCGTACCGCAGGCCATGCGGCGGCGGTTTTGACCAGTGGAACCCTGCGCCTTGATCCGCGGGCGGCCCGCGCCACTATTGATGGTGAGCCGCTGCGCCTGACTTCGCTGGAATACAGACTGTTGCACTATCTGATGATGCATCAGGCCCGGGTGATCAACCGCACGGAATTGACCGAGCATCTTTATGACCAAGATTTTGACCGCGATTCCAATACGGTAGAGGTCTTTATCGGCCGCCTGCGCAAAAAGATTGGCCCCGACCGGATCGAGACTGTGCGAGGCCTTGGCTATCGCCTTTTACCGCTCGAGGACCAGCCAGTTTGACCCTGGCCCAACCCGCCGCGCGCCGGCCCTCACTTGTCCGGCGGCTGGTGCTATTGGCCTTTGGCTGGAGCCTGATGGTCCTGGTCGTGACGGGGTTGGTGCTGACAGCCCTGTTTCACCAAGCTGCCTTGAGCCGTTTTGACCAAGGCCTGAATGATGTGGTCCAGGGCCTCTATTCCGGTTCTAGCCTTGATAAGGATGGCAAGGTCCAAGCGCCGCTCATAACCGATATTCGCGCCTTACGCGCCTATTCAGGGCGCTATTGGCAGATTGCCGAGCCTTCGCCGCGCGGCCTAAAGCCCCTGGTGCGGTCGCGGTCCTTGTTTGATGCTGAACTGGCCGCGCCGTCTGATCTGTCCGAAAAGCTGCAAAAGGCCCCTGGCGTCGTCGCCTATTATGATGTGGCCGGGCCAGATAACCAGCCACTGCGTGCAGCCGCCCTTTTGGCGCGCTTACCGGGGCGCAGCCTTCCGGTCGTGTTTATGGCTGCCGAAGACCGCTCGCCCGTCGACCGCGACGATCGGCGTTTTGCCGCCGCGACGGCACTTGCTCTGCTCCTGCTAGGGGCGGGCTTGATCCTGGCGGTGGTGGTCCAGGTCAGGGTTGGTCTAAAGCCCTTGTTTGATCTGAGGCGCGACATTGCCAATGTGCGCCAGGGCAAGGCCGAGCGTCTGGCCGGGGCCTATCCGTCCGAGCTTGAGCCCGTGGCCCAGGAGCTCAACGCCCTTTTGTCCCATAACCAAGAGGTCGTAGCGCGTCAGCGCACGCATGTTGGCAATCTGGCCCATGCCTTGAAGACGCCGCTGTCGGTCATGCAGGCCGAGGCCGAGCGCCATACCGGCGACTTCGCCTCAATCGTCAAGCGTCAGACCCAGGCCATGCGCGAACAGGTCGATCATTATCTGCGCCGCGCCCGTGCTGCTGCACGCGCCCAAGGGTCTGGGGAGCGCACCTTGATCGAGCCGGTCATTGATGAGCTAGCGCGGACCCTTGAGAAGATTTTCCAAGATCGCGGCATCGGCATTGACTGGATCTGCCCGCCCGATCTGGCCTTTTTGGGCGAGCGGCAGGACCTGCAAGAAATCATCGGCAATGTGCTGGAAAACGCCTGCAAATGGGGCAAGAGCGCCGTCTCAGTACAGGTCCAGGCCGCCACGGCGGGCCGTTTCCTGGTCATTATCGAGGATGATGGACCCGGCCTGCCGCCCGAGCGCCGGGCCGAGGTCATGCAACGCGGCGCACGGCTGGATGAAACTGCGCCAGGCTCGGGCCTAGGCCTATCCATCGTCGATGAATTGGCCCGCGCCTATGGTGGCTGGGTGCAGCTTGCTGGGGCAAGGCTAGGTGGGCTGAGGGTCGATATCAGCCTACCGGCCGCGGAGGTCTAGGCCCTCTGAAGCAAGGTCGGGAGCCAGGCCCCCAGTCGCGCGACCGCATCCTTAAGCTGGTCCAGGCTGGTGGCATAGGATAGGCGCAGATATCGCTCCGGCTGGTTAGTACCAAAATCAAGGCCTGGGGTCAGGGCTACGCCCGTGGCATCGAGCATGTCATGGGCAAATTGATTGCTGTCATGCGAATAGCGGCTGCAGTCTAGATAGACATAGAAGGCTCCGTCGGGCGTCACCGGCACGTCAAAGCCGAGCGACTTTAGCGCTGGGACAATATAGTCCCGCCTTGCCCGCATCTCGTCGCGCCGCGCCTTAAAGATCGCCATGGCTTCGGGCGTAAAACAGGCCAGGGCCGCGTGCTGGGCCAGGGTCGAGGGGCAGATGAACAGGTTTTGGGCCAGCTTTTCAAAGGTCGCAACAAAGGCTGGCGGCACCACCAGCCAACCCAATCGCCAGCCGGTCATATTGAAGAATTTGGAAAAACTATTGGTGATGATCATGTCATCGCCGTATTCCAGCGCGCTGCGGGCCTTGCCGTCATATTGCAGGCCCAGATAGATCTCATCGACAATGCTGAACCCGCCCTTTACTCGGACAACGTCCAAGATCTTGCCCAGCTCATCAAAGGGAATGGCCGTGCCGGTCGGGTTGGCGGGGGTGGCCACGAGTGTGCCGCGCACCTTGGGGCCCCAATTGCGCTCGACCAGATCAGCCGTCAGCTGAAACCGGGTTTCTGGCCCGACCGGGACCAGGACCGGCTCGCCATCAAAGGCATTAATGTATTGACGATTGCAAGGATAGGTCGGGTCGCTGAGCAGGACCTGGTCACCCGGATTGACCAGGGCGCAGCAGGCCAGGGTCAGGGCCGCAGAGGCTCCAGCCGTGACCACAACCCGGCCGGGGTCCAGATCAATCCCAAACTCGTCCTTGTAATAGTTTGCGATGGCTCGGCGCAGGGGCTCGATCCCAAGCGCGCCCGTATAGGCGGTTTGTCCGCGCAAGGCGGCCTGGTGCAGGGCCTCGACCACGATGGGCGGGGCGGTAAAATCGGGCTCACCAATGCTTAGGACAATGACCGACTGCCCTGCCTGGGCCATAGACGCGGCCTTCTTGACCAGGTTCATGGCGTGAAAAGGGTCAATCTTATGGGTTCGATTGGCCAGAACAGGCAGGGTCATTCGTGAGGCTTTCAAACAGCGTAGCAATAGCCGGCTGCTCTATCACGCTGTGCAAGCGACGCGATAGGAAGGACTGGTCATTTCGCAAAAATGGTGTAAGACAACGCTGTCATTTTATACTATCGCTGTCTTAAGGCGAAGAATGCGGGCAGAAATGTCCAGGTGGAAACGGTGGAAACAGATATGAACCAGGCCCTGGTCCTGCTGGGTGCAACCGGCGATTTGGCGCGGCGGATGCTGTGGCCATCCTTGTTACATCTGGACGCAGATGGCTTGCTACCCAAGGATCTGAGCCTGGTCGGCGTTGCGCGTCACGACGACACCGAGGCCAATTTTAAATCGAGCTTAGAGGCCGCTTTGCGAGGGCGCGAAGGTGTTGATGACGCCCTAGTCGCCCGGTTCATGGCCCGCATCCGCTATCTGCCCTGCGATGTGACCAAGCCTGATGGTGCCAAGGCCTTGGCCACGGCTATGGGACCGGTTGAGCAGCTCACCTTCTTTTTTGCGCTTTCGCCCAGCCTTTATGCCGCGGCCTGCACCAACCTGAAAGCCGCAGGCCTGATCGTCGACTCCACCCGCCTGGTGCTGGAAAAGCCGATCGGCCGCGATCTGGCCAGTTCCAAGGCGATCAATGCCGCGGTCGCAGCGGTGGCCAAGGAAGAGCAAATCTTCCGCATCGACCATTATCTGGGCAAGGAGACGGTGCAGAACCTGATCGCCCTGCGTTTTGCCAATACCTTGTTTGAGCCGCTCTGGACCAATCGCACGATTGACCATGTCCAGATCACGATTGCCGAGACCGAGGGCATTGGTGATCGCTGGCCCTATTATGACGAATACGGCGCCCTGCGCGACATGGTGCAAAACCATATGTTGCAGCTGCTTTGCCTCGTGGCGATGGAGCCGCCTTCAGATCTGGACCCCGACGCCGTGCGCAGTGAAAAGGTCAAGGTCCTGCGCTCCTTGCGCCCCTTCACTCAGGCCTCAGCCCAGCAGCACAGTGTGCGCGGCCAATACATGGCGGGCAATGTCGGCGGCAAGCCGGTGACCGCCTATCTGGACGAGGTTGGGCGCGAGACCGATACCGAGACCTTTGTAGCCCTGCGCTGCGAAATTGATAATTGGCGCTGGGCCGGCGTGCCCTTCTTCCTACGCACCGGCAAGCGCATGGCCGAGCGCCGCACCCAGATTGTCATCCAGTTCAAGCCGGTGCCGCACTCGATCTTTCAGGGTGCAGGCAGCCAAGACCTGTCACCCAACCGCCTGGTGATCGATCTGCAGCCCGATGAAGATATCTCGCTGACCCTGATGAATAAGCGCCCGGGCTTGGATCATGGCGGTATGCGCCTGCAAAACATGCCCCTGTCCTTGAGCCTATCCAGCAGTTATGGCGGCGAAAATGGGCGGCGGCGGATTGCTTATGAGCGCCTATTGCTCGATGTCTTCCGTGGCGACCGGACCTTGTTTGTCCGCCGCGATGAAGTCGAACAGGCCTGGACGTTTGTCGATGGGCTGGAAAAGGCCTGGTTCGAGGCTCAGATGACCCCAAAGCCCTATCTTGCCGGATCCTGGGGGCCGTCCGGCGCCTTTGGCCTGACCGAGCGGTCGGGCCGTCAATGGTTGGACTAGAGCCATGAACCCGATTCATCCCGTTGTCGCCGCTGTCACCGCCCGGATCGCCGCCGCTAGCAAGGATAGCCGCGCCGATTATGAAGACCAGATGGCCCAGGCCCTGCATGATGGCACGGCCCGCGGCCGCCTCAGTTGCGGTAACCAGGCCCATGGCTTTGCCGCGGCGGACGAGGCCTGGGATAAGCTGGCGCTGAAGCTGGCCGAGCGGCCCAATATCGGCATTGTCACCGCCTATAATGACATGCTCTCGGCGCACCAGCCGTTCGAGACCTATCCGGACTTAATCCGCAAGGCAGCGCGCGAAGTGGTTGCAACCGCTCAGGTCGCTGGCGGGGTGCCTGCCATGTGCGACGGCGTCACCCAGGGGCGCGGCGGTATGGAGCTGTCCCTGCTCAGCCGAGATGTGATTGCCCTGTCGGCGGCGATTGGCCTGTCGCACGACCTGTTTGATGCGGCGCTCTATCTGGGCGTCTGCGACAAGATCGTGCCGGGCCTGTTTATCGCGGCGGCCCGGTTTGGTCAGCTCGGCACCATTTTTGTGCCCGCAGGCCCCATGCCCTCTGGCCTGCCCAATCCTGACAAGGCCAAGGTCCGCCAGCGCTATGCGTCGGGCCAGGCGAGCCGCGCTGAATTGCTTGAGGCTGAGTCCCAGTCCTATCACGCGCCCGGCACCTGCACCTTTTACGGCACGGCCAATTCTAACCAGATGCTGATGGAAGCCACGGGCCTGCACCTGCCCGGCTCGGCCTTTGTCGCGCCAAACACGCCCCTGCGCGCCGCCTTGACCCGAGCCGCAACGCATAGGGCCGTCGAGATCAGCACGCTGGGCAAGGACTATACGCCCTTTCATAAGGTCATTGGCGTCAAGGCCCTGGTCAATGCGACCGTGGCCCTGCTCGCGACCGGTGGATCAACCAATCACACCCTGCATCTGGTCGCCATGGCCAAGGCGGCGGGGATTGTCCTGACTTGGCAAGACATTGCAGAGCTGTCCGAGGTGACGCCCTTGCTGGCCCGGATCTATCCCAATGGCGTCGCCGATATAAACCATTTCCAGGCGGCTGGCGGCTGCGGCTTTGTGTTCCGCGAGCTCTTGGCGGCAGGTCTAATGCACGAGGATGTGCAGACCGTCAGCGGCTATGGGCTTACCCTTCAAACCCAGGAGCCCTGGCTCGACCGCGAGACCTTGAGCTGGCGTGATGCCCCTGCGGTCAGCGGTGATCTGGACGTGTTGCGGCCCGTCTCCGACCCCTTCTCATCGCATGGCGGCATGACGCTTTTGACCGGCAATCTGGGGCGGGGAATCTTGAAAACCTCTGCGCTCAAGGCTGCAGACCACAAGGTCAAGGCCCCGGCCAAGGTGTTTGCCACCCAAGAGGCGCTTAAGGTTGCCTTTGAAGCTGGTAAACTGACCGGCGATTTTATCGCCGTCATTGTCGGCCAAGGCCCCAAGGCCAATGGCATGCCCGAGTTGCACAACCTGACCCCCGTGCTCGGTACCCTGCTCGATCGCGGCCAAAAGGTCGGCCTGGTCACCGATGGTCGGATGTCGGGCGCGTCGGGCAAGGTTCCGGCCGCCATCCACGTCACGCCTGAGGCCCTGGACGGCGGCGCCATTGGTAAGATTAAGGATGGCGACATGATCGCCTTAGACGCCGAAACCGGCAGCCTGCATATCGAGGTTTTGGAAAAAGACCTTGCGGCCCGCCCCGATTTCAAGCTGGACCTGACGTCTCATCGCGGCCTTGGCCGAGAGCTGTTTGCGCAATTGCGCAGCCAGGCCCTGCCTGCCGATCAGGGCGGCGGCTTGTTTTGCCAGATTTAGGATCCCAACCCATGACGTTGGCGCATGATCAGATTGGCCTGGTTGCCGATATTGGCGGCACAAATGCGCGATTCGCCCTGGCGCGCCGCGACGCGTCTGGCGCCTTGCATCTTGAACACCGCAAGGACCTGGCGGCGGCGGACCATGCCAGCCTGGCCCTGTGTTTAACCGCTTATCTTGACGGACTTGAACCGAGCCTGCGCCCGCATCAGGCCGCATTTGGCGTCGCCAGCCCTGTGACCGGCGATCAGATCCAACTGACCAATCGTGACTGGTCCTTTAGCATTGAGGGCATGAAAAACGCCTTTCGGCTTAACCGGCTGGACGTGATCAATGACTTTTCGGCCATCGGCCATGCGGTCGGGGCCCTACGTGACCAGGACTGGGAAGCCCTGCCTGGACCCGATTGGCCAGATCAGCTGAGCGGCGTGGTCTCTATTGTGGGTCCTGGCACGGGCCTTGGCGTCGGTGCCCGCATCCTCAATGCCGATGGCGGCGAGGTGATCATTGCCAGCGAGGGCGGCCATGCCAGTTTCGCCCCCATCGATGGCATTGAGATCGAGATCTTAAAGGTCATGCTGGGTAAGTTCCCGCGGGTCTCGAATGAACGCATCTTGTCGGGACCTGGCCTTGGCCACCTTTATGAAGCCTTGTCTCAGGTCCGGGGCAGGGCGGTCATCTCGCCCGGAGCGCCCGCCATTTTGGAGGCCGCGATCAAGGGCAGCGACTCGTTGGCCGTCGAAGCGGTGGAGCGGTTTTGCCTGATCCTAGGCTCGGTCATGGGCGATGTTGCCCTGATCCAGGGCGCATCAGCGGTCGCTATCGCGGGCGGCATGGCCCCGCGCATGACGCAGTTTCTCAATACCGCCGCCGTGCGCTCGCGCTTTGAGGCCAAGGGCCGGTCGCGGCCCCTGCTGGGGACCTTGCCCATCGCCCTGATCCGCCATGCTCAGCCGGGCCTGATAGGGGCGGCCAATCTGTTATTGCCCAAGACCTCTGTTGCGGAGACGGCCCAATGAGCCTGGATATTCAAGACCTGTTTCGGCGGGCAAGGGTCTTGCCGGTCGTGACCATCGAGTCGGTCAATGATGCCCTGCCCATCGCCAAGGCCTTGCTGGCCGGCGGCTTGAACGCAATCGAAGTGACCTTGCGCACCACAGCGGGCTTGGCCTGTATTGAGGCGATCGCGGCCGAAGTCCCAGACATGCTGGTTGGTGCCGGTACAGTTCTATCTGCGGCAGACCTGCGGGCCGTTGCCGCAGCTGGTGCCAAATTTGCCTTGTCCCCTGGATCAACACCGCAGCTTTTGGAGGCGGCAAAGACTAGCCCCATTCCATTCGTGCCCGGGGTCGCTTCGGCGTCAGAAGTTATGGCTGTCCTGGCCGCTGGCCTGACGACCATGAAACTCTTTCCAGCGGCGATTCTCGGTGGGCCGGCCATGCTCAAGGCCCTGAACGGTCCCCTTGGCCAGGCAATGTTCTGCCCAACCGGCGGCGTTAGTCTCGACAATGCCAATACCTATTTGGCTGAGCCCAATGTCCTTTGCGTCGGCGGCACCTGGATCGCGCCGAATGACTTGATCCAGGCCGGAGACTGGCCCGCCATAACTGCCCGCGCCGCTGCTGCGGCCACGGCCTTGTCAGCGTGATCCCATGAATGCGATCTTTACCGACGACTATGCTGTCCTGGTTGATTTGCTGATCGAGGCGCGGCTTGCGGCAGGCCTGACCCAAAGGGCGCTGGCTAAGCGGATTGGCAAGGTCCAGTCGCATATCTGCGCCATCGAACAGCGCCAACGCCGGGTTGAGCTCTTGGAATTCTATACGATCGCCCGAGCCCTGGGCCTCGATCCGGTAGACCTCTTCAGCCGCGCCGCCGCCCGCTTTGACCGGCTGCGCAGCCCCAGTTTCAACGCGATTGAGACCTCCAAGGTGGCTTAGCGTCTAATCTAACATAATCCTCCCCCAAAGGGGGAGGGGGACCCCGAAGGGGTGGAGGGGGGTTGCGCTAACCTTTGCCCCCTTCCCCGGCTTCGCCGGTACTTCCCCCAAGGGGGGAAGATTTATCGTTTCCAAATCCTCCCCCACAGGAGGAAGCGGCAAACCGTTAAAATCTCATTCCCATTGATCGCAACTGACCCTAGCATGGGCGCAACACGCCAAGAGGCGGAATGGACTTTATGGGAGAGTGCGTCATGCGGGCCAAGGTTTGGATGGGATGTGTTGCGGCCATTAGCCTGGCCTACTCTGCTGCACAGGCTGGCAGCCCGGCCTCAGAGGCGACCAAGGCGGCGCAAGCGGCCTTTGCCAAGACCCTGCCGCTGGAAGATCGCCAGGATTTTGACTTTGCCAGTCGCGGCTTTATTGGCACGCGCACCGATCCCTTGATCAAACGGGCTGATGGGGTCGTAGCCTGGAACCTGGCAGCCTATGATTTTATCAAGGGCGATGTTCCCGATACGGTCAATCCCAGTCTTTGGCGGCATGAACAGCTGTTGTCCAAGGCGGGCCTGTTTCAAGTCTCTGACCGGATCTGGCAGGTCCGCGGCTTTGATATTTCCAATGTCACCTTCATCAAGGGTGATACGGGCTGGATCGTCATTGACCCTCTGACCAGTATGGAGGTCGCCAAGGCGGCCTTGGACCTGGTCAATGAAAAGCTGGGCGCCCGTCCCATTGTGGCCATGATCTATACCCACAGCCATAGCGACCATTTTGGCGGTGCCAAGGGCATGATCAGCCAGGCCGATGTCGATGCGGGCAAGATCCCCGTCATCGCGCCGGACGGCTTTTTGGAGCATGCCGTCAGTGAGAATGTGATCGCCGGACAAGCCATGGGCCGGCGCGCCACCTATCAATTTGGCTTTAATCTTAGCCCAGGGCTTGATGGCCAGATGGGGGCCGGTATTGGCCAGGCCGTATCGCGCGGGACCACCACCCTGATCGCCCCGACAGTCAGCATTACCAAGACTGGGCAAGAGTTGACCCTGGACGGGGTGCGGGTCCAGTTCCAAATCACGCCAGGTACCGAAGCACCATCAGAAATGAACTTCTTCCTGCCGGATATGCGCATCCTGTGCATGGCTGAGAACGCCAATGTCAGCATGCATAATGTCTTGACGCCGCGCGGCGCCCTGGTGCGCGACGCAAAGGCCTGGGCGGAATACTTGAGTGAGGCCGTGCGGCTCTATGGTGCCCAAAGCGACATCATGTTCACCAGCCATGGCTGGCCGCGCTTTGGTATGGGCGAGGTCAATACCTTCCTGGAAAACCATCGCGACGCGTATAAGTTCCTACATGATCAGTCGGTGCGGCTAATGAATAAGGGCCTGACCGGGCCTGAAATCGCCGACCAGATCGCGCTTCCCGATGTCCTGGCCAAGAGCTGGTATAATCGCGGCTATTACGGGACCATGCGGTTTAATAGCCGGGCCGTCTATCAGCGCTATATGGGCTGGTACGACGCCAATCCTGTGCATTTGCAAGAGCTGTCCCCAGCCGAGTCTGGCCGCAAATATGTCGAGGCCATGGGCGGGGCGGACAAGGTCATGGCCCTGGCCAAGACAGCGATTGAGGCGGGCGATTATCGCTGGGGCTCGACGCTTTTGAACAATGTGGTCATGGCCGATTCAAAGAACCAGGCGGCGCGCGACATGCTGGCTGGGGCCTATGACCAGATGGGCTATCAGGCCGAAAGCGCGATTGGTCGAAACATGTATCTGGTCGGGGCCAAGGAGCTTCGCCAAGGGGTTCAAAAGTCAGCGGCGGGTGTGGCCATCGCGGCCGATATGATCGCCAATCTGCCCACTCCAATGTTGTTTGACCTTTTGGCCGTGCGCCTGGATGCCGACAAGGCCAAGGGCGTCAGCTTGAAGCTGGCCATGGTGTTTCCTGACCGCAATGAGCGCGTCTATATCCGCATCCGCAACGGTGTCATGATCACCGAAATGGCCGCCGCGCCTGGCCCGGTGGACGCAACCCTAACCGTGCCCAGGCCCTTGTTCCTCAGCAGCGTCATGACCGGAACCTCGCTGGTTTCCGCCGTCCTGACCGGCAAGGCCAAGATCGAAGGAGATGCCGGGGCGTTTCGTAAGCTGACAGATTTGTTCGACAAGGGCGACGGCGATTTCCCGATTGTCACACGAGACTAGTTAGGGGCTAGGCGCTTATAGCCTGCTCCGCCCGCGCAGGCACAGGCAGCGACCAGCCCGCTGCCTTGGCCCTGGCGGTGCCGCGCGCGATCTCCTTGGTCAGGTCGGCGCAGTAGTGGCTAAAATCGACCTGGATAGTGTGGCGCGGCGAATTGTAATAGCCGCCCAGATAGAAGGCCTCGTCCTTGGCGGTGGTCTCAGCCCGTTCTTTGGCTGACGGCAGGTGATAGCGCCCGGCCAGATAGGCGCCCAAGAGCTTGGCCTGCTGCTCAGCGAAATTGACCAGGGTCGGCAATGGCTGGGCCAGGCCCATATAGAACAGATTATCGACACCAGCAGGGACCATGCGCTTAAACAGCGGCAGGCGGTTATCGGCATCGGTCTTAAAGGCCGGATCGGTCAGGAAGGGGAAGCTGATCTTATAGCCGGTGGCAAAGATCACCGCATCGACATGCTCGATGCTGTCATCGGCAAAGCGGATATTGTGGCCCTCGAAGGCCTTGATCGCAGGCTTGAACTTGATATCGCCGCAGCCAGCCCGGGTCAGAAACTCGCCCGAGACTGATGGATGGGCGGATAGGGGTTCATGGTCCGGTTTGGGCAGGCCATAGTCTTCCATATTTCCAATGGTCTTTTTGATCGCGGCGCGGGCAAGCTTAAGGCCCAGCTTGCGCGGCATCCAGGACGGCATGGCCGATTTGTCGGCTGGACGACCATTCATGTATTTGGGCAGGACCCAGACCCCACGTCGAGCCGAGACCCACAGGGTCTTGGCCATGGGCCTTTGGGCCAGCTCTGAGGCAATATCCATGGCCGAATTGCCCATGCCGACCACGACAACATTCTTGCCACGCATGTCATAGGGCTGGAACGGGTCGCAATAGGCATGCGAATGGAAGGCCACGCCGTCGAATGTGCCGGGATAGTCTGGAATGCGCGGGTCCCAATGGTGGCCATTACAGACGATCAAGACGTCATAGCGCCGGGTCTCACCGGTCGAAAGGGCCACGTCCCACAGGCCATCGGCGGCCCGTTCAGCCAGGGTCACAGCCGTATTAAAGGTGATGGTCGGCCTTAAGCCAAATTGGTCCACATAGTCTTTGAAATACTGCAGCAACTGGGCATGGGACGGGAAATCAGGCCAGTCGGACGGGACTGCATAATCCTCAAAGGCCAGACGCCATTTGGATGTGTCTATGTGCAGGCTCTCATAACAGGCCGACAGACCATTGGGGTTTTTGTAATACCAGTTGCCGCCAATATCATCGCTCATCTCAAAGCAGTCATACGGGATGCCGTAATCCTTGAGCCGCTTGGTGGTGGTAAAGCCAGAGCAGCCCGCGCCGATTATGCAGGCCTTTGGTAAATGCGATCCCATGAGGTGCGTCCCTGACGGTTTATTATCACTGTTAATATACAGGCTAGCAGCTCGGTTGTGGCCGTCAAACCCTTTGATGGCGGGGCGGGCCGGGCCTAGCGGCGGTCCTTGGAACTGGCATCACGAATAGCTTTGAACTCTGCGCCCGGTTTCCATTCTGGCCAGCGATTGCTGTCGGCCAAATCATGACCCAGCGTATAGAGCAGGTTTAGATCCTGAATTGCGCCGGAATAGTCCCAATCGGGCTTCCACTCATCGGCGGGCTGGTGATAGCGATTGACGATATAGTCCTTACGTGCCGCCTCACCGGCTTCACGCCCGCCCTTGATCAGGTCCTCGCCCGCGCCCGCATGCAGGGCAGGCACGCCGCGCTTGGCAAACGGAAAATGGTCAGAGCGATAATAGTGTCCAGCCTCTGGGACAGGATCGATGGCAATCACCCGGCCCTGTTCGGCTGCGGCCTTGGCCAGATCATCCTCAATCGTGCCCTTGCCAGCGCCGCCGACGACGACGTCACGTGATGGCCCGCCCAAGGGCAGGCCATCCATGTTCAGATTCACAACGGTTTTGGACAGGGGATAGACTGGGTTGGCGCCATAATAGTCTGAACCGAGCAGGCCCTTTTCTTCTGCTGTGACGGCCAAAAACACGACCGATCGCTGGGTCGGGGGTCCGGCCTTGAACACCCGGGCCAGTTCTAACAGGCCAGCCACGCCCGAGGCATTATCCAGTGCCCCATTGTAGATTGTGTCGCCCTTGGCATCGGGGGTGCCTCGGCCAAGATGGTCCCAATGGGCGGTATAGAGGATGGTTTGGTCGGGACGGGTCTTGCCCGGCAGGCGGCCAATCACATTGTAGGACGTGATGGTCTGAGCCGAGACGGCAAAACTGGTCGATAAGGTCGCGTCGCCGAGGGCGACAGGTTTAAACTCCTTGGTCTGGGCCTCGGCCTTCAACTTTTCAAAGTCAAGTCCGGCTAGACGGAACAGATCCACCGCCACCGAACGCTGGACCCAACCCTCCATAGGGGCCGTTGCATTGGGATTGGTTTGCACGATGTCGAATTGGTCGGAGGTCCAGGAATTGCGCACCGTGGCCCAGCCATAGCCTGCGCCGGGCGTCTCGTGCACGACCAGCACGCCAAGCGCGCCCTGACGGGCCGCCTCTTCGAACTTATAGGTCCAGCGGCCATAATAGGTCATGGCCTTGCCATCAAAAGCCCCAGCTTGCGCGGTCTCAAAATCAGGGTCATTGACCAGGACCACCATGACCTTGCCGCGCAGATCGACGCCCTTGAAATCGTCCCAGCCGCGTTCTGGCGCATGAACACCATAGCCGACAAAGACCAAGGGGGCCTGATCAATCTTGACCTCAGTCCCAACCCGGCGCGAGCCGATCATGACATCATCACCATCGAGCAGGGGCCGGTTCCAGCCAGTCAGATTGATTGCCGCCTTGACCGGCCGCGTAATCGTAAAGCGATTGAGGATGACCGGCTGGGTCCAGCCACCGTCCTTGGCACCTGGCACCAGGCCAATCTGCTTCATCTGGTCAGAGATATAGGCAACCGCCTTTTTCTCGCCTTCGGTGGCGGGGCCGCGGCCCTCAAACTCGTCTGAGGCCAGGATGCGGATATGGTCAGACAGGCGAGTGGCCTCAATTGGCACGGCCGGTTCGGTCGCAAAGGCTGCGCCCACCCAGGCCATTGTCACAACAAGTCCAAGTTTAAATCCGCGCATCGTCCATACCTCATTATAGATTTGGTCGGCACGATAATCGCGCCTAATCTGATCGCAAGGTAAATCACGGTGCTATTAGTGTTTTGCTGCATTGCACAAATTTAATTTTGCCGTTGATCGTTTGTAACCTATATGCTCATGGGCTAGGGACTAGGCAGTAGCGCGGTCCGTTTCGGGAATTACGATGACGCGATTTGGTCTGATCCTCTGTCTGATGATCCCGGTTTTGGCCGGCTGTGCGGCCGTGCCTAAACCTGTCAATGTCACCCTGCCGTCGGCATATGAAGCGGGGCAATTGGCAGTATCAAAGGACTCGCCTGTTGCGCTCGATCAGTGGTGGCGGCTCTATGACGATCAGGACCTAACCAAACTCATCGAACAAGCTCTGGCGAGTTCGCCCGATGCGCGTCTGGCCGCTGCCCGCTTGGCAGAAGCCAAGGCCATTCGGTCACAGACGGTTTCTAGTCTATATCCCCAAGGCGCAGTGCGCGGCAATATCACTCGCACCGAGACTGATCAGCTTAGCGGTGGCTCGCCACTATTGTCTCAGGCGGGCGAATCCAAGACAGCGGCGGGGGAGTTTCAGGTCAGCTGGGAGCTGGACCTGTTTGGTCGGCATTATTTTACACGCAAGATCGCTCGGGCCGACCTGGCTGCAGCGCGGTTTAATGCCGAGGCCGCCCGCGCCGCCCTGGCCGCCTATGTCGCCGAAGGTGTGTTTCAAGTGCGCGGCCTTGGCATTCAACAGGCCGACGCGAAAGAGACCGTCCGTATCCAGACCGAGCTTTTTGATATGGCCGGTATCAAGGCCAGTCGCGGCTTTGGTTCCGATTATGATACAGACCGGGCGGCAGCGGACCTGGCCCAGTCCACGGCCGAGCTGGAGCGTTTAACGGCCGAATATCAGGCCGCCAAGCGAAGTCTCTTGACCCTGCTGGGGCGCGGCCCTGACCCGATAGCCTCCTTGACCTTGACCGAAGCGCTAGGGCCGGTCCCGGGTGTGCCCGCTAGCCTACCCAGCGATCTGCTGAAGCGCCGGCCTGATGTGCGCGAAGCCCAGGCGCGGTTGACTGCCGCCTTGGGTGCGGTGACGCTTAGCAAGCTGGCCTTTTTCCCGACCTTTACGCTTCTGCCTGGCGCAGGCTGGTCAGACAGCCAGTCCAAGATCTACGGCTCGACCGTTTCCTTCTGGTCGATGGGGGGCGGAGTCTCTGTACCCATTCTTGATCAGCCGCTCCTGATCTCGCAATTGGGCGTCCAAAAGGCCCGGGCGACCCAGGCGGTGATTGGCTATGAAAAGACCGTTCAGGGCGCGTTTGCGGAAACGGAAAACACCATGGTCCGGCTGGCTGCCGATCAAAAGAGTCTTGAGCTGCTCACCGACGCCGAAGCGCGGGCCCACAAGGCCAGTGACGCCGCCGTCCTCAGCTATAAGGCCGGCCTGATCCCCATGGACACAGCCCTTGAGGCTGAACGCAATTGGCGCGCCGCCCGGTCAGCCATGACCGGCGCAAAAATCACTGCGCTGCAAAGGTCGGTTCAGGCCTTTAAGGCACTCGGCGGCGGCTGGTCCGCTGATTTGACAAAGCAAGTTTCGAAATGAGCCCCGTCCCCATGACCCGATCCGCACTCTTGGCCAGCTGCACCCTGGCCCTTTTGATCACCGTACCCTTGGCGGGCTGTGGCAAGTCCAAGGCCCCCAATGCCGCCGCGGCCGCCAGTGGCGAAGCGCGCTCGGTCCGCGTCGCCAAGGTTGAGATGAAAAGCCTAAGCGGCGGAATTGCCGCTAGCGGCCTTTTGGTCTCCCGCGAAGAGGCGGCTGCAGGGTCCGAACTGGTCGACTATCGCGTCGCCAAGGTGTTTGTTGAGGAAGGGGCCATGGTCAAACAAGGCCAGCCTCTGGTCCAGCTTGATGACACCTTACTACGCGCCCAGATCGATCAGCAAAAGGCGCTTCTGCAGCAACAGACCCTAGCGGCCCAGCTGGCCCAAGACGAGGCTCGGCGGGTTGCGGGACTAGATGGGCGCGGGGTCTTGTCTGACGAACAGATCCAGCAAAGGCGCTTCCAGGCCGACAATGCCAAGGCTGCCCTGGCCGCCCAAACCGCGCAGCTTAAAGAATTCCTGACCCGGCATGATCGTATGACCGTGCGGGCACCGGTCGCCGGCCGGGTGCTCGAGCGCACAGTCCGTCCAGGCGACGTGTCCGGCGGTGGCGCCTATTTCAAGATTGCGCGCGGCGGCCTGGTCGAGCTGGATGCTGAGGCCCCTGAGCTGGACCTGGTTAAGCTGGATATCGGCGATAAGGCGCAGGTGACCCTGCCTTCGGGACGGGTCTTGGAGGGACGCATTCGCCTAATCAGCCCCAAGATTGATGTTCAGTCGCGTTTGGGCCGGGTGCGGATC
>JBILKO010000048.1:0-16840 GCA_044376615.1 Caulobacteraceae bacterium
TATGTCTATGCTATGCGCATGCACGGCTCCCAGACCCGCGCTTCAGGTGATCCCTATTTTGCCCATCCCATCGAGGTGGCTGGGATCCTAACCGACTATAGGATGGATACGGTCACGATCGTGACAGCGCTATTGCATGACGTGATCGAGGACACCCAGGCCACACGTGATGAGATCAGCGGCCTGTTCGGCGAGGAAGTGGCTGAATTGGTTGAGGGCGTGACCAAGCTGTCGCGGCTGGAACTGGCGTCTGAGCAAACCAAGCAGGCCGAGAACCTGCGCAAATTCATCCTGGCTATTTCCAAGGATGTGCGGGTCCTGATGGTCAAGCTGGCCGACCGTTTGCACAATATGCGCACGCTCGGCTTTATCGCAAAGCCCGAAAAGCGCGAGCGGATTGCCCGCGAAACCCTGGACATTTATGCGCCGCTCGCACGGTCCATTGGATGCCACAGGTTTTGTTCAGAGCTGGAAGAGCTGGCCTTTGAACACCTAAACGCTGATGCCCGCGATGCTATTGTCCTGCGCTTGCAAAGCCTGCGCGTCACCCAAGGGCCCGCCGTTGCCGTGGTCAGCGCTGAGATCGCCGCACGGCTCAAGGCAGCAAACATTGAGGCCCGCGTCTTTGGCCGCGAAAAGACCCCGTTTTCGATCTGGCGTAAGCTGCAGCGCAAATCGATCGGGTTTTCGCAATTGTCGGACATCTATGCCTTTCGCGTGATTGTCGATCACGAGGATGATTGCTACCGCGCGCTTGGTGTCATCCACCGCGCCTGGCCCTCGGTGCCCGAGCGGTTCAAGGACTATATCTCGACTCCAAAGCGCAATAATTACCGTTCCTTACACACCACGGTCGTGGCCCCGCGCGGCATGCGGATTGAGATGCAGATCCGCACCGAATCCATGGACCGGATCGCTGAAGAGGGCGTGGCCGCCCACTGGCGCTATAAGGACAAGTCCTACGGCTTTGATGCTGAGGCCGCTGAGGCCGCTGGTGGACGCGACCCGCTGGTCAATCTGCGCAATCTTGTTCAGCTCTTGGAACACGGCGGCGATGTAGATGAGCTGGTCGAACATGCCAAGCTAGAAATGTTCCTAGACCAGGTGTTCGTATTTACGCCCAAGGGCCGTTTGATCAGCCTGCCGCGCGGGGCCATGCCGCTAGATTTCGCCTATGCGGTTCATACCGATATTGGCGAGACCACCTTGGGGGCCAAGATCAATGGTGAATTGCGGCCTTTGCGCACCGCCTTGACCAATGGTGACGTGGTCGAGGTCATCCGCGGCACAAAGCCCGCCCTGCCATCTGACTGGCGGTCTCTGACGGTTACTGGGCGGGCTCGCTCGGCTATTCGTCGACATTTGCGCCAGACGGAAAAGGATGAATTTGTAAAGCTTGGCCGCACCAGCCTAGACCAGACCTTTTCCCTGGCCGGCAAGCTGCGCGCTGACGTGTCCTTGCGGCCCGCGCTCGACCGGTTTGCGATGGCGAGCGAGGAGGATTTGCTGGAATCCGTTGGCCGGGGCCGGACCATGGCCAGCCAAGTGCTCGAGGTTGTTTTCCCTGGCCTGAAAGACACCGAAAAAGCGGCGGCGGCGGCGCGGACCCCGATTGAGGGCGGCAAGGGCGCGCGCCTCTTTGTGCGCGGCAGCGGTCTGAATGCGAATGCGGTGATGAATTTCGCCACCTGCTGCAGCCCGGTCCCCGGCGACCGCATTATTGGCATTATTGATCCTGATACCGAAGACCTAACCGTCCATACGATCGACTGTGCGCGGCTTGCTGAGTTTGAGGACAATGAAGATCTGTGGCGCGACCTGCAATGGACGCCTCAGGCTGAGCATAATACGGTTTCCCATGCTCGGCTTAGGGCCACGATCAAGAATGCGCCGGGCGTCTTAGGGCAGGCCTGTACCATTATCGGCGAGGCTGGCGGCAATATTGTCAATCTGCGGATGCATCACCGCCAGTCAGGCTATTTCGATGTCGATTTCGACCTTGATGTGCGCGATGCCCGCCACATCACCCACATATCTGCGGCTTTGCGCGCCTGCCCTGAGGTCGATACGGTCGACCGGGCCCAGGACTAGGCGATTTTCATCTTGCTTGGCTTGCCTTGGGGCCTGAATCTGGCGCAAAACCGCCATAAATTCTTGATAGGACCAGGATATGAATACCGAAGACGTTATGGACGAGTTCCGCGCGGCGGGCGCCTTGCGCGAAGGGCATTTTGTCCTGTCGTCGGGCCTGCACAGCCCAGTCTTCCTGCAGAAAAACCTGGTCTTTATGGAGGCCGCCCGGACTGAGCGCCTGTGTAAGGCGCTGGCAGGCAAGATCGTCGCGGCGGTCGGGGCGGTGGACGTGGCGGTATCTCCAGCCGTTGGCGGGATTATTCCTGGCTATGAGACGGCTAGGCACCTAGGCGTGCCCTCCATGTATGTCGAGCGTGAGGGCGGGGCCTTTAAACTGCGCCGCGGCTTTAGCCTGGAGGCGGGTCAGCGCGTGGTCATGGTGGAGGATATTGTGACGACCGGCTTATCTTCGCGCGAATGTATTGCCGCGATTCAGGAAGCCGGTGGCCATGTCGTTGCGGCGGCCTGTATCGTTGATCGCTCGGGCGGCAAGGCCGATGTCGGTGTGCCCTTGATCGCCTTGGCGAGCCTTGATGTGCCCGCCTATCCGGCCGACGCGCTGCCGCCAGAACTCGCCGCCATTCCAACGACCGATCCTGGCAGTCGCAGGCTAGCCAAATGATCCCTCTAAGGCTTGGCGTCAATATTGATCACGTTGCAACCATCCGCAATGCGCGGGGCGGGACGCATCCTGACCCCGTGCGCGCGGCCCGGCTTGCGCTCCAAGCCGGAGCCGACGGGATAACGGCGCACCTGCGCGAAGACCGCCGCCATATTGGCGATGCCGATATCGAGCACTTGTCGGCCCTGTGCCGAGAGCTGGGCAAGCCTTTAAACTTCGAAATGGCGGTGACCGACGAGATGCGCGATATCGCGCTTCGCCATCGTCCACATGCGGCCTGTCTTGTGCCGGAAAAGCGCGAAGAGCGGACGACCGAGGGCGGGCTGGATGTGGCGCGGGGCCATAATGCGGTCGCGCCTGTGGTGCGGGCCCTGCGTGATGCGGGCGTGAGGGTTTCGCTCTTTATCGAACCCAGCCTGGTGCAGATTTCGGTGGCCCAAGCCATTGGCGCTGAAGTGGTTGAGCTCCATACGGGTGCCTATTGTGAGGCGGCGCAGCAGGGCCGCAGCGATGATGCCCTGCGCCTGCTAGAAGCCCTGCAAACCGGCGCCCAGGAGGCCCATGCGCGTGGGCTAGAGGTCCATGCCGGCCATGGGTTGGACTATGAGACTGTCGGCCCCGTTGCGGCCATCCCCCAGATTGCAGAGCTCAATATCGGCCATTTTCTGATCGGTGAGGCCATCTTTGTCGGGCTGGAGGCAGCGATTGGCCGAATGCGGGCCGCGATGCAGGCCGCGCGGGACGGCCAGGCATGATTATCGGGCTTGGCTCTGACCTGTGCGATATCCGTCGGATCCAGAACAGTCTTGACCGGTTTGGTCGCCGCTTCACCGAGCGCCTGTTTACCGAGATTGAGCGTGAACGCTCTGAGCGCAAACCCGATGCCGCCGCCAGCTATGCTAAGCGCTTTGCCGCCAAGGAGGCCTGTTCTAAGGCCCTGGGTACAGGCTTTCGCCGCGGCGTGTTTTGGCGCGATATGGGCGTGGTCAATCTACGTAGTGGCCAGCCGACCCTGGCCCTGACCGGCGGCGCGGCCGAGCGTTTGAGGGAGATGGTGCCAGACGGGATGCGCGGTGTCATTCACCTGACCATGACCGATGACCACCCCTATGCTCAGGCCTTTGTGATAATTGAGGCCTTGCCGATCGATTGAGAATCCGCCGCTTGCCTTGCCCTTGCGACACGAAAGGTTTAGCACCCACAACAATTCCGGTCTTTTGCTGGACCTAATCAGAGATGGCGATCCATGAGCGTGACCGACAATCCCGAAGCTAAGACTAAGGCGCCTGCCGCCAACGAACTGGTGGAGATGATCAAGACCATTGGCGCGGCCTTAGCGATCGCTTTGGTCCTGCGCATCTTCTTGTTTCAGCCCTTCACCATACCGTCCGCCTCGATGGAGCCGAACCTGCTGGAAGGCGACTACATCATCGTCACCAAATACAGCTATGGCTATAGCCACCATTCGATACCATTCAGCCCGCCAATCTTCTCAGGCCGTATTTTTGATCGAGCTCCGGCGCGCGGCGATATCATTGTGTTCAAGCTGCCGCGCGATAATCGGACCGACTATATTAAGCGCTTGATCGGTTTGCCCGGCGACCGGGTTCAGGTGCGCCAAGGGGTGGTCTATATCAATGATAAGCCGCTGCCGCGCACAGTGGAGGGTCAGGTGGACCTTGATATGGGCAACGGCATCAGCCAGCCGGCGACCCGCTATAAGGAAACCAATCCCGAAGGGCGCCAATATGTGACCTATGGCTTCGACACGAATGATCAGGTCGAAAATACCGGCGTCTATGTTGTGCCCGAGGGCCAATATTTCATGATGGGCGATAATCGCGACAATTCGCTTGATAGCCGTTTTCCGAAAGAGATTGGGGTTGGCTTTGTCCCGGCTGAAAATCTGGTTGGCCGCGCCCAGATTATTCTTCTCTCTTGGAACCGTGACGTTTCAATATTTAAGCCCTGGACCTGGGTTACCGAGGCGCGCCTGAGCCGCTTCGCCCATGTGCTGAAATAGATGAATGCACGCCTTGCTGCGGTAACCGAGCTTGAAGCGCGTCTGGGCTATGTGTTCAAGGATCGCAACCTGCTCGACCAGGCCGTGACCCATGCCAGTGCTGGCGACGGCCATCGCGCCATTGTGCATAATGAACGCCTGGAATTCTTAGGGGATCGGGTGCTTGGGCTGTGCACGGCCCAGACCTTGATGGCCCAGTTTCCGGCGGCGCGGGAAGGTGATCTGTCTCAGCGCTACAATATCCTAGTCAATCGCCAGGCCTGCGCCCAGGCCGCAAGGCAAATGGGCCTTGGCCCAGCCCTGCGGCTCGCAGGCGGGGAAACCAAGCGCGGAGGCCGCGAGCAAGACACCATCTTGGCCGATGCCTGTGAGGCTGTTCTGGCGGCTGTTTATCTGGACGGCGGTCTTGAGGCGGCCAGGGCTGTGTTTGACCAGTTTTGGGCCGAACAGATTGCAGCGCTTGGTCAAGCGGGTATGGGCCAGGTGGCCTTAAGCAACCCAAAATCGTTCCTGCAAGAATGGGCGGCGGCGGCCAAAAGGCCAATTCCTGTGTATAGTGTCGTTCAACGCACCGGTCCTGATCATGCGCCGGAATTTATTGTCGAGGTTCAGGTCGAGGGCTTGGATGCGGCAAGGGCTAAGGGCCGGTCCAGGCAAGAGGCTGAAAAGGCAGCGGCCAGCCTGATGCTTGGCCGGGAAGGTTTAATATGACTACGGATGTTCTGGCCGCGACCCGCGCTGGATTTGTCGCCATTATTGGCTCGCCCAATGCCGGTAAGTCGACCCTTGTGAACCGGCTGGTCGGGTCCAAGGTCTCGATCGTCACGCAAAAGGTTCAGACCACACGTTTTCCCGTGCGCGGTGTTTGTATGGATGGCCGTGCCCAGATTGTCTTGGTCGATACGCCGGGCATATTCACGCCCCGCCGCCGCCTGGACCGGGCCATGGTCCGCTCGGCCTGGAGTGGGGCAGAGGATGCCGACGCTGTTGTCCATCTGGTTGATGCCTATGCCGAGATTGCGGTCGAGGACGGGACGGCCAAGGCGGCTGAACGTCGCTGCACCGAGGATACGGCCAATATTCGCGCCGCCTTGAAATCGAGCGGTCGCAAGGCTGTCCTGGCCTTGAACAAGATTGACCTGGTCAAGCGCGACGCCTTGCTGGCCTTGACCACGGCCTTGTTCGAGGAGGGGGTCTATACGGAGGTCTTCATGATCTCGGCACATAATGGTTCAGGCGTTGAGGACCTAAAGCACCACATGGCCAGCCTCGTGCCCGAGGGGCCCTGGCTGTATCCCGAAGACCAGACCGCCGACCTGCCGGTGCGCCTCTTGGCCGCCGAGATCACCCGCGAAAAGGTCTATCTGCGCGTCCATGAAGAACTGCCCTATGCCGCGACGGTCGAAACCACGGCCTTCAAAGAGGTCAAGGACGGCGCGGTACGGATTGAACAGACCATCTATATCGAGCGCGAGGGCCAAAGAGCCATTATCCTGGGCAAGGGTGGCCAGACCCTGAAATGGATTGGCGAAAATTCTCGAAAAGACCTGATTGAAATCTTGGACCGGCCCGTGCACCTGTTCTTGCACGTCAAGGTACGCGAAACCTGGCAGGAAGAGCGGGCCTTTTATGCCGATCTCGGCCTAGATTTCGATGTCTGATCTGCGTCCTTACTGAAACACTGCGAAAGACCAAGCCATGAGTGACACACTGCCTGATCGCCTGTCGGTCAATCCCAATAGCCCATATTATGACGCAGCCCTGTTGGAGCGCGGCGTCGGGATCCGGTTCAAGGGCGAAGACAAGACTAATGTTGAAGAATATTGCGTCAGCGAGTCCTGGGTGCGCCTGACCGTCGGCAAATCGGTCGACCGCAAGGGCAATCCCATGACGGTCAAACTGCAGGGTCCGGTTGAGCCCTATTTTCGAAACGACGGCTAGTCCCAGGCCTCGCCCATGACCGACTGGGAAGATGATGCCTTTGTTCTCTCGGCCCGTGCCCATGGCGAGACCGGCGCGATTGTTGAGTTTCTGACCGAAAATCACGGGCGCTATGCCGCCCATGTCGTCGGAGCCGCATCGCGGCGGATCAAGCCGTTTTTGCAGGCTGGGGCGCGTGTCGTGGTCATGTACCGGGCTAGGGTGTCGGACCAGCTGGGCTCAGCAACGCTTGAACCCATAGGCGAGGGGCCATCGGCCCTGTTTGATGACCCACTCGCCCTGGCGGGCCTGGCCTCTGCTGCCTCAGTCGTGGCTGGCGCCTTGCCAGAACGCCAAGTGCATGCTGGCGCATTTCGTGCTTTTGAGGCTCTGGTCTCCTGTCTGTCCCTGACCGAGATCTGGCCTGCCGTCTATGTCCGGTTTGAGGCAGGCCTGCTCGATGATCTGGGCTTCGGACTGGATCTTTCGCGCTGCGCCGCGACCGGCAGTCAAGACGACCTCATCTATGTCAGCCCGCGTACAGGCAGGGCGGTGAGCCGCGCGGCGGGCGAGCCCTATCGCGACAAGCTTTTAGCCCTGCCGCCCTTCATGCTCTCGGCCCAGGGCGGGTTGGACCAGGGTGATATTGGTGCGGGCCTAGCGCTGACCGGCTATTTTCTCGAGCACCATATTTTTGCAGCCTTGAACCGGCCCTTGCCGACCCCGCGAACTCGGATGTTGGAGCGCTTGCGCGAGGCGGGGGCGCTCTAGGGCGAGGGGGCATTCCCAAAGGGGGAAGATTTTCAGCGCGTTTGCCGCTAGTCTCCCGTCACAATGAACAAGCCAGTGATTCCACCCGGCGGGCCCGCCGACGGTGACCGCATTATTGATGAGCCCCTAACCGAAGCCTTGTCGCGCCGGTATCTGGCCTATGCCTTGTCGACGATTATGCACCGGGCCCTGCCGGATGTGCGCGATGGCCTAAAGCCGGTCCATAGGCGTCTGCTCTATGCCATGAGCATACTGCGGCTCGATCCAGAAGCCTCGGCCAAGAAATGCGCCCGTGTGGTGGGCGACGTCATTGGTAAGTATCACCCGCATGGCGATACGGCCGTCTATGACGCCCTGGTCCGTTTGGCCCAGGACTTCGCCCAGCGCTACCGCCTGATCGATGGCCAAGGCAATTTCGGCAATATTGACGGCGATAATGCTGCGGCCATGCGCTATACCGAGTGTCGCCTGACGCCAGCGGCAGCGCTTTTACTCGACGGGATTGACGAAGACGCCGTCGATTTTCGCGCCACTTATGATGGCGAAGACGAAGAGCCAGTCGTTCTTCCTGCGGGTTTTCCTAACCTCTTGGCCAATGGCTCGTCAGGCATCGCCGTGGGCATGGCGACCTCGATCCCGCCGCACAATGCTGCTGAGCTAATCGATGCCTGCCTCTTATTGCTGCAAACGCCTGAGGCGAGCACGGCCGACCTGATGGGCCTGGTGCTAGGCCCTGACTTCCCCACGGGCGGGATTGTCGTCGAGAGCAAGGCCTCGATGTTGGAGACCTATGAGACTGGCCGCGGCGGCATTCGCCTGCGGGCCCGCTGGTTCAAGGAGGAGATCCCGCGCGGTGGCTACCGGATTGTGGTCACGGAAATCCCTTATCAGGTCAAAAAGGCCGATCTGATCGAGCAATTGGCCGGGCTGATTGAGGCCAAAAAGGCCCCCTTGCTCAGCGATGTGCGCGACGAGTCTGCGGAAGATGTGCGCCTGGTCATTGAACCCAAGTCGCGCAATGTCGAGCCTGAGATCTTGATGGAGAGCCTGTTCAAGCTCTCGCCGCTCGAGACCCGGTTTCCTGTCAATATGAATGTGCTCGATGCGCGCGGCACGCCGGGCGTTATGGGGCTCAAGCAAGCCTTGCTGGCGTTTTTGGACCATAGGCGCGTTGTGCTAGTGCGCCGGGCAAGCTGGCGCCTGGCCAAGATTGAGCAGCGGCTGCACATTTTGGAAGGCCTATTGGTTGTCTTCCTTAATCTGGACGAGGTGATCCGGATTGTCCGGTTTGAGGACGAACCCAAGGCCAAGCTGATCGAGACTTTTAGTCTGACCGACATCCAGGCTGATGCCATTCTCAATACAAGGCTGCGCCAGTTGGCTAAGCTGGAAGAGATGGAGCTGCGGCGGGAGCACGACGCCCTGGCCGAGGAACGCGACGGTCTGACCGGCTTGCTCGCGTCTGAAAAAAAGCAATGGAATCTCGTTGGTGTGGGCCTCAAGGCCGTCCGTAAGGTGCTTGGCCCCGATACGGCTGTGGGCAAGCGCCGGACGGACTTTGCTGAAGCACCGCAAGTCGATGCCGCCGCCGCGATAGAGGCCATGATTGTCCGCGAGCCGATCACGGTCGTGATCTCTGAGCGCGGCTGGATCCGGGCGGCCAAGGGCGCAGTGCAAGATCCATCCGAGCTGAAGTTCAAGGAAGGCGACTCTTTGGCCTTTCTGGTGCCAGCCGAGACGACCGACAAGCTCCTACTCTTCGCTTCCGACGGGCGCTTTTTCACGATCGGCTGTGACAAGCTGCCGTCTAGCCGCGGCCATGGCGAGCCCTTGCGCCTGATGGTCGATATTGATGATGCGGTAAAGATACTGGATGTGTTTACCCACAAACCTGGTCGTAAGCGGGTGATCGCCTCAAAGGCAGGCTATGGCTTTATCTTGCCAGAAGACGAGGCGATTGCCTTCCGCCGGGCCGGCAAGCAGGTACTGACCGTCGATGAAGCCGGGGCCTGTATCAGCCTGGATGCCGAAGGCGATCACCTGGCGGTTATCGGCGATAATGGCAAGATCCTGGTCTTCAAGCTCGACGAGCTGCCAGAAATGGTCCGTGGCAAGGGCGTAAAATTGCAGTCCTATCGCGAGGGCGGCCTGCGCGACGCGCTTGTGTTCTCAAAGGCTATTGGCCCGTCCTGGATTGATTCCGCTGGCCGCAACCGGGCCTGGACCGATTGGACCGACTTTGTCGGGCGTCGCAGCAGCGCGGGTAAGATGGCGCCAAAGGGCTTTGCAGCAAATAAGCGGTTTCGGCCTTAAGCAGGGATAGAGCCGGGTTCAGACGAACGATCACGCGCCGACATCAGGGCCCAGCCGCCGGGACGCAGGATTTCGAGCGGATTGAAGCGGGCCTTATAAGCCATTTTGCCGCTGCCCTTGACCCAATAGCCCAGATAGACCTTCGGCAGGTTCAAGGCACGGGCCTGGGCGACGTGGTCAAGGATGATGAAGGACCCCAAACTGCGTTTGGCCAGCTCTGGGTCGAAAAAGCTATAGACCAGGGACAGTCCATCACCCAGGACATCGACGAGGGCACAAGCCACCAGCGCACCTGGCGTAGAATCCTTGGTCGCCAGGCGATATTCAACGATCTGGGTTCTGACGGCGGTATCTTCAATCATGGCGACATAGTCAGGCCACGCCATTTCAGCCATTCCGCCATCGGCATGACGGGCCGTCAGATATCCACTTAGGAGGTCGAACTGTTCGACACTGGCCTCCGCCGCCACAATCTTGCGAACCAGGTCACTATTGCGCTCGAGATTTCGCCGCTCCGACTTGGAAAAGACATAATCAGGGACCGGGATCCGAGCGGACCAACAGGCGTCGCAGCCCTCGCAGGACGGGCGGTAGGCTATGTTTTGTGAACGCCTAAACCCGACTTGGGTCAGGGTATCATTAACATTGGCGCCGTCGGCAACCGGTAGGTGTGCAAACACTTTTCGCTCATTCCTGCCCGGTAGATAGGGGCAGGGCGATGGAGCGGTCAAAAAGAACCGGATCTGTCTGGGGGCGAAATGGTGCGTCACGGCCTGGTCGTACCCTTAGCGACGCGTTCGGCGCCATTGATCCGCATTAGGCCAAATACCAGGTCAGACTTCAAGCCCGGCTATCACCCCAATTGGTACTTGCCTAAAACCCGCTGCCGGACGGCAGAACAGGCGCCTCTTTTAGCAGCGTGATCGTTATCCGTCGGTTAGCAGGAAGGGTTGGGTCATCGGGAAAAAGCGGTTCAACGTCAGCTTTCCCCGCGACCTGGTAGATTCTATCGCGCGTGACGCCAGATTGTTCCAAAACTACACGCGCCGCGTCGGCCCGGTTGGCTGAGAGTGCCCATACGCCGGCCGGCCGGATATTGTTTGGGGGCACGCTTGTATGACCAGAAATGCTAACCCGGTTCGGTAACTTGGTCATGATCTTGGCGACAGTCCCTAACAAGAGCCGCGCACGGGCATTGGGTCTGGCTGACCCGCCATCGAACATGGACCGGCCCTCTTGATCAACCAATTGGATACGAAGACCTTCGGGGGTCTTGTCGATCAAGACCTGTTTGGACAATTCGGCAAGTTCCGGCATGGATTGCATAGCTTGGCGCAAGGACTGTGCGGCATTGTCCATAGATATCTCGTCACGCCGTGCCCGATCGGTTTCTTCCTGATCTTTGCTTTTCGAGGTGCTTGTTGAACTACCAACCTCTGAACTTGGTGGGGCTTGGGGGACAAGGCGGTCCAAAGTGTCCTTGGAGCCGGTACTACGCGAGCTATCGTCGCTAAGCGACGTGCCACCCAAGATTCCGCCCGCGCCACTGGTCGATTCGGACACGCTGGCAGGCGCAAAATAGCCGGCGATGCCGACTTTCTGCTCCGGCGAAGTCGTATTGATCAACCACATGAGCAAGAAGAAGGCCATCATGGCGGTCACGAAATCGGCATAGGCGACCTTCCAGGCGCCGCCATGGTGACCATCGCCGCCCGACTTCTTGATCTTTTTGATCAGGATCGGTCTTTCGCCGTCCGCCATGCCTCGCCTCATTATGGAATGGTGCTATATGGCTAACATATAGGGGCCGGATGTTAAGATGGGGTTTCGGTCCCGTGGCACGGAGCTCTTGCCATCGAGACAGGATTCCACCTTGAGCATCGACGAAAAAGCGAGATACCGCCAGGCTTTAGGGGCTTATGCCACAGGCGTTGCTGTGGTTACAATTGCCCGGGATGCAGCCGATGCTAGCCAAGGTGCGCTAGGGGTTACGATTAATTCTTTTACCTCCGTATCCTTAACGCCGAGGCTGATTCTCTGGTGCCTTGATGACGCTTCGGAGCGCGGGGCGAAGTTCGCCTTGGCCGAAACGTTTGCCATAAATGTCTTGGCTGAAGGTGATCGGCATGTTTCTGATCGCTTCGCACGCGGTGATGGCTATAGGCTTGAGCCTGATGAGGTCGTGAGTGGACCACGCTCCGGAGACGCCCCCTTGCTGACTAAGGCGGTGACGCGGCTGTCTTGTAAGGTTCATGCTCGCCATCAAATGGGCGACCATCTGGTCATAGTCGGCGAAGTGACCGATTTTGATACGATGGAAGGCGATAGCCTGGCCTATTATCGTGGCCGCTATGGCCGAATTCACGCCGCCTAGGATCGTGTAATGCAGATTGGGTTTATCGGGCTGGGTGTCATGGGCCATCCTATGGCTGGGCACTTGACTAAGGTAGGGCACACGGTTCAGGCGTTTAACCGCTCATCAGCCAAGGCCAAGGCCTGGAGCGCCGAGTATGGCGGCACCTGTCACGACACGGCCGCTGCCGCTGCCGAGGGTTGCGAGATGGTCGTTATGTGCGTTGGCAATGACGATGATGTCCGCGGTCTTGTGGCTGACGTCTTGCCGCACATGGCCAAGGGCGGGATCATTGTTGACCACACAACTACCTCGGCCAAGCTTGCCAAGGCGATGGCGGCTGAGGCCAGTTACGCCGGCTGCGCATTTTTGGATGCGCCCGTATCGGGTGGACAGGCGGGCGCGGTCAACGGTGCCCTGACCATCATGGTTGGCGGCGACAGCGATGCCTATGATCGTGCTGTCCCGGTGCTGGGGGCCTATGCCAAGGCGGTTCGGCATATGGGCGAGACGGGCAGTGGTCAACTCGCCAAGATGGTCAATCAGATCTGTATTGCTGGCGTGGTCCAGGGCCTGGCTGAGGCGGTGCACTTTGCCAAACAGGCGGGCCTGGATACGGACGCGGTTTTGGCCGCAATCAGTCAGGGCGCGGCCCAGTCCTGGCAGATGGATAATCGCTGGAAGACCATGGTTCAGGGCAAGTTTGAATTTGGCTTTGCGGTCGACTGGATGCGCAAGGATCTCGGCCTCGTGCTCGATGAGGCGAGGTCCAATGGGGCGCAATTGGCCCTGACGGCACTGGTCGACCAGTTTTATGCCGAGGTTCAGGCCATGGGTGGCCGCCGCTGGGATACATCCAGCCTGGTCGCGCGGCTGAAGTCCTAGCCGTTCAACAGCTTGGCGGCCCTTGGCGCAAAATAGGTGATGATCCCGGTCGAGCCCGCGCGCTTAAAGGCCTGCAGGCTTTCGAGCATGGCCCGCTCTTCATCGATCCAGCCCTTGCCGCCAGCGGCCATGATCATGGCGTATTCGCCGCTGACCTGAAAGGCGAAGGTCGGCATGGCAAATGTGTCGACGACGCGCCGGATGATATCGAGATAGGGCATGCCGGGCTTGACCATGACCATGTCCGCGCCCTCGGCAATATCGAGCGCGACTTCGCGAAGGGCCTCGTCTGAATTGCCCGGATCCATCTGATAGGTCTTTTTATCGCCCTGCAGGGCCTTGGCCGAGCCAATCGCGTCGCGATAGGGGCCATAAAAGGCCGAGGCATATTTGGCGGCATAGGCCATGATCATGACATCGCTATGATCGCCGCCCTCGAGCGCTTGGCGCAGGGCACCAATTCGGCCATCCATCATGTCCGAAGGGGCCAGAATATCGGCCCCGGCCTGCGCCTGCATCAGGCCCTGGGTGATCAAGCGCTCAATCGTGGCGTCATTGAGGATCTTGCCATTTTCGATCAGGCCGTCATGGCCGTGATCGGTAAAGGGATCTAAGGCCACATCGCACATTATGCCGACTTCAGGCGCGGCATCCTTCATGGCCTTGACCGCATCTGCAATCAGGCCATTAGGATTGTGGGCCTCAGTGCCAAAAGCATCCTTCTTGGTCCCATCGATATGGGGAAATACCGCAATGGCTGGTATGCCAAGGTCCCGCGCCTGAACGGCGGCCCTAGCGGCTTCGCGAACACTGAGGCGCTCCATGCCCGGCATGGAGGCGACGGGAATGCGGTCTTCCTTGCCGTCGTGCACCACCATGGACCAGATCAGGTCATTGGGGGTCAGGGCCGTTTCGCGCAACAGTCGCCTCGTCCAGTCGCTTTGCCGCAAACGGCGCAAACGGGTGGCGGGGTAGGGGGCGAGATTTGGAACCGGCATAGGATTATCCAAAAAATGCGACGGGATGGGCGCTAATCGCGGCTTTGACCCATTGGGCGGCCTGAGGCAAGACGCAAGGCACCAAACATCGACGCCAAAACCATCCAAAACCCGGTCAAGAGTGTGGCCCCAATCGCGATGATGGCGAAGGTCACGGTCGCGACTGGCATATGCACGTCCTTGACCTCTAGGCTGAAGGTGTTCAGCGAAATTGAGCCGCCATTGCTAATGGAATGCGCTATGTTTGCGATCAGGGTGCCAATGGATGCGAACACACTAATGCCCCCGATCAGGCCAATGACCATGGCGACCCAGAAAATCATGATCTGAAAGCGGTGGTGGCTGGCGATCAGGGGGGACACATCGCCGCGCCTCGAATAGGCGATCACAAGTGCGACCAGGGCAGGGGCCCCCGCAAAGAAAAGTGAGAAGAATAAGAGGCCATAGGCCAAATAGGCGAGATTACGGTCAGCGGACTCATCTTTGGGTGTGTCAGAATGAATCGACGACGCGGTTGAAAACTCGGTCATGCTTTCGGCCCTCTCGGAAAGGTGTCCCTTATACCATAGCTCGGTGATTACCGAAGCGAGATTAGGTTGGGCCTTGGCCGGGTAAATTCTGGCATCAGATTGTGCGGCATTTCGCCCTTTGGAACGGATTTGTCTTTCGGCTGAAGTTTCAATAGGGTGCGCCAATCGAATTGATTTGATAGATACAGACTATGAAGGTGCGGGCCCTCGGTCGGCATTTTGGCTCAAGGGCGAAGTGAATGGATTATAAGGCCGCATTTCAGGCAGCCGTCGGTCAGGTCCGGTCAGAGGGCCGCTACCGGGTTTTTGCCGATATAAAGCGCCATTGCGGCCAGTTCCCCAAAGCGACCTGGGTCTCTGAGGCCGGTGAGCGCGAGATCGTTGTTTGGTGTTCGAACGATTATCTGGGCCAGGGCCAAAACCCTGTTGTCTTGCAAGCCATGCATGAGGCGATAGACGCCAATGGCTCAGGCTCGGGCGGTACGCGCAATATATCGGGCACAACCCACCATCATGTTGCCTTAGAGCTTGAACTCGCTGACCTGCATGCCAAGGAAGCAGCCCTGTTGTTCACCTCGGGTTATGTCGCCAATGAGGCGGCGCTTTCCAGCCTTTACAAGATCTTGCCTGGCCTGATCATCTTTTCAGATGAGCTGAATCACGCCTCGATGATTGCGGGTATCCGCAATGGCGGCGGTAAGCGCGAAGTGTTTAAGCATAATGATCTTGAGTACTTAGAAAGCCTTCTTCAAGCGGCATCGAAAGATGCGCCCAAGCTGATCGCGTTTGAAAGCGTCTATTCGATGGACGGCGATATTGCCGATCTTGCGGGGACGATCGCCTTGGCCAAAAAGTACGGTGCCTTGACCTATCTGGACGAGGTGCACGCCGTGGGTCTTTATGGCGTCCGCGGCGCAGGTGTGGCCGAGCGCGATGGCGTCATGGCCGATATCGATATTATCGAAGGCACGCTCGGCAAGGCCTTTGGCGTCATGGGCGGCTATATTGCCGGTGATGCTGACATGGTCGATGCCATTCGCCTTTTTGCTTCGGGCTTTATCTTTACGACCTCCTTGCCGCCTGCCTTGACGGCCGGTGCCTTGGCCAGCGTGCGTTGGTTAAAGGCGCATGACGAGGTACGTCAGAGCCATCAGGAGCGCGCTGAAAGCCTAAAGCGCAAGATGCGCGCGGTTGGTCTGCCAGTCATGCCATCGGTCAGCCATATTGTGCCCGTGCTAGTTGGCGACCCCGTGCACTGCAAGCTGGTGTCTGACCTGCTGCTTGCCGATCACAGCATCTATGTGCAGCCGATCAATTACCCGACCGTGCCGCGCGGGACCGAGCGGCTGCGCTTTACGCCCACGCCCTTCCATACGGACCAGATGCTGGATGACCTGGTCGGGGCCTTGGACAAGTTATGGTCGCGCTGCAATGTCCAACGCCTCGGCGGACGGGCTGCCTAGGCGGCGATGGCGGGCCCGGCCGATCGCGACATTATTGTCGAGTTCGTCCGGCTTGGGGCCTATTTGCGCTGTGCCGCCGTCGATACCGAGACGGGGATAGAGGCCACCGCCATTGGGCCGCACAATACAGATCAGCGCGTGCTGCAAAAAATCGCCATCGGCAAGCTCATGCGCGCCTTGGCTGAGCAAAAATCTTGACTGTTCAAGGGACGGGTGCCGGATGATCCAAGGCCTAGATCACGTTCAATTGGCCATTCCGATTGGCGGTGAGGATCAGGCTCGGGCCTTTTATCAAGGTGTGCTGGGCTTAACCGAGGTTCCCAAGCCCAGTGATATGGCCGCGCGCGGTGGCTGCTGGTTCGAGAATAGTTCCGTGAAGGTTCACATCGGTGTTGAAGCGGATTTCCGACCCGCCAAAAAGGCCCATCCGGCGTTTCTGGTTGGCGATCTGGATGCGCTGACAGCGGTCCTGAGCAAGGGCGGCTGGGTAGTGAAACCCGATTCTGAACTTACCGACTACAAACGGATTTTTACAGAAGACCCGTTCGGCAATCGGATCGAACTGATGCAAAAGCTCTAAGGTTTCGGGCCGCGCGCGCCATGTTTGATGGATTGCGCCGACATTAGGGCCCATTCCCCGCCAGATTTTACAGCCAAGCATTGATCAAACCCCAAGGGGCGGTAAATAGGGGCATTGCCCGCCCGCGCTTCGTCCCGTTCTGAGAAAGGCCCCCTGATGACTGTTCAAGCCCATAAGACCGCCGGTGCCCTGGATGCCTTTTTCGGGGCTTCGGTTAAGGATGCTGATCCTGAGCTATTTGCCAGCATC